>NZ_KV811748.1:0-24657 GCF_001813195.1 Staphylococcus sp. HMSC065D05
ACCGCAGGTCTCTTCAGATCTACGGATTTTCGCCTTGCCATGAAATTAGGCATATATTAGCCAGTTAAGGGAATAACGACATGATAAAATGGTAATTAGCTATATTTTTCTAACTTTGCAACATAACCAAAAAACGGCAATTCCCATTTATTTTGAAATGGAAATCACCGTTTAATTCAATTAATTTTCTAAATATTTAAAGCATTGTTATTACTAATTATATGATTACTATTCATCCATAGCTTGAGATGCTTGAATTTCATTGTCTGTTACTTTTGGTTTCAAGAAACCATAAAGTAAAGCTGAAACTAACGTACCTACAACTAAAGCAATAAGAGTTTGAAGTATATGGCTAAAATCAGTACCAACAATGACGAAAATTCCACCGTGAGGGGCTTTGATACTTGATCCTAAACCTAAAGCTATTGCTCCAGCCACACCTGAACCAACCATCATTGAAGGAATCACACGTAATGGATCGGCAGCTGCGAATGGGATGGCACCTTCAGTAATAAATGATAATCCCATAACATAGTTTGGTACAATTGAGCCTCTTTGCTCTTTAGTGAATTTTCTTCTAAAGATTAACATTGCTGTAGCGATAGCTAATGGAGGAATCATACCACCAATCATCGCTGCAGTAATAGGAGCTGCATTACCTTCAGTTAGTGCAGCAGTAGCAAATACATAAGCTGCTTTATTAAATGGACCGCCCATGTCAATTGCCATCATAGCTCCAATCACAAGACCAAGTAACATAATATTAGAGCCTGACAAACTATTTAAACCATTTAATAACAAATGATTTAACCAAGCTGCTGGCGGATTAAAGACATACACCATTAATAATCCAGTAATTGAAACAGAAAGCAATGGATAGATTAAAGTAGGTTTCAAGCCTTCAATTGCTTGTGGCAATTTACGTGTAATATATTTAATTCCTTGAGTTAAATAACCTGCTAAGAAACCTGCAATAATTCCACCAATAAATCCAGAACCTCCAGAAATAGCTAACATACCACCAACTAAACCAGCTGCAAAACCTGGTTTATCTGCAATACTACGTGCAATGAAACCAGCTAAAATCGGAATAATTAAAGCAAAGGCACTATTTTTACCGATATTCCATAATTGTTCAGCAAATGCATTATATTCTGAACTATCAGGTTTAAATGAGTTTGCGCCGAATAAGAATACAATTGCCATTAAGATACCACCCGAAATAACAAGTGGTAACATATTAGAAACACCATTCATTAAGTGTTTATAGAATGCTTTTCCTGGACTTAACTTTTCTTCATTATCGTCATGTTTTTTCGATCCACCTTGCGCTACGAATGGTTTACGATTTGTATCTAATGCTGTATTAATTAGTTCTTCGGGGCGTTTAATACCATCAGCAACAGGAACCTCAACCACATTTTTTCCATCAAAACGATCAGTTTCTACATGGACATCTGCTGCAACAATTATTCCAGTTGCACGTTCTATGTCTTGTTCAGTTAAATGATTTTTAATACCACTAGAACCATTTGTTTCAACTTTAATTTTGATGTTCATCTTCTCAGCTTGCTTTTTCAAAGCATCACGTGCCATATATGTGTGGGCTATACCAGTTGGGCATGCTGTAACTGCTAAAACATAAGGCTCATTATTATCTTGATTTGAGTTGTCAGTTGGAACAGTTGCATTTTCATTCGCTTCTGCTTCTTCTTCTTTTGTTGCCTCATCATCCGCTTCATCGATAATGTTTAACACTTCTTCAGGAGATTCAGCATGAATTAATTTTTCACGTATTTTCTCATCCATTAATATTCCGGAAAGTTTCGCAAGTGCATCTAAGTGCGTTTGTGCTCCACCTTCAGGCGCTGCAATCATAAAGAATAAGTGTGCAGGTTGCATGTCTAAACTCTGATAATCCACACCTTCTTTAGATTTACCGAATGCAATTGCAGGTGTTTTAACTGCTGCAACTTTAGCATGTGGTATAGCAATACCTTCACCAATCCCTGTTGTACTCTGAGATTCACGATTATGAATTGCCTCTTTAAACGATACAGGGTCACTTAACTTACCTGCTTTATCCAATTGATTAACTAGCTCAGTAATCACCCCACTCTTATCAGAAGCATCTAAATCCATCGCTATTGTTTCTTTAGTTAACAGTTCAGTAATTCTCATCTTTTTCACTCCCCATCAAGTACAGAAATTGTCACTTGAGATTTAATATTTTCTATAGCATCTCTTGTCGCTAAATCTTCTGAAAAAGCAGTCGCTGTTCCTGAAGCTACGGCCTGTTGAAAAGCTTCATCTACATTAAGACCCATGGACAACCCTGCTACCATACCTGCCACTGTACTATCACCAGATCCTACTGTATTAACTACATGTCCTTGTGGATTCACAGCTTTAATACTTTGATGTTGATCAACATATATCGCACCATCGCCACCAAGTGAAATGATGACTGATTGTGCCCCCTTTTTTAAAATTTCTTTACCATATTTTATAACATCTTCATCACTCTTGACTGTAGTGTTAAACATTACTTCTAATTCATCTTTGTTTGGTTTAATAAATAATGGTCGATATGGTAATACTGTTTCAACAAGATCTTTTTCTGCATCAACAACTAGTTGCGCACCAGTTTTTTCAGTGATTTGTGCGATTTGTGCATAAGCATCACTTGGAATACTGTTCGGTACACTTCCAGCTACAATAACAATATCGTCTTTTGTAGTGCGACGTATTTGTGATAAAAGTTGTTCAAATTGCGCGTGTGTCACTTTAGGTCCGGGTGCATTGATTTCTGTTTCTTGACCTGATTTGAGTTTCACATTAATACGCGTATCCTCATCTACTTGAACAAAATCTGATTGAATATTACTGTCCTCAAGTGTTTGAGTAATAAAATCCCCAGGGAAACCTCCTGAAAATCCTAAGGCTGTAGAATCAACATCTAAAGTTTTAAGTACTCTTGATACATTGATCCCCTTACCTCCAGCAAATTTATACGTTGCTTTTGCCCGATTTAATCCTGCTATTTCAAATCCATCAGTAAAAATGATGTAATCGATTGAAGGATTGAAAGTAACTGTATATATCATGATTTCCCTCCTATAAAATTAAATTCATTCATGTAAGCTTCAGTCATCTTGCTTTGCATTGCCTTTTGCGAAGTTATGATGCTAAGCCCATCTAAAATTGGAACTCTTGCAAAATAAATTTGATTAAACTTTGATTGATCGACAAGCACATATTTATGATTTGATAGTTTCATAGCTGTTTCTTTAATCAAAGCTTCTTGTTCATCAGGGGTTGTTAATCCATATTTTAAATCAATACCGTTCATTCCTATAAAAGCGCGATCAAAACAATAACGTCTTAATGTTTCTAACGCGTTAGCACCAACTGTAGCCATTGTCGTAGGTTTAACTTGGCCACCAACCATTAAAGTTTTAATACCGTGCTTTAATAGTTCTTCAACATGTGTCATTCCGTTTGTTACAACAGTAATATCCTTTGCCTCAATATATTGAATTAACTCAAAAGTTGAGGAACCCGCATCTAGAAATATACATTCATGATCTTGTATATCACATGCAGCACGTTTAGCGATTTCTTGTTTTTCACGTAAATTCTGAGTTCTTTTTTCAGATAACTTAGGTTCCTTAACTCGATTTTGATGAATTGTAGCACCACCATGTACACGTTGTAATTTACCCATATTTTGTAACTTAGATAAATCTCTTCGTATAGTTGATGCACTACATCCTGTTCTATCAACTAAATCTTGAAGTGTTAAAAAGTCCTTTTGAGTTAATTCTTGTAAAATTAAATTCTGTCGTTTTTCTGATATCACTGCTATACCTCCCCTAACTCACTTATATTGTAATGGCTACGCTTACATATTTCAATCAAAATCTTCCATTTTCAATCAAAAACAATCATTTTGTGACAAAAATAAAAACACCTTTCCGATTAGGTGTTTAAAATGAATTACATCATCACAATTTAAGTCGTACATTTTAATTTTCAGAGATCATTTTCTAAGTATTTAACAATGTCTTTACAAATTTATTCAAATAATGTTGAAACATTAAATGTCTATACACGATTAATTCTGTGTAATAGATTCTACTTGAGCCTTCGTCATGTCAATTAAATCATTCACATGAATGATAATTTGCATTCCTCTTTGACCTCCGCTAATATAAACTTTTTCTAAATTTCTAGCAGAAGCATCAATCGTCGTTTTAAAGGAATGTTTCATACCGATAGGGGAACACCCTCCTCTAACATACCCTGTTACTTGTTTTAATTGATCGAGAGGCATTAAGTTCAATTTCTTTTCATTAACAACATGAGCAGCCTTTTTCATATCTAACGTTTCATTAACTGGAATGACAAAAACATAGTGTTCATGATTAGAATTCTCTAGTACAAGTGTTTTAAAGACTTCTTCTATTTTAGCACCTACGAGTTGAGCAATTTCTTCTCCATGTTGATGCTTGTCAGTAACTTCGTAAGTATTCATTTGATAATTAATTTTAGCTCTATCTAAAATCCGCATAGCATTTGTTTTTTTAGTTTTAGACATATACTCACCCTTTATAATGATCATTCACATTTCATTTTAACATGAAAACTTTATTTCATTTACTCTAACACTATTAAAAAACACCCTTTCTTATATAGTAGAAAGCGTGTTAATTAATGATAATTGATGTTTGATGCATGTACAGTCCCACTTTTATTGACTTTAACCTTAGTTTGATGAAGTTTATTTTCACTAGAAAATACATATACTGAATGAAGCGACTCGTTGAAGGTACGCTCTATATTATATTTTTTACTTAAATGATTCTCAGCGTAATTCAAAGCAATTACTTTACATTCTTGTGGATTGAAATCATAAGATGTTTGCGTTCTTACACTTTGTTGATTTGTTTTATTAACATTCTTTTGATAATCAGAGTTTTTTTCTGAAGCTTCAGCAACATGATTCATATTTAAGTTAGGGAATATATTGTTATGAGAAACTGTTTTTACTTTAGTAAAAGTGCAAATTGTTTTATGGACTTTCGCTAATGCATTTTGGTTTGTAGCTAAAAATAATAAAAGTACTAAACAAATTGACAAAATAACTGCAACAGAACTTAAAAATAAGTTTTTCAATTTCATCTCCTTACCCACATTTCTCTTAAGATTTATTCTATCTTAACACAACAACTTTTAATAAAAGATATGTAGATTACAATTTAAATAGATTGTAATATTTGTAACAATAACATTAATGTGGTTGTTATTTTTGTTACATAAACCACTAATAATTCATAATCTTTTAAAACTTGTATTTGAGATAACATCAACTTTGCATTACAAGTTATAAAACAAAAGAAGTGGGACACAGAAGTCATCTTGAACACTGTGTCCCACCTCTTCCGTCTAAACTTGCCTTGTCCGTGGAATTTCTCGGTGAAATTCTTTTTGTTGGGGCCCCAAACCCCAACTTGCCTTGTCTGTGGAATTTCTTGGTGAAATTCTTTTTGTTGGGGCCCCTTGAGTATTAATTTGCTTCTTTACGACGTGACTTAAGTCCTTTTTCAATAAAAATAATGATAATTCCACTTAATGAAACCGCAATAGCCATATATAAAGGAAACTCTAAATTAACATCGAATAATGCACCAGCTACAAGAGGACCTATAAAGTTACCCATACTGGTAAAAGTTGAATTCAATCCACCTGCAAAACCTTGCCGTTTACCTGCTATATTCGAGAAGTAATTGGTTAAAGCCGGTCTAATCATATCAAAGCCTATAAAAACAACAAAGCTAATCATCATAATCGTCCAATAACCGTTTGCAAGCACTAACATAACGAGAACAATAGCTGAATATAGTAATGACCATGCAATAAAATTAAGTTCACTCATATATTTCATAAATTTATCAAAGAAGAATACCTGGAATAATGCGCCGAACACGCCTCCACCGATAATAGCTATCGAAATATCTTTAGGAGTATATTTTACTTTGTCAGCTGTATATAAAGAAAACAATGTTTCAAAAGCAGATAAACCAAATGCTAATACAAGTGTTAATATAACTGGCGTAATAAATACTTTCCAATTAATTTTAGTGAATAATTCGGGTTGATATTGGTGGAATCCATCTGTGGTTGCTTTGTGAGGATTATGAATTAATAAAACTGACATAATGAATGCAACAACACCTAATGTTCCAGCAACATAGAAAGGTAATCTATGTGAAATTTCAGCTAAAAACCCTCCAAATCCAGGCCCTAATATGAAACCTGAATTAATAATTGCCGACATATATCCAAAGTTTTTAGCTTTATCAGCTCCTGGAGAAATATCTGCAATCATACCTGTTACACCAGGCATGACCATGCCTGCACTAAAACCACCTAAAACACGTGAAATGATTAAAATGGTAAAACTTTGACCGGCTGCGAACATAAATTCAGAGACAGAAAAGAATACTAAACCGATACATATAATTAATTTTTTCCCCAATTTATCAGCTAGTGTCCCACCAAATGGTGAAATAATCATTTGTGATAATGCAAAGGCAGCAACTAGCATTCCTAAATCACTACCTTTTAATCCTAAATCCTTTAAATATACAGGAAGTACAGGAATAACTAACCCAATTCCTAAAAATATAAGAAATATATTAAAATAAAGAATAAATAATTGCTTTTTCATAGGACACCCCCCTTTTTTTTCTAATATGATAAGCATACCAATCATTTTGAATTTTATCGCAAGTTTATTTTTTAATTTTAATGTCTCGCATAAAAACTTTACTTTACTAAAAGTTTCTACATTGTATAACAATTTAACGTGGCATGACAATCATTTTGAAAAGTTTAATATTTAAATTTCACTAAACTCTATTTTTAGTTAAAAATTTAGCATATAATTAAACGAAACTGTATCTTCCTAAACTTTCGACATAATCTTAATCAAATTTACCAAAGTCTAATGAATGTACGGTTTAATTTTTCTTCACTTTCACATCTGTATAAACAGAAAGCACCTCAAATTGTTTGAAATGCCTCAATGTAAAAGTTATCATTAACTCTCGATTATTAAACTCTATAGAAAGTAGTGCGTGGTTATGCAATCTCGTTACTTTGCAAGAATATATTTCATTATCTTATTTGCTATATCTTTGACTGAATCACATATTTTTAACTTTATGACGTTAAATTTATTTTTAGCATACGTGCCTTTTGAACTTTGTCTACTTTTAAAATTATTCAAACCAGTCAAAGCTTTTGAATGGCCCTTATTTATTGTTTTCGGACTCATATTTCTATTATTAGTTCCAAACACATTTTATATGATTACCGATCTCATACACTTAAACCAATTTCAATTTAACTTTTTAGCTGGATTAAACATCACAGAATGGATTTATTTCACCTATTTAATACTTGGCGTACTCTTAGCAATATACCTCACAACTCTTATATTTTTAGAAATTGCACATTTTACGTCTTATGTATGGATAAATCGACTATTGATAGTTATATTAATGTTCTTAAATGGATTAGGTATTTACATCGGTCGATTCTTAAGACTACATACTGTCTATTTATTAAATGCACCTTTAAAAATTGTGAAAGAGGTTTTTTTAATCATAGATGTTAAAGCGTTACTATTTGTCATTCTAATGGTGCTCATACAAGCAACAGTCATATTGTTTGTTAAAGGGGTGAGATTTTACCAATGATGATTGAAGTAATATTAATGGTATGTCTCATCATGATTCAACTCATGATAGGTCATTTATGGCATCAAATAGGATGGAGCTATACTAAAGCTATTTTATTAATGTGTTTACCGTTGGGGATAGGATTATATTTGATGCAATTATTTTATTATGAGACCCGTTATACAAATTGGGAAGTCCCTTTTAAAACTAAATTAAACCTTAAATATATGTATATTTTAACTTTGTTAGAATATATTTTAATCTATGTTTGTTTTTTTATGTAACTAGATAAAGATCTGAACACACGTATACTGTTGTTCAGATCTTTTTTCTTTAATCTAATGCTTTGAATTCTGACATTACACGTTGTCTACTTTCTTTGTGATCAATCATTTGTTTAGGATAGTCTTTACCTATTTCAACACCTTGACCCTTTATTTGTTGCTCGAATTTATGGGTATCGTGTAAATACTTAGCATCTATCTGATTTAATTTTGGAATGTAAGTTTTAATATATCGAGCATTATTATCAAAACGCTCGCTTTGTCTTATAGGATTAAACATTCTAAAGTATGGTACAGCATCTGTTCCAGTAGAAGCCGACCATTGCCATCCGTGAACATTTGAAGCTGCATCATAATCTATTAATTTTTGTTTGAAAAATGACTCACCCCAAATCCAGTCAATAAACAAATCCTTAGTTAAAAATTGAGAAACTATCATTCTCATGCGATTATGCATAAATCCAGTTGTTTTAAGTTCCTCCATTGCTGCATCAATAATAGGAAAACCAGTATTCCCATCTTTCCACAATTTAAAATTCTCTTCATCATAAGACCATTTCAATTGTTGGTATTTTTCTTTAAAAGCAACATGAGCTGTTTCGGGATAATTGGTCATTAATACATAATAAAACTCTCTAAAAATCAATTCACGTATAAAAGCTTCGTAATTTTGTTCATTTTTATCATAATTTTGAAGTAAATCGTTGAAAACTTGTATAATATCTATCATTCCATAAGCTAAGTAAATACTTAGTTGGCTTGTTAATACTTCAGACAAATATTCCCTGTTTTCTTTATAATTTTCGATATCTTGAGATAAAAATTCAGCCCAACGATTTTGAACATCACGTTCACTTATGCCATATGAATGATAATCTTTTTTAAGTTTATGTTGAGATTTCACTGCAACCTTTGTAATATCTTCTAAATGATAGTCATATTCATCTCTAATCATTAAGTAAGGGCGCCATTTTCTATAAAAACTGGTAAATACTTTATAAGGTTCCCCTTGTTTATTATGTGTTTTGCAAGGGTTAAAATAATGATTTGCCCTTAATGATATTACTTGAATATCAGCTTGTTTAAACCGTTTTCTTTGATGTAAAATATCATATTCTTCGTGATGATAACTCATAATATCACCTGCAACAACAACTTTGTCTATAGCTTGTTTTTTACAAAAATCTATTAATTTATCATAAGACATCAAAAAGGGTTCTATATCATATCGTTGTAGTTCATACATAAACTTCTGTATGGACCCATAATAGTATTGTGCTTTCTTTTTTGCTTCTTCTTCAAACTCTTCAGTTGGAATAATAAAATAACATTGATTTATAGATTCTTTATTTCTATATATATAATCAAATAAGGGGTTATTATTTATCCTAAAAACTCTATTTAAAATGACACCTATAGCCATTAGATATTACCACCTAACATTAATTTTTTGTTATACCCTAATACTAAATTCTATTTACATTCATATATTTTTATACGCTTCATTTCAACTATTAAGATTAACTTGCCACGAATTTATAAAATATGTCTCGTAAAGTTAAAATATTAAACTTTACGAGACATTTATAATTATCATTTAAATACCTAAATCTTTTACTTATACTAAACCAAGCCATTTCCAATACGTCAAACTAAAAACGATAACTAAAATATAACCTACTATCGTTAAAGGTATACCTGTCTTTAAAAAATCCTTTACAGTAAAAGTCCCAGTACCATATGCAAGCATATTTTGTGGTGCACTAACAGGTAGCAGGAAACCAAAACTAATCACAAATTGTTGTATTAATACAAAACCAATAGCATGATCACCTAAATTTAGCGTTGAAGTCAAAGAAATAAACACAGGTATTAACGCAGAGGCTAAGCTCGTTGCACTTGCAAAACCTAAATGTATTAATATATTAAATAAAGTAATTAACGCAATAGTTGCTATGATTGGTAAATGTTTAAGCCCCATTAAACCAAATGTTTGATCGCTTAACCATTGAGCGGCTCCTGTTTTAAGTAATACATTACCAAGTGAGATTCCTACACCAAATACTATAATCGTTCCCCACGGAATCTTCTTTTCAACACCTTTCCAAGTAATAACACCAATCTTTGGCATTAGCATAATACCTAGAGCAACTAGTGTAATCGAAGCTGAATCAATCGGATGCAATACTTTCTCAGTCGACCAGAAGAATAATAAAAGCACTGAAATCACAATTAGTCGCCATTCTCTATGACTGACTGGTCCTAATTTATTAAGTTCCTTTTTAATTAACTGTTTTCCACCTTCAATTTCATCATGTTCAGGTGGCATAAACTTAATCATTATAAAATAAAGAGCTATAGACATAATGATTGACCACGGCGCAGCATATAAAAACCACTCTCCCCATGATACATCATGTCCTAAATTTTGGTTAATAAAATTGATGGCTACAATATTTTGTGCTGCAGCCGTTTTAATACCTATATTCCATATCGAAACTGCTTGTACAGCAGTAATAATTAATAATGAAGCAAGTCTACTATCCTTACTCACATTAAATGCAGCAATCATTCCCAGTAATATTGGGACAACTGCACCAGCACGCGCTGTAGCTGATGGTACAAAAAATGCTAGAACAATAGATACTAAAATAGCCCCAATGACTATATTTCTAGTTTTATTTCCTACAATTGATAGCACAAGTAATGCAAGTCGTTTATGTAAATTGGTTTCCTGCATTGCTGCTGCTAAAAATAATGCTGCAGCTACAAGTGCTACGGCTGAGGTTGAAAAACCACTGAAAGCGTGACTAAGCGCGTTATTCGTTCCTAAAATATCGCTACCTTTTAGTATTATGTCGCCACTTTTAGGGTTTCCAAGTTTTTCGGATAAATCTTGAACTGGACTTAAACCTAGTAAAAGTATCATTAATCCTAAAATTAATGTTGCAGAAACTGGATAAGTAACTGCTTCTGTAACCCACATAACTACAGCGAAAGCTAAAATAGCTAATGCTGCTTTAGCCATTACAGGCAATCCTGCTGGTGTCGGTAATAACAAGATAGTAATTAAAATAATAAAACTAATGATAATCCACACAGGTTTATAATTTTTTTTAGACTTTTTATCATGATATTTTTCAGTATGCGCTTGATATTGGTCCCCTTTAGCCATTATCATCGTCTCCTTATTCTATGAATATATGTTCATTATATCAAGAAAGCGCTTTTATATATATCAACGACAAATACCCTTCACACAATTTTCACAAAAATCTAACAACTTCCGATGAAGGATTTCCTAGTTATTTATTTGAATTTTAATGAGTTTTTGACTTCACTCACAGCTTGCGCAGAGTGTTGTAGTTGTTGATATTCATCATTATTCATATCTACCTCTATAATCTTTTCTATTCCTTGATATCCTATTATAGTAGGAACACCAAAACAAATATCTGAGCATCCGTATTCTCCTTCTAGATAAGCAATACTTGGTAATAAACGTTTCCGATCATTAAAAATTGCATCTATAGTTTCATATATGGCAGTTGCTGGTGCATAATAAGCTGAGCCTTGACCTAATAATTCAACAATTTCTGCACCACCCTTACGTGTACGTTCAACAATTTGATCAATCTTTTCTTTAGAAATAAGATGTTTAACGGGAATCCCATTAATGTGTGTTGTATTTACCAAAGGTAACATCGTATCACCGTGTCCTCCTAACACAAACCCATTTACATCTTTGACAGACACGTTAAGTTCTTGAGCGATAAAAGTTCGATATCTTGCAGCGTCTAAAATTCCAGATTGACCAATAATACGTTCTTTAGGAAAACCTGATGCTTTAAATGCTGTATATGTCATAACATCAACCGGATTAGTCAGTACAATAATTATTGACTGAGGTGCATACGTTGCAATTTGTAGTGCAGTTTCTCGTACTATTTGTTCATTAGTTTGAACTAAGTCTTCTCTTGTCATTCCTGATTTCCTAGGTATACCTGCAGTCATCACCACTACGTCTGAGTCTTTAATATCTTCTATATTTACTGAACCATGTATAGGTGTGTCAAACCCCCAAATGGGTCCGCTTTCTAAAATATCTAACGCCTTTCCTTTAGCCATCCCCTCTGATTGCTGGCGTTCAATCAACACAATTTCTGCTAATTCCTTTTGTGCAAGAATGAATGCTAGAGTCCCTCCTGTATGTCCCGCACCAATAATTGATATCTTTCTTCTATTGACCATAAGCAATGCCCCCTTGTTTAATTTTCTCTTTAAAAATCAAAAAGCTTTGCCAATTCATGTTAATTATAACATTGAAATGACAAAGCGCTTGAAGACTTATGTGAAATAAATATTTATATAATGACTGACTATCCAAAAATATCATGATTTAATCCAAAAACATAAAGCAGTACAAAAAATGCTATACCACTTAATATTGTTAGTATTAAGGTTAATATAAGTGTACGTTTAAAATGTCTTATGAAGGCAATAAAAAGCATTCCTAAATTGTAAGCAAAGAATAGACCAAATAAGACCATTGTAATTTTTACATCGGTATAAAAGATATTAAATAATAAGACAACAAAGGCAAAACCTAAATATGGAAAAGTGATTAGGTTTCTTTCAAATTTAATTTGTTTGTTACGGTTATCTTCATTCATTTTTATCATACTCTCCTTATTTATGAGAATTGCAACATATCGAGTTTATTTTTTAATCTGTTAACATCAAGTTGTTCACCAATCAATACTATTGTTAACGGATAATCCCCATTAATAACTTCATAATCTGGCATACCAAATGAATATTGAAACTCATATGTCACATTGGGTTCATCTTTAAATTGTACATATCCCTTTAATCTTAAAACATTATCAGGCATACGCAAAATAAATTGGTAAAATAATTGTCGATCAATGGCTGTTGTAAATGTGTATTGCATACTATTTATACCATGGTGATGAGAATGTGTGTGTGTCATTACTAATTGATCACGAAATTGTGACATCTCATCGATATTAACTTGTCCATAAGTAGTATATATTTTTGAACTATATTTGTTTACTTCGTTAAGTTGTTTTTTTAAAGTATGTCTGTCTTCAACAGTTATTAAATCTAATTTATTAACGACGAGCACATCGCTTACCTCGAGTTGTTCTTCCATGAGACGCTTTGTGGAGTCAGTATACTGTTGTCTTTGTAAAAAGCGAAGTGCATCAACAATACTAACAACATGGGGACGTTCAACAAACTGAACTATGCGAGGATCTTGACACGCCATGATCAATTCAATAGGATGCGCGATACCAGTTGCTTCTATTATAATATGGTCCGTTTCATGGTTGTGACTGAGCATCTCAATTTGTTGAACTAAATCTGATTTCATATCACAACAAACACAACCATTCAATAATGGATATACTTTGACTAATTCACTCAAATGGTTACCATCTACATCAAATGATCCAAATTCGTTCATAATTACTGTTATTTTCTCATCAATTTTTAATAATTCATTAATATAATGTGTCAGGAACGTAGTTTTACCACTGCCTAAGAAACCGCTAACGATTGTGATTTTCAACTTTTCATTTTTATTATTTTTCATTTTAATATATCCTTTACTATTACAAACATTTTAATATATGATAACATAAATATTTAATTATCTTTTTACTTGATTTAATGTAAGATATCTTCTAAACTTTAAACATACTTTAATTTTAGCATGACATTGAATCATAGTGTTGTATATAAAACAAGCAACATAGATGGATTCCAATCCGAAAAAAAGAGAATACGGATAGAATGTCTGGAGGAGAACTTTAATGTCTGAACAACATAATTTAAAAGAGCAGCTATGCTTTAGTTTGTACAACGCTCAAAGACAAGTTAATCGCTACTATTCAAACAAAGTCTTTAAAAAGTACAATCTAACATACCCACAATTTCTTGTTTTAACAATATTATGGGATGAATCACCTGTTAACGTCAAAAAGGTCGTTACAGAATTAGCACTTGATACTGGAACTGTATCACCATTACTCAAGAGAATGGAACAAGTTGATTTAATCAAACGTGAACGTTCTGAAGTAGATCAACGTGAAGTATTTATTCACTTAACAGACAAAAGTGAAATGATTAGGCCCGAATTAAGCAACGCATCTGAGAAAGTTGCAACTGCTTCTTCTTTATCTAAAGATGAGGTCAAAGAACTTAATCGTTTATTAGGTAAAGTCATCGATGCATTTATCGAAACAAAAGAAAAGTAATGTGTTGCTGTCATGAAACTAAAGTTAAAGGTTAAGTTTTAAATACATTGTACACTCAAACATATTATATAATAAAGGTGTGGACAGAATTTGAATTAAATTCATGTTCTTCCTGTGGTAACGAGAACTATGACTGAGAAGACTGAATACAAGTTCTTTTTCATCTTAGTCATCGACTACCAATATATAACAAAATCCTGAGACAAAACTTAGTGTCTCAGGATTTTGTTATATATGATTTAATTAAAAAATTTCATTTCGTTTCTATTCATTTCTATTACTTTTTTTAAATAACCGTCATGCTGCATTAATTCTTGATATGAGCCATTTTCTATTATTTCTCCATCATTCATGACTATAATTTTATTAAATCTTGGAAGTATTTCTAAATCATGTGTAGCTATGATGAGTGTTTGGGATAAGGATTCAATCAAATTTATAATTTTTTGGGTATTATTAATATCTAGTGCTGTAGTAGGTTCATCTAATATCCAAAAATCGGCCGAAGGTCTTAATAGCAATCTCGCTAAACTTAGACGTTGAGCTTCCCCACCTGATAAATTATGACCGTCTAACGTAACTATTCTATCTAAATTTAAATATTCTAATCCAACATCTCCGAGAACCTTTTTGAGGTTATCATCTGATTGCTCAGAAAATAAATTATCACGAATTGTACCATCAAAAATATATTGAGATTGAAGCATTGCATTAAATGTTTGATATTTTTCATTGTCATTGATACTGTTCATATCTTTACCATTTAATCTCACTTTCCCCTCTTCTATTTGATATAGCCCAAGTAATACTTGAAGTAAAGTACTTTTACCTGATCCTGAAGGACCGATGATTGCTACCTTATCACCATATTCAACGGTTAGATTAATCTGTTTTAGAATAGAGTGATGTTGATGTTCATATTTAAATGTGACATTTTTAATTTCTAATAAATGATTTTGCGAACGCTTTAAGTTAGTACGTTCTGAAGGAATTTTATAATTAGGTACAATAACCTCGTGTATCTCTTCAAGTGCCTGGTCTGTATCCGCTTTATAATATGCCACATTGCTCATAGGTACTGCTTGTTCAAATAAAGTTAATATCATCAATATAATACTTGTAATATAAATAGCATTGAGCTGACCATCATGAATCTGTTGCGCGCCTAACACTAAACACATAAATATTGAGAACATTGCAATTAAGTTTAACAAGTAGTCATAAATTGAAAGAAATCGGCGTTCTTTAAGTTGCATATCATCAAATTGTCGTAAAGCATGGGAAACTGTATTTTTGAAGTCATCGCTACGATTGAAACGTTTTAATTCTTCATGACCTTCTTTATAATCATAATATCTTTTAAGAAATATTTTTTGCGTTTGAGTCACTTGTTGCTTTAATTTACGTGCTTTCTTAGCGCTTAACCAAGGAACAATCCATAAAGTTAATAACATACTTAAAGTAATCACTAATGCATGTAGAGGAGATAAAAACAACATAGTCATTACTGAAACAATTGCAGTTAATCCGATTACAATCGGTGGGTAATATACTCTCAGATATATGTTTTGTAAAGCTTCTACACGGCTTATCATTTTTGTAATAAGATCACTTGAATTAAATTTTCTATAGATATCTGGAACGACTGGATATAGCATTTTTAAAAATTGAACTCGTACATTACGTAACATTGTAAATGTCGTCTTGTGTGAAAGTAATCTTTCTATATAGCGTGTGATTGCTCTTAAAAATCCAAACAATTTAACAGATACAACTAAAATCATTAATGCATAGAGTGGCGCACCTAGCGCACTTTGAGTAATCATATAACCACTTAAAAAGAACATTGCTAATGCTATAATTCCACCTAAAACACCTACCATGATAGCGCATATTAAATCTCTATCTATACTAAAATGAATACGTGATTTCATTGATCTATCGTCACCTCACTACGCGAAACAGAAATGATCGAGTCATCTTTTATAAGATGACCACTTTCGAGATATATACGCCGTGCTGAACTTCGAATGGTTGAATCACGGTGTGCAATAATAAACACTGTCGTTGTAGAAAAATGATGCTCTAATACTTGTTGTATGACCTTTTCAGTTTCAATATCTAATCCTATCGCTGGTTCATCAAAAATAACAATATCAGGTTTCAATAATAATAAACGACTTAACTCAATACGTCTCATTTGTCCACCTGATAACATTTCCCCACCTTCACCAATAGAAGTATAGATACCATATTTCAATGAAAGTACTTTCTCTTTTAACCCCACTTCATCAAGCACTTGAATCACTTGTGCATCACATATCTCATCATCATACATTGCAATATTATTTTTGATAGAATCTGCAAATATATATGGGCACTGACTTAGAAATCCAATATTTAATGATGCTTGGTTAAATGAAAGTGTTCCATGTGTGGGTGTTACTGATTGACTAAGCAACTTAGCTAAAGTGGATTTCCCTGCACCACTCGGTCCCACAATAGCGACCTTTTCTCCTTTATTTACCGAAAATGAAATGTTTTTCAATGCCATATGATTACTATTAGCGTATTGAAAATCAACATGTTTGATTAAAACTTGTTCAAACTGTTTCTCATCCACTTTTAATGTAGGAGAGTCAGCTTTATCTTCAGATTCTAAAAATGAAAACACCACATCGCTAGAACCTTCACTTTGCTTACCTGTATGAAATGCTTGACCTAAGTCTTTAATCGCATTATAAAATTCAGGAGCTAAAATAATCGCAATCGCTGCAGTCACAAAGTTGATATGGTTAAACACAACTAAGCTTAAAGCCACTTCCAATGCGACCAATCCAATCCCTAACATACTTATGAACTCAAGCATAAGTCCTGATAAAAAGGCACTTTTCAAAATACGCATTGTTAAATCTCTAAAACGTGTACTGTCTTTATAAAGTTGTTGCTCAGAATGTTTCGTTTGATTTAAAAGTTTAAATGTAATAAGACCTTTAGCAGTATTTAAAAAACGTTGACTAAACTGGTTTAAATATGTCATTTGATCCTTCGACTCATCTCTTGTTTTAAGTCCAAAAATAACATAAAACAATGGAATAAAAGGTGCGGTAACTATCATAATAATAGCAGTAGGTAAATGAACAAAACACATGGTAATAATAATAACGATGGGAATTAACATTGATTTAAAGACTTGAGGTAAATAACTCTGAAAGAACGGACCGATACCATCAATACTTTCAGTTAAAATATTTATTTCTTCACCAATTGAACGGACACTTTTCTTCAAAATCATTTGTTCTCTAAGCATATGTTTTATTTTAAATGCCAAATGATCTCCTAAAAATTGAATCAGCATATTAAATGTTGCCCTTAAAATAAGGGAGATAAAAATAACTGATAACAATAATAATAAAGATTGTTGTTGGTAATACAGTAAGTGATTTAAAAAGTGTGAAATTGAAATGTTTTGCACAACGACCGTAAAAGATAAAAAAACGCTCATGATTAACATGAGTGCGGGGTATAATTTATAACTTAAAACCATTTTTGTTAGTTTTTTCACAATAATCTCACCTACATATATTATAGAGTGTTTACAAAAAATTAAAATCATTTCGCTCACAGAATAATTCTAGTCATAACTTAATACATTTATAAGACTTTGGTCTAGTATTTAGATTGTAAACACCATCAATATGATTTTCTATGCTATGATAATATGGTATTTTGAGTACTAGTAATAAATTAATAGAGATAAGAAAGTGGGTAAAGTATGTTTTTACTTGAATTAATAAAAGGCATCATCTTAGGTATCGTAGAAGGACTTACCGAATTCGCCCCTGTTTCTTCTACTGGGCACATGATACTTGTCGATGATATGTGGTTAAAGTCAACTAATTTTCTCGGTTCTCAATCAGCATTCACATTTAAAGTTGTTATACAGTTAGGTTCGGTATTTGCGGCTGCTTGGGTATTTAGAGAACGCTTCTTAGAAATTTTACACATTGGTCAACATAAACCTGAACCTTCCACTGCGGGAGATAGACGTTCAAAACCACGACGTCTGAATTTAATACATGTATTAGTAGGTATGGTCCCAGCAGGGATTTTAGGATTTTTATTTGATGATTTAATTGAAAAATACTTATTTAGTGTACCAACAGTCTTAATTGGTTTATTTATAGGTGCCATTTATATGATTATAGCTGATAAATATTCTAAAACTGTTCAGCATCCTCAAACAGTAGATCAAATTAATTATTTCCAAGCATTTGTCATTGGTATCTCTCAAGCAATAGCTATGTGGCCTGGATTTAGTAGATCTGGTTCAACGATTTCAACTGGTGTTCTTATGAAATTGAATCATAAAGCTGCATCTGATTTCACTTTTATTATGTCGGTACCTATTATGTTAGCTGCAAGTGGGTTATCTTTACTAAAACATTATGAGTACATTCATTTAGCACATATACCATTCTACATTTTAGGATTTTTAGCGGCATTTATTGTTGGATTAATTGCAATTAAAACATTCTTACACTTAATTAATAAAGTTAAGTTAGTCCCTTTTGCCATTTATAGAATTGTCTTAGTTATTTTTATAGCAATCCTATACTTCGGATTCGGTATTGGCAAAGGAATTTAATAAAACACACGTATGAAATACATTAGTCTATTTCAACAATGTAGAAATGGTTGTATATCAACTTATTTTCAGTATGTTTACCATCATTACGTATAAAATTGAAATATTGTAAGATGTTTAAGGTTTTACTAGGTAATGAAAGTTACCTATCATTAAACTCTCGCCAGACAGGTGAGAGTTTTTTATTAAACTTATTGTTCCTTATATTTTCTTTATTATAAATAAAATGTACTTTGTTGCTATAAAGGTTTTTTAGTATGAGTACTAAAAAATATCGAATTTGTCTATTTTTTTAATTTACTTCATAGATAGGCACTAACATTTCACACACTTTATCTGTTCCCTCTTCCTCAATGTATCTCTCTATAATTGGTTCATTTCTCATACGCAAATGAGTTTCATTTAAAATATTTTCTAAATGACTAAAGAAATTCTCTATATTTCTTTTTGTATGACTAATTTTAAACACAGCATAGATGCCACCTATAAAATTTCTTTTAGATATTGTCTGATCATTTACTGTTTCATCTATTCTCAAAACAACGTCATATCTACATTGATTACTTTGAACGTGAAGAGGATTATCTAATGCTATACCTAACACACCGTATTTCTCAACATATTTCCAATAATGATTAGTATGAATCCAATGCTTAAAGGTCTTCATCATTTCAAAGTTTTCATCACTTTGATAAGTACCTATCATTCTCATATAAACGACGCTACTGTCATCCAATTTTTCAATCTTATATTTCATATGATCGCCTCCACTGAGAAAGTAACCCGAGTTAAAATTTTTTGCAATATGAATTTTAAAATTTTGTTATACAAAAAACACTTTATGATGTTAATATGAAAAATTTATTTTCAACCATACAACTAGTATCAATCGTTTATTTTCATGTATCATAGGGTATGAAAAAGAATAGTAAAAGTTATGGAGGCAACGTGTATGGACAAAAAGAAACTCATTAAAACACTTATCAATGTATTACCAATCGTTATCGTACCATTAGTAACTGAACGTAAGCGTATTAAAAAACATCCAGATGTACAGAAAGTAACTAATGCTACATCTAAAGCAACTTCAAAAACAACATCTGCAATTTCAAATAAAGCTTCAGACGTCAAAGAGTACGTAGGAGATAAAAAGCAAGAATTTGATAATAAGCGTGAATTGAAGAAAATTGCGAAGGAAAATGATCCAGCTTACATTGAGAAAAAAGGCGAAAAATTAGCTAAACAAAATCGTAAAGAAGCAGACAAAATGGACAAAAAGCTTCAAAAGAATATTGAAAAACGTCATAAAGAAGAACAAAAGCAACGTGAAGCTAATCAGAAACAACGTATTAAAGACATGAAAAAATCTCAAAAATACGAAGAGCAAGTTGGCTTAACTCCTGGTAAAATAGATCACGAAATTGAGAAAAAAGGCGAAAAACTAGAAAAAGATAATCGTAAAGATATTAAAAAACTAGACAAAAAGCTTCAAAAGAATATTGAAAAACGTCATAAAGAAGAACAAAAACAGCGTGAAGAAGCAGAAAAAGCTAGAAAAAAAGAATTTAAAAAATATGAAAATTACGTGGCTGACAGTGTCGTAAAACAACATAAGGAATCAAATCATTCTTAACCATGAAGACTAACGTAATTATAGATGGAGATGCTTGTCCTGTTGTTAATTCTGTCATTGAATTGACGAAAGGGACAGGCATTTTTGTTACGATTTTAAGAAGTTTTAGCCATTTTTCACAACAAATACAACCCGAACATGTAAAAACTGTATATGTTGATGACGGTCCCGATGCGGTAGACTATAAAATAGTCGAACTTGCTAGCAATAATGATATCGTCATCACACAAGATTATGGACTTGCCAGTCTACTGATAGATAAAGTACATACCGTCATGCATCATAAAGGAAATATTTATCACTCAGACAACATCCAAAGCTTATTAGATCAAAGATATCTAAATGCTCAAATAAGAAGACGAGGTGGTCGTCACAAAGGCCCTCCTCCCTTCACAACAGAAGATAGACTTAAATTCGAGCAGGCTTTTAGAAAAATCATTAATCAAATCTAGGAGGCATATTATGAAAAGAATTGCTGTTTATTGTGGTGCAAGTAAAGGAAAAGACCCGTCTTACGTTAAAGAGGCATACGAATTAGGAAAATATATGGCTGAACAAGGATACGAGCTTGTATTCGGAGCAGGATCAGTCGGCATTATGGGAGCGATTCAAGATGGCGTACTTGAGCATGGTGGTAAAGCTATCGGCGTCATGCCTAAAATGTTAGATGAACGAGAAATAACAAGTCAAAAAGTAAGTGAGCTTATATTAGTAGATTCTATGCATGAGCGAAAAAATAAAATGACTGAACTTGCCGATGCTTTTATTATGGCTCCAGGTGGCGCTGGTTCATTAGAAGAATTTTTTGAAATGTATAGTTGGGCTCAAATTGGTATACACCAAAAGCCTATTGGTGTATTTAATTTAAATGGATTCTTTGAGCCACTACAACACTTAATCGACCATATGATTAAAGAAGGATTTATTGATGAGAAATATCAAAAACTTGCCCCATTATATGATACTAAAGAATCACTCATCGAAGGACTTAAACATTACAAACCGTTAGGTGTACGTACATACGATTAATAACGTAAAAAGTAGAGAACCCACAAATGATTTCCTCTAAAGAAACATTTGTGGGTATTTTTCAATAAAATTATCAAACTCTTTCATCTTTATTAAAATTTATCTTAAAATTAAGTATCAAATAAACATAATCGTATCTTATTTAAGTAGAAATTTGGTAATTAATAACTTTGTAGTTTATATTATTAACTTATTATTCTTCAGTTCTTTATTATATGGATGATCATTTTCAATTATACAAAAACTACAAATCCCATTTCATGTAGGCGCTTTTATGAGTCATAATTTTCATTTTTACAAGAACTACTAACTTTCCTTTCAAGAAGGAAGTAGCTCTTTATAATATCTTACATGACGTTTAAGGGGATGGTATTTACTAAGATTCGGATATTCAAAATTGTCTAAAAAAGTCATTCCTAATTTTTCCATGACTTTTCTAGAGGGCAAATTATTTTCAGAAGTAAAACTATATAATTCTTTAATTCCTTTATCTCTAGCATATTTCATTACGGCTTCCGCCCCTTCTGTAGCTAGACCATTTCCCCATACTTCTGGAATTAGCCTCCACCCTATTTCATAAAACGGTAACTCTTTAAAAGGGTAATGGCTATCTTTTGATACGTAATTCACACCTATAAAACCTAACCATTCTCCCGTCTCTTTCAACTCGACAGCAAATAAACCTAGGCCACTTTCTTGTATTATGCTATCCATATTTTCCATGTCTATCTCAGAACGACGATAACTAAGTAAACTAGGGAAGTATCTACGTACTTGCGTATTAGCATTCATTTTTTGAAAGGGTAATAAATCTTCGGTTTTCCAATCTCTTAAGTTTAAACGTTCAGTTTCAATATAAATAACCATCTTAAACACTCCATTTAATCGAAAATGTTTATTTTGCCTATATTTTAATATAAAATTAACGCGTTATGAAGTTTTTAACTCTACTCATATCGCGTTATTTAAACATATATTCTTTTTTATATTTATTAGTTTTTAGAAATATAACTAATCAGTTTAATGTGTACCGGTATTTCTTTCAAACGATCACTTTGATTTTTAGGTGCAACAAACGTCGCATCAATAAAATCATTTTGGTGATTAAGGTGGTATGTTGCCACAAATGTATCTGTATCTGATTCAAAGTTAGGCAAATGTGCAATGACTCGTTTAATATCACCTGTTGTATCTTTAATAGTTCGACCAGTCAGATTCTCTAACTCACGACCTAACTCTACTAATGTCATCTTTTTACCTTCTAAAATATTAAAATCTTGTTCATGCATCGTTCTTCTCTCCTCTTAAAGCTATCAACTATTCGCTATCTTCCAATCTAAATGTTTGTTAAACTCACTAATACCTATTCGCCACATATAATACCCTTCTCATTTCGTATTCAAACGTTAGGAATAACTACTATCATTCTTGTCGATGATTATTTTTTCTATTATCCTCTGATGGCTTCTGCTGTGTATGTGGTTTAGAGGATTGACCGTCATGTTCATCTTGATTGCTTTTTATTTTGTTAGTTTGATCATCATGATTAGCAGATGTTGATTGATTATTTGAAGACTTTTCTTTTGCATCATGATTATCTTTATTTTTCTTATCTCGGGATGTGCTTTTAGCAGGTAATTCGTTTACATCTTCTTGGAGACTATCCTGTTTGTGTTTAAGCTTATCCTTTTGCTCTTGTAACTTTTTCTTCTGCTTTTTTAAATCTTTATTTTCTTTTTTTAATTGGTCAATGCTTTTTTCTAAAGAAGCTTTTTCGTTACTTTTACCACATGCAGTTAACACCAATGTTGTAATTAATAGTAAGGTTAACCATTTTTTCATGATAGACTCCTTTGTAGTTACTTATCGATACACTTTATTTTAACATGGTTTTTTGATTTAATCATTTTTTAACATAAAATATCAATTCATTTCATTACATTTAATTTCACAAAGTAACATATATATTTAATGGGAAATTATTTACTCTTTATTTATAAAAGTTTACTTTTATTAAAGCTATATTTTTAGTTATGATATCATTCGCGCTTTTTTATCAAAATTAAACGATATTTGTGTGAAATAGAAAAAAGATTTACAATTCTTATCATTTTGTGCAATAGCCGTTTGAACTTGTATAAGAGTAATGATATACAGGTAATAATTATGATATGATTGTGTTTATCATACTAATCATCATGTTTTTAAATGATAATTTAGCTTAGTTATCCTTTTTAAAGTAGTATTTATTTATGAATTTAAAATTTAAGGGAGTATTTTATTATGAAATCCACTGCGCAATTAACAAAGGAGAATAATGTCAAAGCTTTACGACTGAACAATACCGATCGTGAAATATTTGAAAATTACATGACATATGTGCGTGCTGACTTACGTGTTAACCCTCATGATTCAGAATTAATGTTAAACCGTACTTTGAAACACTTAATTCGTGCAGGTGACACTGGAATGCTTGCGATGGAGTTTTTCAACCATGATCCTAAAGCACATGCTAAAAAAGAGATAAGAGCACTCCCAAATGAAACATTTAAAAACATTTTTAAATATATAAGTCATAACTTCATTCTTTTAATAGGTATTTTTTGTTTTCTCAAAGGATTGATTGGCTTTTTTATAGGGGGCGATAGTAATTTACTATATTTTTATACGTTTCCCCTAACTGTCATTATTGGTTTAGTAATTATATTTTTATTTATTTGGATGAACTTTAAAACGGTACAATTACAGTGCTTTAACAACTCTTATTGGACCTGGTGGCTCACCTATGGTGTCATTGCATTATTATTAATCACTCTTTTTTATGTTTTTTTTATACCGCAATCATTTTTAGCGTTTGGACCATATATTAAAGTTAGTAATTGGACTTTCATCATTATTGCGATAATAATCACCCCTATTTCATTTTATGTGAATCATCACTTTTATAATAAAGAAGCAAATACACGCATATAAAAAGACTTACACTCAAAACGTTTGTTTTGGACTGACCCCAATTAGTGGGAATTATATA
>NZ_KV811749.1:0-3131 GCF_001813195.1 Staphylococcus sp. HMSC065D05
TTGTTCTTTGTGATTGCGTGTTATTTGATTGATAGTTGTTGTAATTACTGTAGTTATTATAGTTGCTATAGTTATTGTAACCATAGTTGTTGTAGTTATTATAACTATTATAGTTATATGAAGTATTTACACGATCTGGACTCCAGTTACCTTTCCAAGTGTAGTGGTAGTTACCTTCAGCATCGATTGTGTAAGTATAGCTATATGAATAAGGGTCGTTAGGATTGTACCCATTATTATTTTGTTCTGCTGCTTGTGCGTCATGGTGTGCAAAAGCGAAAGTAGCGATTCCTGCAGTTGCAATTGTAGCTGTAGCGATTTTTTTCATTGTTAAATATCCTCCTAAAAATTTAAATAATTAATTTCATATAATGAATAGTCATGTGACTAAAATATTTACTTTGTTATCCTTGGCTTCGTTCTTTATTAACGACAAGCATTACTTTATCAGAAAAATGTACGTTTGTGTGCGGTGTTATCATTTTGTAATGTTTACATAGAGTTGTTTTGTTAAATGAAGTCTGTAAATAGCGTAACGAAAGCATGTAACTAACAATATTTCATGTAACGTTTTAGAATTGTTATATTCTTGTAATAATAAATTTTGCTCTTATTACAACTTTAACTATGATGAGTTTAGTCTTTCTTTTAAATATTTAGTCAATAAAGAATATTTACTTGATGTAAATTTAATCTTAGATAACGCTAAGGTTATTCATAAAATTGATAAAAAATGAGGTGAGATAGAATTCGTATCGAATTCGTTATCCCACCCCATCACAATGGTGAACTATAATAATAAATACCATATAACCCTTTTTGACTTAATTGTTTTTGTCATCTCACTAAATCATGACTAAGGAAACACATTGAATCTCATTCTAATTTCTAGTGATATATAGCGCTCTTATTTTTATTTTTGAACATTATTTTTCATTAACTTCTTTCATTTTTTTAATGATTTCATTAGATAATGCTTTAACACCACTGTATTCCAAGTGAATACCATCATATGCAAAATACTCAGAATGACCCTCAGATGCTTTATACCAATCAACAATATGAACATTTTTATGCTTCTTGGCTACTTGTTCCATAATTTTATTATTAGTCGACTCGTAGTCTCTCGGTACTCTTACCTTAATTAAGTAAATATCTGCTTCACCTAAAGAATCAATTAATTCATTCATTTGATCTTTCGTAAACTCACCGTTCGTACCAAGTTCTATCACAACACTCTGACCTTTTTTAGTATAATCTTGGTACTTCTGATTGATTAAATCTTTGCCCTCAATTAACTGTCGTCCAACTTTTCCATCAATATTAGCATGTGGCACTTTTTCACTAAAGACCTGACCGATATCTACCATTACTGAATCTCCCAGCAATAATGGAGACGCTTCTTTAGGATTAAAATGTTGTTGTGAAGACTTATCTTGATTATTTTCATCTGGCTTTTTAGGTTTTGCTTTCTGGTTCGTTTTAAAAGATTTTTGTTTCGCAGCTTGTTGTTTATCATGCTCTTTACCCAAACTATCATAGGCACCAAATACTATGAGTGCAGAAGGAACAAGCAAGATTAATACAATGATCGTTCTTGAAAATCTTGTTAAATTTTTCGGCATCACTGTGAATGCTTTGAATCCATTTTTTCTAATAGGCGTTTCAATAAATTTATAAGATACTTCAGCCATGACAAACATAAGTATCACTTCACAAATATATACAAACCAAGGAATCTGACCTTGTACGAAATAACTATTCATAAAAATAATGATAGGATAGTGCCATAAATATAAACTATACGATCTCTTGCCTATATAAATAAATAACTTGAAACTTAGTATTTTCTTTAAGACACTTGATGGATGCACAACGCTTGCAATGACAAACAGTGTCAAGAACGAGATAGCATAAAATCCTCCACTATATATCCATTTATCTTGATCACTAACCACTACAAACAAATAAATGAGCACTGCCATTCCGACTATGCCTATTGCACTTATACTTGCTTTAGCACCTTTAGATATATCCTTTCTAAAAGAAAACGGTGGCCAAATAAATGCTAGTAAGCATCCTAATAACAACGTTTGTAAACGTGTGTCAGTTCCGAAATAAACTCTAGAATTGTTACCTGTATACATATGTATCGTTATCATTGCAGTTAATGATAATAAAGAGATGATTAATAGAATAATCATTGTAGTTCGCTTTTTGAAAAACTTTAATAACCCTAAAAGTATAAATGGAAAGAATAGATAGAATTGTTCTTCAATAGCTAATGACCATAAATGCTTTAATGGCGCTACAGCAAATTGATTAAAATAGTCTACGTCTTGTATGATATACCACCAGTTCGAAACATAGAAAAGTGCTGCTATAGCATCATGTTTTATACTAATAATTAATTCAGGTTTAAATAGTAATGTATATATTAAAACAACCGTGACAACAAACATCATTGCTGGTATTAATCGTTTAAATCTTCTAAGCCAAAAATTAACTAAATTAATAGAATTATTTCTATAGTACTCACTTAATAATAAACTAGTTATGAGATAACCAGAAATGACAAAAAAAGTATCTACTCCAAGGAATCCACCAGATAACCATTTCGTGTTTAAATGATAAATGATTATCCCAATAACTGCTATAGCTCTTAAACCATCTAAACCAGGCAAATAGTGCGGTTTATAAGTTTTGTTGAGACGTCTATAATTGTTCTCATTCATTCAATTACACTCCGTTTAATTTTTAAAATACTTGCTCTTAATATTATCACAATTACATCCTCAATTGCATTGACATATCATCTTTCTACTTAAATATTATACTTTAACAAATTAAATAGGCATACATTTATTAAAACATCTTCATATAAGTTGTGTAGGTAAGCAATTTAAATGTATCTATATATGATATTAAACACACCATTTATATAACCATATCTTTTAAATAAATACAAACATAATATCATTTAACTTTATTATACTTTTCAGTCTAGATGTTATATTTTCACTTTGTTAACATCACTTAGTTATATAAATCATTTTAATTAGACTTTCAAACAAAAAAGAGCCTAGAACACAAAGCGATGTTGGACTGACCCCAATTAGTGGGAATTATAT
>NZ_KV811750.1:0-1653 GCF_001813195.1 Staphylococcus sp. HMSC065D05
AATAAACATTCAAAACTGAATACAATATGTCACGTTATTCCTCATCTTCGTAGAAGATGTTCCGAATATATCCTTAGAAAGGAGGTGATCCAGCCGCACCTTCCGATACGGCTACCTTGTTACGACTTCACCCCAATCATTTGTCCCACCTTCGACGGCTAGCTCCAAATGGTTACTCCACCGGCTTCGGGTGTTACAAACTCTCGTGGTGTGACGGGCGGTGTGTACAAGACCCGGGAACGTATTCACCGTAGCATGCTGATCTACGATTACTAGCGATTCCAGCTTCATATAGTCGAGTTGCAGACTACAATCCGAACTGAGAACAACTTTATGGGATTTGCTTGACCTCGCGGTTTCGCTACCCTTTGTATTGTCCATTGTAGCACGTGTGTAGCCCAAATCATAAGGGGCATGATGATTTGACGTCATCCCCACCTTCCTCCGGTTTGTCACCGGCAGTCAACTTAGAGTGCCCAACTTAATGATGGCAACTAAGCTTAAGGGTTGCGCTCGTTGCGGGACTTAACCCAACATCTCACGACACGAGCTGACGACAACCATGCACCACCTGTCACTCTGTCCCCCGAAGGGGAAAACTCTATCTCTAGAGGGGTCAGAGGATGTCAAGATTTGGTAAGGTTCTTCGCGTTGCTTCGAATTAAACCACATGCTCCACCGCTTGTGCGGGTCCCCGTCAATTCCTTTGAGTTTCAACCTTGCGGTCGTACTCCCCAGGCGGAGTGCTTAATGCGTTAGCTGCAGCACTAAGGGGCGGAAACCCCCTAACACTTAGCACTCATCGTTTACGGCGTGGACTACCAGGGTATCTAATCCTGTTTGATCCCCACGCTTTCGCACATCAGCGTCAGTTACAGACCAGAAAGTCGCCTTCGCCACTGGTGTTCCTCCATATCTCTGCGCATTTCACCGCTACACATGGAATTCCACTTTCCTCTTCTGCACTCAAGTTTTCCAGTTTCCAATGACCCTCCACGGTTGAGCCGTGGGCTTTCACATCAGACTTAAAAAACCGCCTACGCGCGCTTTACGCCCAATAATTCCGGATAACGCTTGCCACCTACGTATTACCGCGGCTGCTGGCACGTAGTTAGCCGTGGCTTTCTGATTAGGTACCGTCAAGACGTGCATAGTTACTTACACATTTGTTCTTCCCTAATAACAGAGTTTTACGATCCGAAGACCTTCATCACTCACGCGGCGTTGCTCCGTCAGGCTTTCGCCCATTGCGGAAGATTCCCTACTGCTGCCTCCCGTAGGAGTCTGGACCGTGTCTCAGTTCCAGTGTGGCCGATCACCCTCTCAGGTCGGCTACGCATCGTTGCCTTGGTAAGCCGTTACCTTACCAACTAGCTAATGCGGCGCGGATCCATCTATAAGTGACAGCAAAACCGTCTTTCACTATTGAACCATGCGGTTCAATATATTATCCGGTATTAGCTCCGGTTTCCCGAAGTTATCCCAGTCTTATAGGTAGGTTATCCACGTGTTACTCACCCGTCCGCCGCTAACGTCAGAGGAGCAAGCTCCTCGTCTGTTCGCTCGACTTGCATGTATTAGGCACGCCGCCAGCGTTCATCCTGAGCCAGGATCAAACTCTCCATAAAAAATTATGATGTTTGATTAGCTCAT
>NZ_KV811751.1:0-9896 GCF_001813195.1 Staphylococcus sp. HMSC065D05
TTTTCTATGAAAAGAGTTTCTTATTCAGTAGAAATAAAGTATAAAGCAGTTGAAATGAAAGCAGCAGGATTTTCAACAAAAGAAATTATGAAAGAATTAAATATTAGAAATAGAACACAAGTGAAAACTTGGTGGCGATGGTATCGAAATGGGGAAAGTTATAGATTTTCACAACAAGTTGGTAAACAATATACCTACGGTAAAGGATTAGAAGAGCTGTCAGAAGTAGAACAATTAAAATTAGAAAATAAGAGAAAAGATATAGAATTGGATATTTTAAAAAAGTACAAGGCATTGGAAAGGAAGTGGTACCAGCAGTAGTCATAGATTTAGTGGATCAATTAAAAGTAAAATATTCAATCAAATTGATACTAGAAGTATTAAACATACCTAAATCAACATATTACCGATGGAAAAACAAAACCTATAAAAATGATACTGTAACACAAAAAGTTATTGAATTATGTGAAGCTAACCACTATACCTACGGTTATCGTAAGATTACAGCACTGATTAATCAATGTTATACATCACCAATTAATCATAAGAGAGTACAGAGAATTATGCAGAAGCATCATTTGAACTGCCGAGTTAGACCTAAAAAGACGACAAGGATAGGTAAACCGTATTATAAAACTGACAATTTATTACAAAGACAATTTAAAGCGAGTTGTCCCATGGAAGTATTAACAACCGATATTACTTATTTACCATTTGGTCATTCTATGTTGTATTTATCTTCGATAATGGATATTTATAACGGAGAAATTGTGGCGTATAAAATAGATGATAAACAAGACCAAAGTTTAGTTAATGATACATTAAATCAAATCGATATACCCGAGGGGTGTATATTACATAGTGATCAAGGCAGCGTTTATACATCTTATGCTTATTATCAATTATGCGAAGAAAAAGGCATTATCAGAAGTATGTCCCGAAAGGGAACACCTGCTGATAACGCCCCGATAGAAAGTTTTCATTCCTCGCTAAAGTCTGAAACTTTTTACATCAATAATCAGCTTAATAGCTCTAATCATATTGTAATAGATATTGTCGAAAAATACATTAAAAACTATAATAATAATCGAATTCAACAAAAACTAGGCTACTTATCTCCTGTAAAATACAGAGAATTAGCAGCCTAGAACATAGTGTTTTTATTAAGTTCCCGTTTAAGGGGGTCAGTACCAATGTAAGTGTCCTAGGTTCTTTGTTTATTAACCATTATGATATTTATAGCGCCACAGAACACCTGATTTTAAAATAGAAGCCAGTCGTCCGGTAACTGTTCGATCCATGATATAAGCAAAACCTTGTTTGTCACCTAAAGAGCCTAAAAAGCCTTGTACTTTAATTTCAGGCATTTTATCTGGAAGTGGTTCGTTATTCCATTGTTTCTTCAACACATCAGCAATCTGTTCACCTTGTAGTTCTGCTAATTGAGCGCTGGGTGCATGTGGTAAATTAGCACAGTCACCTACGACATAAACATTTCTATAGGTTGGGACTTGATGGTACTGATTAATAATCACGCGTCCAGTGGTACTCATATCGATAGGAAGATTACGCACAATTTCAACAGGTTGTATGCCTGCTGTCCAAACGACTAAATCAATATTTTCTGGTTTACCATTATTATAAATTTTTCCAGGTTCAACTTTGTCGATGACTGAGTTGGGTACTACAGTAACATTATGTTTAGAAAACCAATTAGATATGTATTTACTTAGTTTCTCAGGAAAATTCCTTAAAATTCGAGGCCCTCTATCATATAATAAAATTTCCAAGTCTGATCGACTTTCACGTAGTTCGCTCGCTAATTCAATGCCACTTAAACCTGCCCCAACGATACCTACACGCGCCCCTTTAGGTAATTCGCTAATTCTATGGTATGTTTCACGCGATTTAGATAATGTTTGAATGCTATGAGTATATGCTTCAGCACCAGGGACATTATGATATTTATCCTCACACCCTAGACCAATGATAAGTTCGTCATAATCTATTTTTGAATTTCCAACTGTTATCATTTGTTCGTCCAAATCTATATCATTGATTTCCCCATAAACCGTATTAATTTTACTGCTATCTGGAAATTGGATTCGCACCTCTTTGTCAGATTTAGTTCCTGCTGCAAGTGCATAAAATTCTGGTTTTAAACCGTGGAATGGCATGCGGTCGATTAAAGTTAAGTGATATCCCTCAGGAATTGAATGAGGTAAAATGCGCGACATAATTCGCATATTACCATAGCCCCCGCCTAGTAATACTAAGTTTTTCATTGATTTATACCCCTTTGTTAAAATTGTTTTATTGAAACCCTTTTCAAAAATTACTAGAATACTCTAAATGAAGATGATTCCTAGTCCCTGATAGTTATAATAAAATACTTGTATGCATGACTATTATATCTATTTTTCAAAATGACTACAAACAAATGTAGAATGCAATTTAATTATGATAAAATTTAAAAAGATAAACAAAATTAAAATCGTCATACCGACTGATAGTCAGGACATTGAATACTTTGTTATAATGTTTAAACTAATAAAGATAAGAAGGTGACTTATGTTTCCATTAGTGGAGTTCTGTATTTCAAATATGGCCAAAGGCAGTGATGTTGTATTTGAAAAATTAGAAAATGATCCTAATATAGATGTCCTTGAATACGGTTGTCTACAAAATTGTGGTCTATGCGCAAGTAGCTTGTATGCCCTTGTAGATGGTGATATTGTTGAAGGTAACACACCAGACGATTTATTAAAAAACATATATCAACATATCGAAGATAATGATATAACGAATTTGCTATAGAGATTAAAAAATTATGGGAGGTTTTTTATATGCCAACAGTCATTTTAACTGAAGCGGCAGCATTTGAAGTTAAAGACATGTTAAAAAATAACGACATGTCTGATGGTTATTTAAAAATTAAAGTAAATGGTGGAGGATGCACAGGATTAACCTATGGTATGTCAGCCGAAGCAGAACCTGGTGAAAATGATGAAATTCTCGAATATTATGGTTTGAAAGTTCTAGTAGACCAAAATGATGCTCCAGTATTAAATGGAACAACAATTGATTTTAAACAGTCACTTATGGGTGGAGGATTTCAAATAGACAATCCTAATGCTATTGCCTCATGTGGTTGTGGAAGTTCATTTAAAACAGCTAAAGTCGCTGGAAATCCAGAGCAATGTTAACTTCATATTGCCATCCGAAATTAAATTAAACTTTTCACAAACTATCCCTATTGTAGCTTGAAAATATAGGGTAAAAGCTATAAAATTAAAACTAGATTAAAAGTGTCTTTTATGTGAACAACTGAAGAGCAAAACCCAAAAAAGACTTGAAAATTTTAAATGTTGACTAAGACTATAAAGAAAGAGACAATTTGGCTTGTCATATGTTTATAGCCTTTATCTACATTGTTGGTTGGTTAAAATATTATGAAAGCTTAGGTGAATTAGAGATGGCTCAAGATCGTAAGAAAGTGCTCGTATTAGGTGCAGGTTATGCTGGTTTACAAACTGTAACTAAATTGCAAAAGGAACTTTCTGCTGATGCAGCGGAAATTACTTTAATTAATAAGAATGAATATCATTATGAATCAACTTGGTTGCATGAAGCTTCTGCCGGTACGATTAATTATGAAGATTTATTGTATCCTGTTGAGAAAACTGTCAACAAAGATAAAGTGAATTTTGTTGTTGCTGAGGTAACAAAAATTGATCGTAATGCTAAACGCGTAGAAACTGATAAGGGTGTTTATGACTTTGATATCTTAGTTGTTGCACTAGGTTTTGTTAGCGAAACATTTGGCATTGATGGTATGAAAGAACATGCTTTCCAAATTGAGAACGTTTTAACTTCTCGTAAGTTGTCTCGTCACATTGAAGATAAGTTCGCAAATTATGCTGCTTCTAAAGAAAAAGATGATAAAGATTTATCTATTTTAGTTGGGGGAGCTGGATTTACAGGTATTGAATTTCTAGGTGAATTAACTGATAGAATTCCTGAATTATGCAGTAAATATGGTGTTGATCAAAGTAAAGTGAAGTTAACATGTGTTGAAGCAGCACCTAAAATGTTACCGATGTTCTCAGACGACTTAGTTAGTTATGCAGTAAAATATTTAGAAGACCGTGGAGTAGAATTCAAAATTGCAACACCTATTGTCGCTTGTAATGAAAAAGGTTTCGTTGTTGAAGTCAATGGAGAAAAACAACAGTTAGAAGCTGGAACTTCTGTATGGACTGCTGGAGTGCGTGGAAGTCATTTAATGGAAGAATCATTTGAAGGTGTTAAACGTGGACGCATTATCAATAAACAAGATTTAACAATTGAAGGTCATAATGACATCTTCGTTATAGGAGATTGTTCAGCGTTTATTCCAGCTGGTGAAGAGCGTCCATTACCAACAACAGCTCAAATTGCTATGCAACAAGGTGAGCATACTGCTAGCAACATTAAACGTTTATTAAATGGTGAATCAACACAAGATTTCCAATATGTTAACCGTGGAACTGTATGTTCATTAGGTACTAATGATGGTGTTGGAATTGTATATGGTAGAGATATCGCTGGTAAAAAAGCAGCATTCTTGAAGAAAGTTATTGATACTCGTGCGATTTACAAACTTGGTGGCATAGGATTAGCCTTTAAAAAAGGGAAATTTTAATCAAGTAATAGACATTAAAAATACAATAAAAAGGTACGAGACATAATTTATTGTCTCCCTTAGCAAAGATGACTAGAGTTAAAATATGTAAACAACTCAAATTAATTTTGTCATCGATTGTTTATATTTTAATTATACCTGGGACAAAATGATTGTCTCAGGTTATTTTTTATCAAAAAAATATGATGAAGAAGAATTTCACACTTAATTAAACAAAAATGCTTTTTATTTAGAGTTAGAGTAAAAAGTGGTTTTGTTTAATATTGTGGTGTTCATAACTTATAATTATTGTTATACATAATGAGGAACGGAGGATCTATATGCAATTTTTTATTAATCAAGATACGCCAACATCAATTGAAACGATTGTGGTGGGTGTGCCAGATCACCTCAACCAATTAGGTGAGATAAAATATCATAAGACGTTAATTAAAGAGCGATTAGAAACATTAAAACAATATCATGTCATCAATAGCTCAATCGGCAAAATATCATCAACGCTTATTTATATTGATGAAAAGCCCAAAAGATTATTAACTGTAGGACTAGGAAACTTAAAAATTTTATCATATCAACGTTTATTAAAAGTTTGGGGTCAGTTGTTTCAATATTTAAAAGACGTTCATGTAACGGATTGTGAATTATTGTTAGATACTTTCAAATCTAAATATGGTAACATTATTGAAATTTGTCAAACTTTAGGTTTACAAAGTGCACAATCTATCTTTGAATTTGACCATTATAAATCGGATAAAAAGCCTCCATACCAAGGTAGAGTCTATATACAAACGACAGAGCATAATATAGAAACGAAGATTAACGAAGGCCAACAATTGGGTGAATCTATAAACTATGCTCGTGAACTAAGTCAAATGCCTCCGAATATTTTAACACCCCAATATTTTGCCGAAGAAATAAAAAAGCATTTCGAAGGGAGTTCCGTTAGTGTAGATATCAAAGATCACCGACAAATTATAGATGAAGGATTTGGATTAATACATGCAGTAGGTAAAGGTTCTAATCATGGTCCGAGATTAATTACGTTATCATATTATGGTGCAGAAGCTGATGAACCACCTATTTCATTAGTGGGTAAGGGCATTACATATGATTCCGGTGGATATAGTATTAAGTCTAAGATAGGTATGCAAACTATGAAATATGATATGTGCGGTGCGGCCAATGTTATTGGTATGGTTGATGCGATCTCTAAGCAAAAGCTACCTGTAAATATTGTAGGAGTGATCGCTTCAGCTGAAAATATGATTGGTGAATCTTCGATGAAACCAGATGATGTATTTACTGCGCTTAATGGTGAAACGGTAGAAATGTTGAATAGTGATGCTGAAGGTAGAATGGTTTTAGGTGACGCAGTATTCTATGCAACACAATTTAAACCACAACTAATTCTTGATTTTGCTACATTAACGGGTGCAGCGATTGTAGCTTTAGGTGATGACAAGGCGGCTGCTTTCCAATCTCATGCTGAAAATGAACTTAAAAACTTATTAACAGTTGCACGTCATGTAGACGAAAAAGTATTCGAATTACCTATTACAGAGACTGAAAGACATTTAATTAAACAATCAGATGTAGCAGATTTAGTCAATCATACGAACGGTCAAGGAAAAGCATTGTTTGCAGCAGCATTTATTTCGCATTTTAGTGGTGACATCCCACACATTCACTTTGATATCGCGGGCCCTGCAACAATTAAAAGTGCTACATATAAAGGTCCAAAGGGTCCGACAGGTTACATGATACCTACAGTTGTAGAGTGGTTACAACAAAAATATAAATAAAGTTATATAGACTCAACTTATTACATTTTTAGGTGTTATATTTCAGTTATTGAAAATAATCAACTAAATATAACTAAATGTATATAATCGTTGAGTCTTTTTTAACATTGACATTAAATATATGTCTTGCTAGTATGTATTTTATAAATACTTTAGTTCGATAGAGTGATAAAGGGTGAGGCGGAATGATAAATGCTGTTGTAATCGCAGTCATATTAATGATCATACTCTGTTTATGTCGATTAAATGTGGTCATTAGCTTATTTATTAGTGCACTTGTCGGTGGATTAATATCAGGTATGAATTTAGAAAAAGTAATTAATGTTTTTGGAAAAAATATAGTAGATGGCGCAGAAGTCGCATTAAGTTATGCGTTACTCGGTGGTTTTGCTGCTTTGATTTCATATAGTGGTATAACTGATTATCTTGTTGGTAAAATTATTGCAAGTATTCATGCTGAAAATAGTAGACTTTCCCGAGTTAAGGTTAAAATAATTATTATCATTGCATTGTTAGCAATGAGTATCATGAGTCAAAACTTAATTCCTGTACATATTGCCTTTATTCCAATTGTAATACCTCCGCTTGTGAGTTTGTTTAACGATTTAAGAATTGATCGCAGACTTATTGCTTTAGTAATAGGATTTGGTTTGTGTTTTCCTTACGTGCTATTACCTTATGGTTTCGGTCAAATTTTCCATCAAATCATTCAAAGTGGTTTTCAAAAAGCAAACCATCCAATTGAGATGAACATGATATGGAAGGCGATGTTAATACCTTCAATGGGATATGTTGTGGGTCTCATACTTGGATTTATTGTTTATAGAAAGCCACGCGTTTATGAACAACGTAATGTAAATGATCGAGAAACAATTTCGGAACTCAAACCTTATGTGCTAATTGTTACTGTCATTGCCATACTAGCTACGTTTTTAGTACAGACATTTACAGATTCTATGATTTTTGGTGCGTTAGCTGGGGTACTTGTTTTCTTTGTTTCAAGAGCTTATCGTTGGTATGAACTCGATGAACAATTTGTAGATGGAGTCAAATTAATGGCTTATATTGGTGTAGTGATACTAACAGCTAACGGGTTTGCTGGCGTGATGAATGCAACAGGTGATATAGATAGCTTGGTCAAGAGTTTAACAGGATTAACTGGAGATCATAAATTGATTAGTATTATCGTCATGTACCTCATTGGACTTATTGTAACATTAGGTATTGGTTCCTCTTTTGCAACAATACCTATTATTGCTTCATTATTTATACCTTTTGGAGCATCAATTGGTTTAGACACAATGGCTCTTATTGCTTTAATTGGTACAGCAAGTGCTTTAGGTGATTCAGGTTCTCCAGCAAGTGATTCTACACTTGGACCGACAGCCGGTTTGAATATGGATGGACAACATGATCATATTCGTGATACATGTATCCCGAATTTCTTGTTTTATAATGTTCCACTTATGGTTTTTGGTACGATAGCAGCTATGGTACTATAACTACTGAAATGAGGTGTGAACTATGACCAATCTTTTAGAAACATTTGAAATGAAGATTGAACAAAAAGAAGATGGTAAAGTAGTAGTGTCTATGCCTGTGACAGATAAAGTAAAGCAACCCTTTGGCTATTTACATGGTGGTGCGAGTTTAGCTTTAGGTGAAACAGCATGTTCGATAGGTGCTGCTCATTTGATTGATACGCAGCAATTCATTCCACTAGGTTTAGAAATGAATGCAAATCATATTCGCTCAACTCGACAAGGACATGTGAGAGCGTTTGCTTCTTTAATACATCAAGGAAAAACAACACAAGTTTGGAATATTGATATCAAAGATGACCATGACCAATTAATCAGTGTCATGCGTGGTACGATTGCTATTAAACCTATTCAATAATGTAACAGAACACCCCGATTAAATTGTGAATTCTACACAATCTAATCGGGGTGTTTGTTTATGAGATTTTCTTATTTAAACGTTTATATGCTTTACTTATGCGTTCAGCGCTTTCCTTACCGCCCATTATATTTCTTGCAAAAGGACCTAGTTCTAAATCTGCAAGTCCACCAGCTACGAATAATTGATTTAACCATTCTAGTTCGTTTGACAAAGAAGGATAACCTGAATGATTGAGTGGTGCTTGTTCGTTTTGAATAAGGTTTTTAATGAGTGGTTGTGTTAATAATTGATTATAAAATCCGGTAGCTAACAAAATATGCTTATATTCAAAATATTTTCCAGCAGCGATAATATAGGATTCTGTTACATCATCAATTTGACTCATATGTATGACGAGTCGACCACTTTGCACATATTTCTTTAACCTTAAAAATAATTCCATAGGCATTGAACCGCTATGACGCTCGTCTTCAATTAACTTCATTCTTGCATCTGAAGAGGATATAGATGCAAGAAGGTTCATTTTCTTTGGTCCTAACCAACCAGGATCAGCATCAAAATCGTGTATCTCAATATCTTTATTCATCCATAAATGAACAAGTTGGTGATTGTGTTCATTTAATAATTTTAAAGTGAGGTGGGCAGCAGATATACCTGAACCAACAACATGTTGAGTATCTTTATCTAAAGAGGCATGATAATTATCAGCAAATATGTGTTTTACATTCGCTTTATTTCTGAAAATTTCAGGTATGAATGGCGTTTGCGTATAACCATTTGCTATCACAACACAATCGGTAACCATTTTATCGCCTGTTGATAGTTTTATACACCATTTACCTCTTGATTTATTAATAGCTTCGACTTTACCTTGTATATGACAATCATTAAGTTTAAATTGATGTATCAAATCATGAACATGATGCATAAACATATCTCTTTGAGGACGTTTATACGGGCCGTAATAAGCTGAAGTATACTGATGATATCTAGCATATTGTTTGAGATGAAAAGGTTTAGGATGAATATGATGAACGAAAGGCGATCTTAAGTATGGCATACTAATACGTTGTGTATAAATATTAAAACGCTCACATAATGAGGAGTAAGGATCTATGATAGTAAGCTCCTCATTTTTTAGTCCTTCATTTTTTAATTTAAGTGCAATGGTGGTTCCTTGTAAGCCACCACCAATAATTGTCCAATGCATTGAATCGCCCCTCTACTTTCAAAACGTAATAATTACGATTTAAATCATACCACAACTTGCAAAGAGTTACAAAGTGTCATTTTTATTTAAAGAGGAGCAAAACAATTTTAATGTAAAATTACATATGAATACAAAGTATTTTGGCGAGACTCTTGAGGGAACAGGACAAGCTGAAGACTACAGGCTGAAGCTGTCCCCTAAGAAAGGGAGCCAACAATACGAAGTATTGTAAATAAAAAAGCCAGTAAATGAATTTATGAAAACTAGACTGACCCCAATTAGTGGGAATTATATAAAA
>NZ_KV811752.1:0-1874 GCF_001813195.1 Staphylococcus sp. HMSC065D05
GACTCAGACTCAGACAGTGATTCAGATTCCGACAAAGATGTTGATAAAGATCATTCCGACAAAGAAGCATTACCACAAACTGGTGAACAATCAAATTCAAATAATGCGACTTTATTCGGATCATTATTTGCTGGCTTAGGATCTTTATTCTTATTCGGTAGACGCCGTAAAAAAGATGCAGATAACAAGTAATATCCAATAAAAATACAATATTCATTAATGGTAAAAGCCAGGTTTAAAAAAACCTGGTTTTTATTATTGTATAAAGAAAACAAGGATTAACAGTTATAAAAGCTATTAATCCTTGTTGTCTTTTTAATTTGAGGCTAGTATATAAATGGATTAATAATTGAGATGTATTTAATAATACATGAAAGTACGCTATTTTATATTGGAGGGGTTTTATGGTTAAAATTTGTAATTATGATTTTTAACAGAAGACTTATAGAAGAAGGCCGAGATATCTATGGTATTGCCTATACTCAAAACATTCTCTCGGGTCGTTATAAAAACTTAATTATATGGTATTTAAAAGAAAAAGATAGACGCTATAAGCAAATCAAGAAATTTTTGGAAAGTATTTCTCAATGCTCATTAACTAAGCAACTTAGAGAATTAGAAAATGATAACATTATAAGTAGAACTGTTTATCCAGAAGTTTCTCCAAAAGTTATTTATGCTTTAACAGAAAAAGGAAAAGACTTAATCCCTATCATAGACATGGTGGAAAATTAAGGAAAGAAATATGGAGAGCAGTTAAACAATGATAGTTAAACGCAATATGTGTTAATAGCAAAACAACGTACCATATTAAAGTACATTGTTTTTTCTTATTTATTAAGTGAAATCATTCTCAAATACTAAATAAAGTGACAGTTACTGGCACTTCAACAACTTCATTTGTATGATTCGGGTGTACCATAAACGAACGTTTTTTTCATATCTTATTTTTTCACTAAAAATAAATAGAAAAGAGCAGAAAATATAAATAGAATCATGAATAATGAACTAGCTAATAAAGCACCTGTTGCTTGCTCATTATAAAGTCCTTTTATTATATATAGTATAGCTGTAACAGAAAAAGTGATGATCATTGCAGCAAAGAAAACTATTGTTAGAAATCCTATGACGCTTTCTATCTCTATTCATCCCTTTATATATACTAATTTTGCATTCCTACACACTATGATGTTATAATACATTCAACGAAGATTATATGCATATATGCACCAATCCCCTCACTATTTGTGGTAGTGAGGGGATTTTTGATGCGGCTTAACGTCGCCTTCTATTTATTGCGTTTACTATTAAGCCAGTAAGTAAAGTACGCAACTGCACAGCCACTAATGACTGGTGCAATGATGTAAACGAAGATCATAAGCATATTAAGCACCTCCTTCCGTCGAAAATACCGCCGGAAGTTAAGGCGACTCCATTATTATATCACCTGTAGCTTTTGAAGCATATCCAGTTCTGATAAGTCAACTTATATTGTATTTTAAAACAGTCTGATATCTCCTTATACTACTACGTTTTAATCTTCTTTATCACAATTACATTTATAATAACCATAATAACGATCTATATCATTACTTCTATTGATATTAATAGTTGCTTGAATAAGTATGGTGAAATTCAAAGTGTACAATGAAATCATTGAAAAAATAATAAATCCAGGGTTTGTAATAACACTATAAGACAAAGATATAGTAGTACTATATATAAATGGTACCAAAATCATACCTGTAATCCATTTTTTACTTACTATTTTAAAGAATATTTTGATAGGTTTGCTATGTATATAAATCACTTCGTTCATTTTTGCGTCTAACGCTTTATCATGGTTCTGTTGCAAAGTTGAATTTATAGTATAA
>NZ_KV811753.1:0-18113 GCF_001813195.1 Staphylococcus sp. HMSC065D05
ATAATCGAATTCAACAAAAACTAGGCTACTTATCCCCTGTAAAATACAGAGAATTAATAGCCTAGAACATGGTGTTTTTATTAAGTTCCCGTTTTAAGGGTTCAGTGCCAAACTCATTTACTGGCTTTTTTGTTAGGAATTATGTCCCAAGTATTAATCATATTATCGATTTAAAAAAATTAGTAAATATTGAATTTGATTTTGGTATAAAACTCTTAAAAGTATGAATTATAGTTTTGTATGCTTCATATCCTCTTTAATTTCATCAATTTTAGTATCTTTGGTATACGGTGTTTTAATGTTATAGGCAGCTTTCATGATTAAATGACTTGAAAGGGGACCAGTAATAAATACGAAAATAATTCCGATAATTAATTGCATATTTACATATCCTTCAGTACCAATAAAGTATAAAAATGCTCCAAATAGTAAAAACATCGAACCCAGTGTGGCTGCTTTACCAGCTGCATGTGCTCTTGAGTAAACATCCCTTAATCGAATGAGGCCCGTTGCAGCAAAGGCACTGATCAAAGCTCCAAGAACAACAAATATGATAGAGACACTAGTGACGATCGTTGCTATCATGCTTGATCACCTTACCTTCATCCATAAATTTAGAAAAGACTGCAGTTCCTAGAAAAGCAAGAATACCGACCATTAAAATAACGACGAGCATGTATTTAATATTCAGTAAAATACTAAATAGCGCTATCACGGCCATTAACTGTAAACCAATTGCATCAAGTGCAACGACACGGTCTGCTAGAGAGGGTCCTAAAATAACACGTATTAACATTGCTAACATTGATAAGACAACAATAATTAAGGCTGTAATAATAAATATTTTAAAAGGCATTATTTCTCGCCTACCTTTCTAACGACCTTCTCTAATGAAGATTTGATACTTTGAATCTCTTCTTCCTTTGTACTGAAATCAATTGAGTGGATATAAATCTTTTTACGGTCATCACTAATACCTAAAACGACTGTGCCGGGTGTTAACGTAATCAAATTGGAAAGTAAAACAAGTTGCCAGTCACTTTCTAATTCCGTCTCGTACACAAAGAATCCGGGTTTATTCTCAATTCGTGGTTTGAGAATAATTTTGAGTACACCAAAGTTTGCTTTTATTAACTCAGTTAAAAATGTAATGATAAGCATCACAATTCTATATATTCTCACTAAATAAAACTGACCAGGCAAGACACGGTGCAGGAGATAAACTAGAAATAATCCTAGTATAAAACCCAATACAAAGTTATTTAAGGTATAGCTATTTGTTACAAGTAACCATATGACAGAAACAAGTAAATTAATTACAAACTGTATAGCCAAACTATTTACCTCCTAACACACTATGAATATATTGACTTGGATCGACAAACGTTTCAGCACCATCTTTGATGATTGGGAATAATGCGTCTGCAGATAATCCAAAGACTACAGTAATCACTGTAGATGCGACGGCGATAGTTGTTAGATATTTAACATTTACCTTTTTGGATAAAGTATATCCTTCAACTTCACCGAAAAATCCTCTTAAGAAAATACGTATGACTGAATATAACACGATTAAACTTGATAAAAGTACAATGATACCACTTAGATAAAATCCTTTTTCAAAGGTCGCTCGAACAATGTAGAATTTACCATAAAAACCACTAAAAGGTGGTATACCCGCTAAGCTTAGCGATGCAATAAAGAATGTCCAACCTAGAATAGGATATCCTTTAATCAAGCCACCAAAATGACGTAAGTCAGTCGTTTTAGTGATTTTGTACATGACGCCAATGAGTAAGAACAATGAAGCTTTAACTAACATATCATGTAGTGTGTAATATATTGCACCAGTCATGCCTGATTCGTTCATCATAGCAACACCAACTAATATGACACCGACTGCAATCATAATATTATAAAGGATGATTTTCTTCGTATCATAGTAAGCTATTGCACCTACACATCCAAAAATAATTGTAAGTAATGCTAAGAAAAGGATGACATAATGAGAAAAGCTTACTGTGTTATTGAAGAATAAACTTAGAGTTCTCGCAATTGCGTATACACCCACTTTAGTCAATAGTGCGCCAAAGAACGTGATGATCGCTACTGGAGGAGCATAATAAGCACCAGGTAGCCATACGTACATAGGAAAAACGCCTGCTTTAGTGGCAAAGACAAAGATAAATAAAATAAAAACAATATTGACTAAGCCGCTGTCATGCACAGAAAGTTGTGATAATCTTTCACTAATATGAGCGAGATTTAAAGTTCCTACTACTGAATATAAAACTGCAACACCCATGACAAAGAAAGATGATGAAACAACATTGACTAAAATATACTTAATTGTTTCTTGTAATTGTATTTTAGTAGTACCAATAACGAGTAAACAATATGAAGACATTAAAAAGACTTCAAAGAACACAAACAAGTTGAAAATATCTCCTGTTGTAAATGAGCCAATAATACCAATCAACATAAACATGATAGAGAAATAATAATAATGGCGTTCTCTATCTAAACCGATAGAACGATATGAGTATAAAATGACTAAAATGGTAATAATAATACTTGTGATGATGAGTAGAGCGCTAAAAATATCGACTACAAATACAATACTGTATGGGGCTTTCCAAGAGCCCAGTTCAACCTTGATTGGTCCGTCTCGTAGCACATTCTTTAAGTTAATCAATGCAACGACTAATGTTAACAATGTACCGACAAGTGCAACATATCTTTTTATTATTGGGCGCTTTCCAATAAATATGAGTAAAATTGCAGTTAGGATAGGTATGACTAAAGTTAAAACAAGCAAGTTACTCTCTATCATCTTCTGGCGCTCCTTTCATTAGCTCAACGTTATCTGTGCCTAGTTCTTTATATGTTCTAAATGCAAGAACTAGGAAGAAGGCTGTTGTAGCAAAGGCGATAACGATAGCTGTTAAAATCAATGCTTGAGGGATAGGGTCAACATAGCTTGATGTTCCTTTTTCAAATATTGGAACAGTTCCGTGTTTTAAACCTCCCATAGTAATTAAAAATAAATTTGCGGCATGAGTTAGTAGTGTAGTCCCCATAATGATACGTATCAAACTTTTAGACAAAACGAGATAGACACTTATAGATGTGAGAATACCACTAACAAAAATCATGATAATTTCCACTATTCGTTCTCTCCAATCGAAATAATTATAGTCATAATAGTTCCTACAACTGCACATAAAACACCAAAATCAAAAAACATCGCTGTCGTCATGTGCATAGGTTCAAGTAAAGGCAAAGGGATGTAAAAAGTGACATGTGTAAAAAAGTTTTTAGACATGAACCAACTTGTTAATGGTGTACCCACGCAAAATAATAAACCAATACCAATTAAGATTTTAAAATCTAAAGGAAAAATCTTTCTCATAGTTTTTACATCATATGCAATTGTAATAACTAATAATGCACTAGCGAAAAGCAAACCACCAACGAAACCGCCACCTGGTGTATAATGTCCGGCTAAAAATAGTGAAAAGCCGAACACAATGACCATGAAGAAAATAATCACGGCAGCGTATTGAAACATAAGGTTATTTTGTTGTCTATTCATGGTCATTCACCTCACTTGATTGATTTTTTTGTTTTAATCGTAATTTAATCATTGTATATACGCCTAAACCTGCAATACCTAGTACAGATGACTCGAATAAAGTATCCATACCACGGAAATCTACGAGAATGACATTTACCATATTTTTACCATGTGCTAAATCAAAAACATGTTCTTGGTAGAATTTAGTAATAGATTCAAAGTGTCTATTACCATAGCCAATTAATCCTAAAATAATCACTGATAATCCTACTCCAATTGAAATTACAGCATTTGTCAGTTTAAAAGTAGGTTTTTCATTGTAGCGATTTAAATTAGGTAGGTGATAAAAGCATAGTAAGAATAATGCTGTAGAAATAGATTCCACTACAAATTGTGTTAATGCTAAGTCGGGCGCTTTAAAGAAAATAAATAATACTGATATAGCGTAACCCACAGCGCTTAACATAATAATGCTAAACAAACGTGATTTTGCAAATATAATGAAAGTTGAAGCAATCAGTAAAAACAATACTGTTGCACCTTCAAATACGCGTAAATGACTCACGTTTTTAAAGTCAATACTGAAGGGTACACTGATGACAGTAACAAAAGTTAAAGCAATGAGAATACCTAAGATAATCACCAAATTATTTCTAGAAAAACCTGTAACATAACTATTTGTTATATTTTCGGAATATCCTGGAATACGACGGCCTGAAGTGTCATACCAATGATTCAACGTTAACTGATATGGATGTGCTTGTAATAAACGAATCCAATAACTAAATGAAATTAACAATAAAATACCAATAATATAAATACCTATTGTTGATAAGAATGCTGGAGTTATACCATGGAATAAATGGAACTCAGCAGTTATATTTGACGTTTGACTAACTGCTTCAGATGCCGGCTCTATAATAGATTGCGTTAATATACTTGGGAATAAACCGAATACTATAACTAGTGATGTTAAAATGATAGGTGAAATAAGCATTAACATTGAAGATTCATGCGCTTGTTTTGGCAGTGCTTCAGGTTTATAAGAACCAAAGAATATATGCAATATAAATTTAATTGAATATACAAATGTGAAAATACTGCCAATAATGGCAATGATTGGTAAAAGAATACCTAAAGTATTTAGACTCATTAAATTTAAATGTGTAACATTAATCATCGCCTCTAAGAATTTCTCTTTTGATAGAAAGCCATTAAAAGGCGGTACACCAGCCATGCTTAATGTTGTAATAACTGTAAGCGTGAATGAGATAGGCATAATTGTAAGTAAACCGCCCAACTTTTTAACATCACGTGTACCAGTTGAATGATCAATACCACCTGTAATCATAAATAGTGCACCTTTAAATGTGGCATGATTAATTAAATGAAATATGGCAGCAACAAATCCAGCAACATAAAGTTGACTATTAGCGCCTTGATAATGATAACTTACAGCACCAATACCAAGCATAGACATAATCATCCCTAGTTGAGACACAGTTGAGAAAGCTAAAATACCTTTTAAATCATGTTGTTTTGTTGCATTAAGTGATGCCCAGAATAGGGTGATTAAACCAACAAGTGTAATTGTCCATACCCAACCTTCGGATATTGCAAAAATAGGTGTGATTCTTGCGATTAAATATAGTCCTGCTTTTACCATCGTTGCAGAGTGAAGGTATGCACTTACTGGCGTAGGCGCCTCCATAGCATCTGGCAACCAAATATAAAAAGGTACTTGTGCAGATTTTGTAAATGCACCAATCATAAAAAGTATCATTGCTAAGATAAAGAAAGGACTATTTTGAATGTCACTTGCTTTTGAAATCATAGCCTGAATACTAAAAGTATCAGTAGCTAGGGAAAGTAAAATGATACCGCCTAGCATGCTCAAGCCACCTAATACGGTAATGATTAAAGATTTTTGAGCACCATAAATTGAAGCTTTTTTCTCTCTCCAGAAAGAAATTAATAAAAAGCTAGAGAAAGAAGTTAACTCCCAAAATAAATATAAAATAATAAAATTATCAGAGAGTACAACTCCTAACATTGCACCCATAAATAGTAATAAATAACAGTAAAAATTCCCGAGTTGTTCTGATTTGCTTAAATATCCGATAGAATATAAAACCACTAGACTTCCTATGCCAGTGATAAGCAAACTGAATAATAATCCGAGACCATCCACATATAAATTGAAATTCATTCCAATATGTGGCATCCAATTTAAGTTTTTCATTACGTTATTACCTGACATCGTCATTGAAATCAATGATATGAAATATATAAATAAGACAATAGGAACAGGTAATACAAACCATCCTAAATGTATACGTTTAACGAACCGGTATAGGAATGGAATAATGAGTGCAAATATTAACGGTAATAGTACCGCAATATGTAACAAACTCACTATGTTTTCCTCCTTTAAAATTTATTTACGACATATATTATACATCAATGCGCTTCTTCTGAAAAACCATGTAACTGCTTGAAGCTCTTGAATTAAAGACTCTTTTAAATAAGAAGAAACACGTCAAAATTTATTCAAAAATTTTAACTATATGAATAATTATTTCGCTTTATTACTAAAGTTTTAATATGGATTAGTCGAAGTGTCTTTTATATTGAATAGCGTAATCTTCTTTTAAACGATTTAAATTATTTAAAGACAATCGTGAATACGTTGTCTCCTCTTTTTTTAATTGATTCTCAAGATGTGTAATAGCATGTTGAAGTGAGTCTTCATAAGGTATGACCTCGACATTAAACTCACGAAGTTGAGAAGGTGTTGCGTAACGTTTCTCAAAATGGCTTAAAGCTTTACGTTCATGAAAAAAGACGCCTTCTGTTTCATTGGGATGGTGTAAATCACCTTGTTTGGGATGTTTGATTACTTGTTCAACTTGTACGAGTATTTGATTTCCAGTTTCCTCTTTGATACTTACACCATAAACGCCTGTCTTGTGAGAAAATCGATATAACATCCTATATTACTTCCTTTCATATATGTTAATATATGTTTATATCATAACACGAATGGAGAATTGAAATGACGAACTATCCGCAGTTAAATAAAGAGATTCAAGATAACGAAATTAAAGTAGTTATGCATACAAATAAAGGTGACATGACATTTAAATTATTTCCCGACATTGCTCCAAAGACAGTTGAAAACTTTGTGACACATTCAAAAAATGGGTACTACGATGGTGTAACGTTCCACCGTGTTATCAATGATTTTATGGTACAAGGTGGGGACCCAACTGCAACTGGTATGGGTGGAGAAAGTATTTATGGTAGTGCTTTTGAAGATGAATTTTCTCTAGAAGCTTTTAACCTTTACGGTGCATTATCAATGGCTAATGCAGGTCCTAATACAAATGGATCTCAATTCTTTATAGTCCAAATGAAGGAAGTGCCTGAAAATATGTTAAGTCAATTAGCAGATGGTGGATGGCCTCAACCTATTGTAGAAGCATATGGTGAAAAAGGTGGTACACCTTGGTTAGATCAAAAACATACAGTATTTGGTCAACTGATTGAGGGTGAATCAACTTTAGAAGATATTGCAAATACTAAAGTTGGTGCTCAAGACAAACCTGTTTATGATGTAGTCATTGAATCGATAGATGTAGAAGAATAATTTATTCATTAATTGCAACTATAAGTTTTGTTGTATTGTATAAAGTGTATGAAGTCAGCATTTATTTTCAGAGATAAAATCCAATCAATAATTTATAACCTGAGGCAAATTTTGTCTCAGGTATTTTAATATAATGATAATTGATAACTTGGTTAGAAAATGATACCAAAGTATTTTTAACTTTACCTTGATTCTTAGAATAAAATGCTATAGACAATGTAAAAGGGTTTGATGTAATATTTCACAATTCGAATTCCAATGCTCTTTACTCATTAAATCTATTAGAAAAACATATATTTGAATGATAATTTTAATCCATTAGTTTATAGATTCATTTGCAAAACAATACAATAAGGATCCAGTTTTTAAAATTTAATGAATTTTATTATGGTTATAGTTAGTCGAGATATTTGATTTATGCTATGATATGAGTGTTAAGAAAATCGAAATAAGGGGTTATCAAGTTGAATCATCACTACAAAGTAGGTCAACATATCAAGGTACGTGTGACTGGTATTCAACCGTATGGCGCATTTGTTGAGACCCCTGACCATACTGAAGGGCTTATCCATATCTCAGAAATTATGGATGATTATGTCCATAACTTAAAGAAATTTCTATCTGAAGGACAGGTTGTTAAAGCAAAAATATTATCAATTGATGATGAAGGTAAATTAAATTTGTCCTTAAAAGATAATGATTACTTTAAAAATTATGAGCGTAAAAAAGAAAAACAGTCTGTCTTAGTTGAAATTAGAGAAACAGAAAAGTATGGGTTTCAAACACTTAAAGAACGCTTACCGGTCTGGATCAAACAGTCAAAACGTGCAATTCACAATGACTAAACGACTGTCAATTCGTGCCAACATGTGATGTTACGATATATGTAATCAATCACATGATAACGACAATCTTTAAACAACAATGTGTTGTTAGGATTGTCGTTTTTTATTAATTAAATTTAACAATTATTTTGGATAAACGATGATTTCAATAAGGGGAAATAAAAGAATTTTAGACAATTATTATTTATTTGTTGAATGTAATTAACTATTCTTAACATTTTTATAATTGGGGAATAAATAATTTGTAAGCAAATAATTAGAATAGTATGTAACTAGCATGCTATAGTCATAACATCATTAAGCAAGGAGAGTATTAAAAATATGAATAATAAATATGAACCTTTATTTAAATCTTTAACACTACCTAATGGTGTTGAGGTAAGAAATCGTTTTGTTTTAGCTCCTCTTACACATACTTCATCAAATGATGATGGAACAATTTCGGATATAGAATTACCTTACATTGAGAAACGTTCCAAAGATGTAGGGATTGCAATTAATGCCGCAAGTAATGTCAATGATGTAGGTAAAGCATTTCCTGGTCAACCTTCTGTTGCACATGACTCAGATATCGAAGGGTTAAAAGAACTTGCTCAAGTTATGAAGAAAAATGGTGCGAAAGCAATAGTCCAAATTCATCATGGAGGTGCTCAAGCTTTACCAGAGTTAACACCTGATGGAGATGTTGTTGCACCAAGTGCTATTTCTCTTAAAAGTTTTGGTCAGCAAGAAGAACATGATGCTCGTGAGATGACTGCTGAAGAAATTGAACAAACTATTAGAGACTTTGGTGAAGCAACTAGAAGAGCAATTGAAGCAGGTTTTGATGGCGTTGAAATTCATGGCGCAAACCATTATCTTATTCACCAATTTGTTTCTCCTTACTATAATAGAAGAAATGATGTTTGGGCTGATAACTATAAATTCCCTGTTGCTGTTATAGATGAAGTTATTAAAGCTAAAAAAGCTCATGCAAATGATGATTTTATTATTGGTTATAGATTGTCACCTGAAGAAGCGGAATCACCAGGTATTTCAATGGAGATAACTGAAGAATTAATTCACCAAATCGCAAATAAACCACTTGATTATATTCATGTGTCATTAATGGATGTTAACTCAGTGACGCGAGAAGGTAAATATAAAGGTGAAAATCGCTTGAAACTTATTCATCAATGGATAAATGGACGTATGCCACTTATTGGTATAGGTTCTGTCTTTACAGCTGAAGATGCACTAAATGCTGTTGAGAACATTGGAGTTGAATTTGTTGCGTTAGGTCGTGAAATTCTACTTGATTATGATTTTGTTGCTAAAATTAAAGAAGGACGAGAAGATGAAATTATAAATGCTTTTGATCCTAATCGTGAAGACCAACATTATCTAACACCAAATCTTTGGGAACAGTTTAATCAAGGATTCTACCCGTTACCTCGAAAAGACAAATAATTGAATGGTATATCTGAATGTATCTATTCCCCCTAATGTTAAACCAACATTAGGGGTTTTTATTATAGAGCATTTTATGATTTTTACTTTATTGAAATTAATGTTTATTAACGATATAACTTGTCAATGATAGAGTCGTTATGTCATTATAAATGTAAGGGCTTACATATATGTTTTGCATCAAGATTTAGTCTGTTTCATACAATTCAATTTGTCGATTATGACGATATTGATTCATTTTATTGTTATATTAAAAAATAAGTTTGAGAGTCGATAGAAATCAGTTATGATATTGTTAATAAGTTTTTATTCGAAAACGAAGGGGAGATTTTATGACTCAATCTGAAAAAATTATTAACTTAACAAATCACTATGGGGCGCATAACTACGTTCCACTTCCAATTGTTATTTCTGAAGCAGAGGGTGTATGGGTGAAAGATCCGGAAGGTAACACGTATATGGATATGCTTTCGGCATACTCGGCAGTGAATCAAGGTCATCGACACCCAAGAATTATTCAAGCGTTGAAAGATCAAGCAGATAAAGTCACGTTAGTATCACGTGCTTTTCATAGTGATAATTTGGGTCAATGGTATGAGAAAATATGTAAACTCGCAGGTAAAGACAAAGCATTGCCTATGAATACAGGAGCAGAGGCGGTTGAAACAGCTTTAAAAGCTGCTCGTCGTTGGGCTTATGATGTTAAGGGTATCGAGCCGAACAAAGCTGAAATTATCGCCTTTAATGGTAATTTCCATGGACGTACAATGGCACCAGTATCATTGTCTTCAGAAGCTGAGTATCAACGAGGTTATGGTCCATTGTTAGATGGCTTTCGAAAAGTTGAGTTTGGTGACGTTAATCAATTAAAAGCAGCAATTAATAAAAATACAGCAGCAATTTTAGTAGAACCTATACAGGGAGAAGCGGGGATTAACGTACCACCAGACGGATATTTGAAAACAATTAGAGAATTATGTGATGAACATCAAATTTTATTTATTGCTGATGAAATTCAAGCAGGATTAGGACGTTCAGGAAAATTATTTGCAACGGATTGGGATCATGTAAAACCGGATGTTTATATTTTAGGAAAAGCGTTAGGTGGAGGGGTATTTCCTATCTCGGTAGTTCTTGCAGATAATGAGGTATTAGATGTATTTACTCCTGGCTCACATGGTTCTACATTTGGTGGAAATCCACTAGCGTGTGCAGTTTCTATTGCAGCTATAGATGTCATTATTGACGAGGATTTACCTGGTCGTTCATTAGAATTAGGAGAATATTTTAAGTCTGAATTGAAAAAAATTGAGCATCCATCTATTAAAGAAGTTAGGGGACGAGGATTATTTATCGGTATTGAATTACATGAAAGTGCCAGACCATATTGTGAAGCTTTGAAAGAACAAGGATTATTATGTAAAGAAACTCACGACACCGTTATTAGATTTGCACCTCCATTAGTGATAACGAAAGAAGAGTTAGACATGGCTTTAGAGAAGATTAAGAGTGTATTTGCATAGTTTCAAATAGTTGTAACAATTAATTTAGAAAATCTTTAAAATGCTTTCAATTGTGTTACAATTACGAATGAAAGCGAAATCATTTAGTAAAAAGAGGCGAATAGGATCATGACTGAGAATAATAATTTAGTAACTTCCACTCAAGGGATTATTAAAGAAGCATTACACAAATTGGGCTTTGATGATGGTATGTATGACCTTATAAAAGAACCAATTAGATTTTTACAAGTGCGCATTCCAGTACGAATGGACGATGGGACAGTTAAAACATTTACTGGATACCGTGCACAACATAATGATGCAGTTGGCCCTACTAAAGGTGGCGTTCGTTTCCATCCAGAAGTTGATGAAGAAGAAGTGAAGGCATTATCAATGTGGATGACTTTAAAATGTGGCATTGTTAATTTACCTTATGGTGGGGGTAAAGGCGGTATTGTTTGTGATCCGCGTCAAATGAGTATACACGAAGTTGAGCGTTTATCTCGAGGATATGTAAGGGCTATATCTCAATTTGTTGGCCCTAACAAAGATATTCCAGCACCAGATGTTTTTACAAACTCTCAAATTATGGCTTGGATGATGGATGAGTATAGTGCATTAGATAAATTTAATTCGCCAGGTTTTATAACAGGCAAACCTATTGTATTAGGTGGATCTCAAGGACGTGATCGCTCTACAGCTTTAGGTGTAGTCATTGCAATTGAACAAGCGGCAAAACGTCGTGGCATGGATATTAAAGATGCCAAAATTGTGATTCAAGGTTTCGGCAATGCAGGTAGTTTCTTAGCTAAATTCTTATACGATTTAGGTGCTAAAGTAGTTGGTATAAGTGATGCATATGGAGCCTTACATGACCCTAATGGACTTGATATAGATTATTTATTAGATCGACGTGATAGCTTCGGTACAGTTACAAATCTATTCGAAGATACAATTTCTAACAAAGAATTATTCGAATTGGATTGTGACATCCTTGTTCCTGCTGCAATTTCCAATCAAATCACTGAAGATAATGCGCACGATATTAAAGCAAGCATTGTTGTTGAAGCTGCTAATGGCCCTACGACACCTGAAGCAACACGTATTTTAACAGAAAGAGATATATTACTAGTGCCGGATGTACTTGCAAGTGCAGGGGGTGTGACTGTATCTTATTTCGAGTGGGTACAAAATAATCAAGGTTATTATTGGACTGAAGAAGAAGTCAATGACAAACTACGTGAAAAGTTAGTAACAGCATTTGATACGATTTATGAATTGTCACAAAATAGAAAAATTGATATGAGATTAGCAGCATATATAGTAGGTATTAAACGTACTGCTGAAGCGGCAAGATATAGAGGTTGGGCATAAGAAAAATATTATAAGTATATGATGAAAACCCTGAGACATCAGTTGATAGTCCTAGGGTTTTTATCATGTTTATGCAATTGATAACTTTATTAATAGTAAGTTAATGTTAAAAGTAATGCTTTCTCAAATGTTCTTAAGTAAAATGCAATGATAAAATTATTATGAAGTCAGTTCAACTCAACGTTAATATTTTATTGTTGTGTTTCTGAAACTTTTTTATATCTATCAGCATAATTAGTGAATACACCATCAACACCATATTGATTTAAGTTTCTCATTTGATTTTCATCATCAACTGTATAAGGATGAACTAAAAATCCTAAATTTTTTAAATGTCTTGTGTTCTTAATATTTAAATCTGTGTATTCAGGACCTACTCCAATGGCATAAGATTTAATATTTTTTAAATCTTGATAAGAAGCTTTTTTAAGTTCAAATTTATTCATTAGTCTAATAAGTGGTATATTGGCGTTCATGTGATGTACCTTTTCTAAACTACTCCCTGAAAATGATTGGATCATTACATGTCCATGTTTAAGTGATTTTTGTGTTAACAAGTCATGTTTATCTAATGTATCTAATAATTGCTTTTCCATGCCAGGATAAACATCTGGCGATTTAGTTTCAATATAATAGTTTGCATTTTTGCCGTAGCGATTTAAAATTTCGTCTAAAGTAGGAACTTTAGCATTTTTATATTTATTTTTGGCATATTCAGGATGCTTTCGATTAAACCAGCTTCCTGCATCAAGTTGTTTTAACTCTTTTAAAGTAAACTGGTCGACACGTCCATGGCCATTAGTCGTACGATTGACCTTTTCGTCGTGCATAGCAACCAAGTGACCATCTTTAGTACGTTGTAAATCGATTTCTATGTAAGATGCTCCTAATTCATTATGACTTTTATCATATGCTTCAAAAGTATGTTCTGGGGCGTAACCACTTGCGCCACGATGTGCAATGGTTGTAAATTTCTCCCCAGTTAAATTTTTAGCCCAATGATTATGAGTATCGTTTGTTTTACCACTTACTGAGTCTGATTCAGCTTGTCGTTTAAATGTTTTAGCTGATGATTGATTCATATTAGATGGAATATTTGTGTGTTGTTGTATAGATTTCTCTGATTGGTTTGGTGATGAGGAGTGGTTCGAAGTTTCAGCTATCGTAGGGGAACTTAAACTAGCTAAACCTAGAGTAACGGAAGATAAAGTTGAAATGATCATTTTCTTAGACTTAAACATAAAAACATCCTTTCAAAAATAGTATGTCTACTTAAACGTACATCAATTTGAAAGGATGAAAGGGAATTTTACCATTTTTTTATATAAACTTTGATAACTTAATACAAAATTAAATTTTTGTAATTTTAGATGGATATAATTTTTAATAACTATTTTGATCCGTTGTCTTTTAATAATGCTTTTGCGACTTTTAGTTGATGTTTTACAGATTCTTGACCAGTTGAACCATAGCTTTGACGACGCTTAAGACAATTTTCTGGTGTTAAATAATCATATATATCTTCCTCAATATTTTCATGATGTTCTTGATATACGCTTAAAGGTACGTCTAATAGGTAAATACCTTTATGAATACAATTTAATACGATTTTACCAACGATTTCGTGAGCGGTTCTAAAAGGTATATTTTTACTGACTAAATAGTCTGCTAATTCTGTTGCATTTGAAAAGTCATTTTTTACTGTTTGATTTAAACGATTTGAATTAACTTTCATAGATGCAACCATACCTTCGAAGATTCTAAGAGATCCTTTAAGTGTGTGTACAGCATCAAATAAACCTTCTTTATCTTCTTGCATGTCCTTATTATAAGCTAACGGTAAGCCTTTAAGTGTTACTAACATACTCATCAAGTGTCCTGTAGTACGTCCTACTTTTCCTCTTATTAGTTCTGCCATATCAGGGTTTTTCTTTTGTGGCATAATAGATGAGCCAGTAGAAAACGCGTCTGATAAAGTGATGAATTTTGCTTCATCAGTCGACCAAAAAATGATTTCTTCTGCAAAGCGTGATAGATGCACCATAGTGAGTGAAATATGATGCAATGTTTCAACGATATAGTCACGATCACTGACCGCATCTAAACTATTTTCATACAGATTTGCGAATCCTAGAAGTTCTTGAGTCAGATGTCTATCTATAGGGTGTGTAGTTCCACTTAAAGCTGCAGCACCTAATGGTGAGATATCTATACGTTTAAGACTATCCACGAATCTACCTTTATCTCTTTCTAACATCCAAAAGTAAGTCATAATATGATGTGCGAACGAGATGGGTTGTGCGCGTTGTAAATGCGTATATCCAGGCATAATTGTGTCAACATGCTGGTCTGCTAATTGAACAATCGTTTGTTGAAACGACGTTATAAGTTCAATAATGTATTGAACTTGTTCTTTAGTATACAAATGCATATCTGTGGCAACTTGATCATTACGACTACGACCAGTATGCAGTTTTCCACCAGCTTCGCCAATACGTTGAATAAGCTCGTGTTCAATATTAAGATGAATATCTTCGAGAGAAGCTTTAAATTCAAGTTGACCTTCTTCAAAGTCACGTTGAATATTTTTAAGCTCATTAATGATGGATTGAGCTTCATCATCTGTAATAATATGTTGTTTAGCGAGCATAGTTGCATGTGCAATACTACCTTGAACATCTTGTTTAATTAAATTTTTATCAAAATCAATTGACGCATTGAAATCATCAACCCATTCTTCGGGTTGAGTTTCAAATCTGCCACCCCAAGCTTTATTGCTCATTACTATACCCCCCGTGAAGTAATGCATTAACTTGTGTAGGTAAACCATAAATATCAATGAAACCTACTGCTGCCTCTTGATTGAAAGCATCTTCTTTTGTATAAGTAGCTAATTTTTCATCGTATAAAGTGTAAGGAGATTGTCTGCCATTGACAATAGCGTTTCCTTTAAATAATTTAATTCTCACCTCGCCCTCAACATATTGTTGAGTACTATCGATAAAGAGTTTTAAGCTATCTGTTAATGGTGAGAACCACAAACCATTGTATATTTGTTCTGAAAATTGTTTTTCAATGACAGGCTTAAAGTGCGCTACGTCTTTTGTTAATGTAATCGTTTCTAGTGCTTTGTGTGCTTTTAAAATCACTTCAGCACCTGGTGTTTCATATATCTCTCTAGATTTTATTCCGACCATTCTATTTTCAACATGATCAATTCTACCAATACCGTGTTTACCAGCAAGTTGATTTAAGTAAAGAATAAGATCATCTAATTGATACTCTTTGCCATCAACTTGTACTGGAATACCTTGCTTAAATGTAAGGATAATTTCGTCTGCTTCATCTGGAGTTTCTTCTAAAGGTGTAGTTAAATCAAATGCATCTTCTGGAGGAGCGGCATAAGGATCTTCTAAAATACCACATTCATTAGCTCTACCCCATAAGTTTTGGTCGATTGAGTATGGTGAGTCATGATTGATTGAAACAGGAATATTATGTTTAATTGCATAATCAATTTCCTCTTCTCTGCTCCAAGCCCATTCACGAACAGGTGCAAATGCTTTTAACTTAGGATTTAACGCTTTGATTGCCACTTCGAAACGCACTTGGTCATTCCCTTTACCAGTACATCCGTGTGCTATACCTATTGAATTTGTTTTTTCAGCAATTTCAACCAGTTTTTTTGCGATGAGTGGACGTGATAATGCTGAAACTAGAGGATATGCATTTTCATACATTAAATTTCCTTTAATAGCATAACTTACATAATCATCACTAAATTCTTTAGTTGCATCAATAATATAACATTCGACTGCACCCATGTCTAAAGCTTTTTGATATACAACGTCTAAATCTTTACCTTCGCCTACGTCAAGACAGCAAGCAACTACGTCATATCCTTTATCAATAAGCCATTGAACTGCAACACTTGTATCTAAACCACCTGAATATGCTAAAACGATTTTATCTTTCATATTTACACCTCAAATAATTTTTATGATTATCAATATGCATCTATCATAGCAGATTGATAATGAAAATAAAACCATTTTTCTACATAAATATTCATTTTTAAATCTAATTATCTTTGGCTTTTTAGTTTTAAACACTGTTATAAGGGCGTTCTTGTATATTTTAAAATTTCTGTAAATTGTATATTTGGAGTGGTGGTGCGACTTTTGATATTAAAAATAACTTTTTTTATGAATGGAAAGGTTAAATAAAAAAGCAATTTCCTTTGATAAGTTAGCCTTCAGAATTGAATAGCGCATCTAAACTTAGTAGAATTAGTATAAGTACTTATAACAGGAGGCAATAAGATGACTCACATTCAATTAGACTATGGAAAAACTTTAGAATTTTTTGACAAACATGAACTTGATCAGCAAAAGGATATTGTTAAAACTATCCACCAAACTATTCATAAAGGTACAGGAGCAGGTAATGACTTTTTAGGTTGGTTAGATTTACCTGTTGATTATGATAAAGAAGAATTTTCTAGAATCGTCGAAGCATCTAAACGTATCAAATCAAATTCCGATGTACTTGTTGTTATCGGTATTGGAGGTTCATACTTAGGTGCACGTGCTGCAATTGAGATGCTTACATCTTCATTTAGAACAAATACGGAATACCCTGAAATTGTATTTGTAGGTAATCATTTATCTTCAAGTTATACAAAAGAATTATTAGATTATTTACAAGGAAAAGATTTTTCAGTTAACGTTATTTCAAAATCAGGTACTACGACAGAACCAGCAGTTGCATTTAGATTATTTAAACAATTGGTTGAAGAAAAATATGGAAAAGATGAAGCTAAGAAACGTATTTTTGCAACGACAGATAAATCTAAAGGTGCACTTAAACAATTAGCAGACAATGAGGGTTATGAAACGTTTGTTGTACCTGATGATGTGGGAGGTCGTTATTCTGTTCTTACAGCTGTAGGATTACTACCAATTGCAACTGCAGGTATCAATATCGAATCAATCATGATTGGTGCGGCTAAGGCACGTGAAGAGTTATCTTCTGATGATCTAGATCAAAATATCGCATATCAATATGCAACTATTCGAAATATTCTATATAGCAAAGGTTATACTACTGAAATGTTAATTAATTACGAACCGTCTATGCAGTATTTCAACGAATGGTGGAAACAATTATACGGTGAATCAGAAGGGAAAGATTTCAAAGGTATTTATCCATCAAGTGCGAATTACACAACTGATTTACATTCCTTAGGACAATACGTTCAAGAGGGCCGTCGTTTCTTATTCGAGACAGTGGTTAAGGTCAACCATCCAAAACATGATATCAAAATTGAAGAAGATGCAGATGATTTAGACGGACTGAACTATCTTGCTGGCAAATCAATCGATGAAGTGAATACAAAAGCATTTGAAGGTACATTACTTGCACATACTGATGGTGGCGTTCCAAATATCGTTGTAAATATTCCTCAGTTAGATGAAGAAACATTTGGGTATGTTGTTTATTTCTTTGAATTAGCTTGTGCAATGAGTGGATATCAATTAGGTGTTAATCCATTTAATCAACCTGGAGTTGAAGCCTATAAACAAAACATGTTTGCGCTATTAGGTAAACCAGGCTTTGAAGATAAGAAAAAAGAATTAGAAAATCGTTTATAATTTCAAGTTGAACTTAAAAAATGAGTTTAGGACATAATTCCTAGCAAAATAGCCAGTAAATGA
>NZ_KV811753.1:18213-38154 GCF_001813195.1 Staphylococcus sp. HMSC065D05
CAAGAGTCTCGCCAAAATACTTTGTGTTTATATGGAATTTTACACTAAAATACTTATAAAAATAAGGCACTTTCGTATAATTTAATAAACATTACTAAACTAAATTAACGATGAATTCATTTGTCCGAACAATCAAAGACTAGAATTTAAAAGATATGCCTATCACTATGATAAATATAGTTTTAAACGAGACTTTAAATTAATATGAATGTGATGATTGTTCCGAATGTCCTCTGAAACATCAATGAATGAACTTTAATTCAAAACAAATAAAAAAATAATGAAGAATTATAATTGGGAATATTTTAAAGACAAAATTAATAAAAAGCTTTCAGAACCAAAAACAAAAACCATCTACAGTCAAAGAAAATTTAGTGTGGATCCTGTTTTTTGATTTATGAAGGCTATTTTTGGTTTCACTCGAATGTCCATTCGAGGGATAAATAAAGCCAAAAGAGAACTAGGATTTGTGCTAATGGCACTTAATATGAGAAAAGTAACAGCTCAACGAGCTGAAAATGATCAAAAAAATTATAAAAAAGACAATTTCTATATTATTTCAATAGAAATTGTCTTTATTTACTTATCCTAGAACTTTATGTCTCGGACTCATTTTTATTATGTGTGTTAATAAGAGAAAATGAAAATTGAGTAACGTCAGACTAATAAAAAGTCAAATTCAGATAGGAAATAATAAATATTCACTTCATTAGATTTTTGATAAAGAATGAAATAGCAAAATTTGATGAATTAGATATCAATATATAAATTCTTAATTCCTACCTAAGTCTGATTTATGTTGTTGACCTAATTTTAATGTTTCAAAAAATATCATTTACAACTATAATGAATAAGTAATACAACCCTAAGAAAGGATTTGATGTATTGTCGCTTTCTCAATTAGAAGAATGGTTTGACGCATTTCGACAATTCGGATATATTCCTGGGTTCATTATGCTTTATTTAAGAGCCATTGTACCTGTGTTGCCTCTCACTTTGTACGTCGTGCTATTAATACATGCGTATGGATTGTTTCCAGGTATAATTATCAGTTGGCTAGGTATCGTCTCAGGTACTTTTACTGTTTTTCTTATTTGTAAAAAATTTGTGAATACAATAAGAATGAAAAAATTAAAAAGTAGAAAGTCTGTTCAAAGGCTTATTAGCTTCATAGATAGACAAGGGCTTATCCCTTTATTCATATTATTATGCTTTCCATTTACACCCAATACATTAATAAATATTATTGCGAGCTTATCTCACATCAAAATAAAATATTACTTTTTGGTATTAGTTATTTCTAAATTGATTTCAATTACTATTCTAGGAGTAATGGGAAAAGAAATTTTCACCATATTTACTAATCCTTTAAGAGCGCTTATTATGATAGTGTTACTCGTAGTATTGTGGTTTATTAGTAAAAAGGTAGAAAAGTATTTTATGGGTTCTACCAAGGAGTAAAACATGAAACAATTGATTAAATATTTGATTTCCTTTACTTTTGCAATTATTATTGTAATATTCATTCAATCATTTATAATCGTAGGCGCTGTGATATCAAATAATAGCATGACACCTACCTTGCAAACGGGAGATAGAGTAATAGTTAATAAAATTAAAATCACGTTTGACCTAATACAACGTGGTGATATAATCATGTACAGGCATAATAACAAAACTTATTTTAGCAGAATTATAGGAAAGCCTGGTGAGTCTGTGAGTATTAAATCACAGCGTATTTATATCGATGATAGACAAGTAAATGAACCATATATGAAAGATAGGCATATTAAAGACATTACATTAAGAGAAATTAAAAATTCTGATGGTGATACGATTCCACCGGGAGCATATTTTGTTTTAAATGATAATAATAACAAACATTCTGATTCAAGAACCTATGGTTTAATAGATAAGAAAGATATCATTGGAGATGTCAGTTTGAAATATTATCCATTTAAAGAATTTAACTATCAATTTAAATAACCAGAAGAGGTGTAGATTTTGAAAAAAGAAATTTTAGAGTGGGTTGTTGCCATAGCCGTTGCCATTGCACTTATAGCCTTAATCACTAAATTTGTTGGGAAGTCATATTCTATTAAAGGTGATTCAATGGATCCCACATTAAAAGATGGAGAGCGTGTAGTGGTAAATATTATTGGCTATAAATTAGGTGGCGTTGAAAAAGGAAATGTCATTGTATTTCATGCTAATAAAAAAGATGATTATGTTAAAAGAGTTATTGGAACTCCAGGTGATAGTGTTGAATATAAAAATGATACACTCTATGTTAATGGTAAAAAGCAATCAGAACCATACTTGAACTATAACGAGAAACGTAAGCAAACTGAGTATATCACAGGTAGTTTCAAAACAAAAAATTTACCAAATGCTAATCCTCAATCTAATATTATTCCTAAAGGTAAATATTTAGTTTTGGGAGATAACCGTGAGGTAAGTAAAGATAGTCGTTCATTTGGTTTAATTGACAAAGACCAAATTGTTGGAAAGGTATCGCTTAGATATTGGCCTTTCAGTGAATTTAAATCTAACTTCAATCCAAATAACACTAAAAATTAAATATCAATCAACTTTGGAGATTTCTATTCATGCTTTTTAAAAAATAGAAATCTCTTTTTTGTTTTTCTTAGAAGATACACCTGTGTGATATGATTAATATTAAAGGAGTGAGGGAATGTTATGGAATTTAATACATATATTGGTCGAGCAGGTACAGGAAAGTCAACAGCCATGCTTACTCAAATAAAAAATAAAATGAAGCAAGACCCGCTGGGTGATCCTATAGTATTAATTGCACCTACTCAGAGTACTTTTCAATTAGAGCAAGCATTTGTAAATGATTCCGAACTTCATGGTAGTTTGAGAACTGAAGTACTTCACTTTGAAAGATTGAGTCATCGTGTTTTTCAAGAAGTTGGTGGTTTAACAGAACAACGATTATCTAAGGCTGCTTTAGAAATGATGATTTTCCATATTGTTCAACAAAATGAGTCTGATTTGAAATTGTATGCTTCACAAGCTCAATACTATGGTTTAAGTAAAAAGTTAGCTGAGCAAATTCAAGATTTTAAAAAATATAATGTCACTCCTGAGCACTTAGATCAATTGATAGATAATCATTCAATGCAAACGAGAACAAAACATAAATTAGAAGACATTTCTCTTATTTATAAACAATTAGAATCACGACTGAATGGAGAATTTATAACAACAGAGGATAGTTTGCAACAATTCATTGAAATACTATCTCAATCTCAGTGGATAAAAAAGGCTGAAGTATTTATTGATGGGTTTCATAATTTTTCTACATTGGAATATAGAATTATAGAAGCACTTGTTCAACACGCCAAACAGGTGACTGTGTTATTAACGACTGATGGCAGCCACCATCCATTTAGTTTGTTTAGAAAGTCATCTGAAGTTTTATCACATTTGGAGGATATCGCTAATCGTTTAAATATAAATCTAAATAAAACTTATTTTAATACATTTTATCGCTATAAAAATGATGATTTAAAGAATCTTGAAAATGGGTTTGATGCATTACAATTTACGCCTAAACATCATCAAAATCATGTTAAAATATTTGAATCTTCAAATATGAGAGAAGAAATAAATGAAGTAGCTCGACGTATTTTAAAAGATGTCAGAGAAGCAGATTATAAATTCAGGGACATTGCTATATTATACCGTGATGAATCGTATGCATATCTATTCGAGTCAATACTTCCTTCATATGATATATCATTTAACATTGATACTAAAAAATCTATGACACATCATCCCATCATGGAAATGTTACGTTCTTTATTAGAAGTGATACGTTCAAATTGGCATATTAATGCAATGTTACGATTATTTAAAACGAATGTATTAACGTCTCAATTTAAAAGAAGTAGCTATTTAATTGATTTACTGGAAAATTTCGTTTTAGAACGTGGTATTTATGGTAAACGTTGGTTAGACGAAGATATCTTTAGTATTGATCAGTTTAGTAGAATGGGACGTAAATCACATCAACTAACTGAAGAACATCAAGCATTATACAAAGAAGTAATTAAACTTAAAACGAATGTTATAGATAAAGTGTTATATTTCGAACAAGCTATGAATGAAGCACATACTGTTAAAGATTATGCTACGTCATTTTATGAAAGTTTAGAGTATTTTGAACTACCGAGTCAGTTAATGACTCAACGTGATGAATTAGAGTTGGCGGGTCTAACAGAAAAAGCCGAAGAAATTGACCAAGTATGGAACGGTTTAATACAAATTTTAGATGATTTAGTTACTGTATTTGATGATCAGGAAATGACACTTCAACAATTTTTAGATGTTTTTGATATAGGTTTAGAGCAATTAGAGTTTGTTATGATACCTCAAACTTTGGATCAAGTTAGTATAGGTACAATGGATTTAGCGAAAGTTGATAATAAAAAACATATTTATATGGTTGGGATGAATGATGGTATATTACCACAGACTGTATCTTCATCAAGTTTGATTACAGATGAAGAGAAGAAATATGTTGAGGACAATGCACATGTTGAGTTAAGTCCAACTTCAGATATACTGCAAATGGATGAAGCGTTTGTTTGTTACATCGCTATGACAAGGTGTCAACAAAGCGTTACTTTTTCATATAGTTTAATGGGAAATTCTGGAGATGAGAAGGAAATTAGTCCTTTTTTAACGCAAATTAAAGAATTATTTTATGATTTAGAAATCACCAATCTACAAGATTTACATGAAGCGCAACCTTTATTAATGATGCAACATTCACATCAAACAAAAATTCAGCTTTTTGAATATTTAAGAGGTTGGTTAGACCATGAAGACATCGATATTCGTTGGTTGGATGCATATATAGCTATTCGAGACGATGATCAATTAAATCAAGGTTTAGATTATCTTACTACGTCATTGACATATGATAACGAGACTGTCCAATTAAATGAAACTTTATCACAACAACTTTATGGTAAAACTATCAACGCTAGTGTGTCTCGTTTTGAAGGTTATCAACAATGTCCTTTTAAACATTATGCTTCGCATGGTTTACGATTAAATGAACGCACTAAATATGAATTACAAAATTTTGACTTAGGAGATATTTTCCATTCAGTTTTAAAATATATTTCCGATCGAATTTATGGTAACTTCAAGAATTTAGATACAAAGAATATTCAATCACTTACTAAAGAAGCATTAGAACTTATTTTACCTAAAGTACAGTTTAATTTGTTAAATTCATCTGCGTATTATAAATATTTATCTAAAAAGATTGGATCAATCGTTGAAACAACTTTAAAGGCACTTAAATATCAAGGGGATTACTCTAAATTTGTGCCCCAACGATTTGAAACAGGATTTAGAAAATCACCTAAAAACAAAGATGAACTTGTTGCACAACCACTGATTACCGATCAGGGAATTCCGATTAATATAAGAGGTCAAATCGATCGTATTGATACATATACAAAAGGTGATCATAGTTATGTCAATATCATTGATTATAAATCCTCAGAAAGTAGTGCAACACTCGATTTAACAAAAGTTTATTATGGTTTGCAAATGCAAATGATGACCTACATGGATATTGTATTACAAAACAAAGAACGTTTAGGTCTTACAGATATTGTGAAACCAGGGGGTCTACTTTATTTCCATGTCCATGAACCGCGTATTAAATTTAAAAGTTGGGCAGATATAGATGAAGACCAATTTCAAAAAGACTATATCAAAAACTTTAAAATGAGCGGTTTACTTAATCGTGATCAAGAAGTGTTAGATGCTTTTGATATTAGACTTGAACCAAAGTATAATTCGGATATTGTTCCAATAGCATTAACAGCTAAAGGCGCTATAAATCAGCGTAGTAGTAAAGTAGCTGATGAAAACATCATTTATCAATTGATAGAACATAATAAGAAGAATTTTATCGAGACAGCCACCCACATTATGGATGGACATACTGAAGTGGCACCCTTGAAGTACAAACAAGTATTACCTTGTCAATTTTGTAATTATAAATCAGTTTGTCATGTAGACGGATTAATAGATAGTAAGCGTTATAGAACGGTAGATGAATCGATAAAACCAATAGATTTAATTCAACAATTAAGAACTGAAGGTGGTGAAAAGACATGATTCCAACTAAACCACAAGATGTGATTTGGACAGATGCACAATGGCAAAGTATTTATGCGAAAGGTCAGGACATACTTGTTGCTGCTGCAGCAGGTTCCGGTAAAACAGCCGTTCTAGTTGAGCGTATTATACAACGTATACTAAGAGATGATGTAGATGTAGATCGGTTACTAGTTGTAACATTTACGAATTTAAGCGCACGTGAGATGAAGCACCGAGTTGATAAACGTATACAGGAAGCATCTTTTAAGGATCCCAACAATGAACATTTAAAGAATCAGCGCATCAAAATTCATCAAGCACAGATTTCGACTTTACACAGTTTCTGTTTGAAATTGATTCAGCAGCATTATGATGTATTAGATATCGACCCTCATTTTAGAACAAGTAGTGAAGCGGAAAATATATTATTATTAGAACAAACTATTGATGATGTTTTAGAACAACACTATGATAAATTAGATCCTCACTTTATAGAATTAACCGAACAACTATCATCAGATAGGAATGATGATCAATTTAGAAGTATTATTAAGCAGTTATATTTTTTCAGTATTGCTAATCCCCAACCATTTGAATGGCTCAATCAATTAGCGCAACCATACAAAGAAGAGAATAAACAGCAACAATTAATGCAGCTTATCAATGATTTAGCAATGATTTTTATGAAAGCAGGATATGAAGAATTACAAAAAAGTTATGATTTATTCTCAATGATGGAAAGTGTTGATAAGCAACTTGAAGTTGTTGAAACTGAACGCATGTTTATTACTAAAGCCATTGAAGGTAAAGTACTAAATACAGATGTTATCACACAACATGAATTTATGAGTCGTTTTCCCGCAATAAATAGCAAAATAAAAGAAGCAAATGAAGGCATAGAAGATGCTTTAAATGAAGCAAAACAACATTATGATAAATATAAATCTTTAGTTATGAAAGTAAAAAATGATTACTTTTCTAGAAATGCAGATGATTTGAAAAGAGATATGCAACAACTTGCTCCTCGAGTGGCTTATTTAGCTCAAATAGTTCAAGATGTGATACATTCATTTGGTGTTCAAAAACGAAGTCGTAATATTTTGGATTTCTCAGATTATGAACATTTTGCATTACGCATTCTTACTAACGAAGATGGCTCACCTTCGCGTATCGCTGAAACGTATCGTGAACATTTTAAAGAAATCCTAGTTGATGAGTATCAAGATACTAATAGGGTGCAAGAGAAAATATTATCTTGTATTAAAACTGGTGAAGAACACGACGGTAACTTGTTCATGGTTGGAGATGTGAAGCAGTCTATTTATAAATTTAGACAAGCTGATCCCAGTTTATTTATTGAAAAATATAATCGCTTTTCTAGTAGTGGAACTGACAGTGGCTTGCGCATTGACTTATCGCAAAACTTTCGTTCGAGACAGGAAGTGTTATCTACAACCAATTATTTGTTCAAACATATGATGGATGAACAAGTAGGAGAAATTTCATATGATGATGCAGCGCAATTGTATTTTGGTGCACCATATGACAAAGTTTCACATCCCGTTCAATTACGAGCACTTGTTGAGGCAAGTTCAGAAAATAGTGACTTAACTGGAAGTGAACAAGAAGCGAATTACATTGTTGAACAAGTTAAAGATATTATTAATCATCAAAACGTATACGATATGAAAACAGGTCAATACAGAAAAGCAACTTATAAAGATATCGTAATTTTGGAGAGAAGTTTTGGTCAAGCTCGTAATCTTCAACAAGCTTTTAAAAATAATGATATCCCTTTTCACGTAAATAGTAAGGAAGGGTATTTTGAGCAAACTGAAGTACGTCTTGTTCTTTCATTTTTAAGAACAATAGATAATCCACTTCAAGACATTTATTTAGTGGGATTGATGCGTTCTGTAATATATCAATTCACTGAAGAAGAATTAGCCAAAATAAGAGTTGTAAGCCCTCATGATGATTACTTTTATCAATCTATAAAAAATTATATGATTGATGAAAAAGCTGATTCTAGATTGGTTGACAAGTTAAATCGTTTTATTCAGGATATACAAAAATATCAAAATTATAGTCATAGTCAACCGGTTTACCAATTAATTGATAAATTTTATAATGATCATTTTGTAATTCAGTACTTTAGCGGTCTCATTGGAGGTAAAGGTAGAAGAGCGAATCTATATGGGCTATTTAATAAAGCTGTTGAATTTGAAAATTCAAGTTTCAGAGGTTTATTCCAATTTATTCGTTTTATTGATGAGCTTATTGATCGTAAGAAAGATTTTGGTGAAGAAAATGTCGTAGGTCCTAACGATAATGTGGTTAGAATGATGACGATTCATAGTAGTAAAGGATTAGAATTTCCATTTGTAATTTACTCAGGATTATCTAAAAAATTCAACAAAGGTGACCTGAATGTACCAGTTATTCTAAATCAACAATATGGTCTAGGTATGGATTATTTTGATGTAAATAAAGATATGGCTTTTCCTTCGCTTGCTTCTGTGGCATATAGAGCAATAAATGAAAAAGAACTCATATCTGAAGAAATGCGCTTAGTCTATGTTGCGTTGACGCGAGCAAAAGAGCAACTTATTTTAGTTGGAAGAGTCAAAGATGAAAAATCATTAATTAAATATGAACAATTAGCTGTTTCAGACACACATATAGCAGTTAATGAACGCCTTACTGCTACAAATCCATTTGTTCTTATTTATGGTATTTTGGCTAAGCATCAATCGGCTTCATTGCCAAATGATCAAAGATTCGAAAGAGATATTGATCAATTAAATTCTGAAGTGAAGCCACGTGTATCAATAGTGATTGATCATTACGAGGATGTTTCAACTGAAGAAGTAGTTAATGATAATGAAATAAGAACTATCGAAGAATTAAAGGCCATAAATACTGGTAATGAAGATGTGAAAATTAAAATTCATCAACAGCTTTCTTATGACTACCCTTTTAAAGTTAACACGATGAAACCATCTAAACAGTCGGTATCAGAGTTAAAACGCCAGTTAGAAACTGAAGAAAGTAATACAAATTATGATAGAGTACGTCAATATCGTATTGGTGTTGCATCTTATGAAAGACCCAAGTTTCTTACTCAAACCAAAAAAAGAAAAGCAAATGAAATAGGAACTTTAATGCATACAGTCATGCAACATTTACCTTTTAGAGAACAACGTTTAACAAAAGACGAATTACTTCAATATATCGATGGATTGATTGACAAACAACTTATTGATGAAGATGCAAAAGAGGATATTAGAATAGATGAGATTATGCATTTCATTGATGGACCTCTCTATATGGAAATAGCTCAAGCTGATAATGTTTATACTGAATTACCTTTTGTGGTAAATCAAATTAAAGTTGATGAACTTACAAGTGAAGATGAAGATGTATCCATTATTCAAGGTATGATTGATTTAATATATGAAAGTGACGGACAATTTTACTTTGTTGATTACAAAACGGATGCCTTTAATAGAAGAAAAGGTATGAGTGATGAAGAAATAGGGAATCAGCTCAAAGAAAAATATCAGATACAAATGACATATTATCGAAATACTTTAGAAACAATACTTAAACGACCTGTTAAGGGTTATTTATATTTTTTCAAATTTGGTACATTAGAAATAGATAATTAAAATTCAAAGTTACTTTGATAAAGTGGGAAACAATAGGCCGTGCTTTCATCCTAACAAAGAAAACACGGCTTTACTGTATATATGTCTGTTATTAAGATTACAAATAAACTTTCTTAATTTTCTTACTTATATATTTGTTATTTGAACTTAGATATAGTTATAATATGTAATAAGATATAGATGAGGAGTTGATTATGAATGAAATTTCTATCATTCAAACATAATGACAGAACTTCATATGGTGTTAAAGTAAAACGTGAAGATGCTGTTTGGGATTTACCAATGGTTTTTGCTGAGTTTGGGGACAAAGACTTTAATCCTAAAACTTTAATTGCAGGTCTACAGCAAAATCAAACTTTAGACTTTCAAGAGCAAGTTCGAAAAGCAGTTGTCGCAGCTGAAGAAAGTGGAAGAGATGAGGAATTTAAATTTTTATTCACTGATATTGATTTTCTACCACCAGTGACACCTCCTAATAATGTGATTGCATTTGGTAGAAATTATGAAGATCATGCTAGTGAATTAAATCATGAAGTTGATAGTTTATATGTATTTACCAAAGCGGCTTCATCTTTAACTGGTGATGAAGCAACAATTCCTAATCATAAAGATATTACAGAACAATTGGACTATGAGGGAGAACTTGGAATTGTAATTGGAAAATCAGGCGAAAAGATTCCTAGAGGATTAGCTTTAGATTATATTTATGGGTACACAATTATCAATGATATTACAGATCGCACTGCGCAAAGTTCACATGATCAAGCATTCTTATCAAAAAGTTTAACTGGGGCATGCCCAATGGGTCCTTATATAGTAACCAAAGACGAATTACCTACGCCAGAGAATGTAAATATCGTAACAAAAGTGAATAACGAAATTCGACAAGATGGTAACACTGGAGAGATGATTTTAAAAATAGATGAACTCATCGAAAAGATTTCAAAATATGTGGCTTTACATCCAGGCGATATCATTGCAACTGGTACACCCGCTGGTGTGGGTGCTGGTTTACAACCACCACAATTTTTACAACCAGGTGATGAAGTCAAAGTAACTATAGATAATATTGGCACTTTAACAACATATATATCTAAAAATTAAGAGTTATACAATGATTTAAAAAGTTAAATGGGCGTGGAGTAAATATATTACTCCCCAAGCCCTAACTTGCTTTGTCTGTAAAATTTTAGTGTAATTCTATGTGTTGAGCGTTGGAATTCAATTTGCTTATTTTGAAATTTCTGTTCAAAAAATAGATATTAATACATTTTTAATTCAGTCATCGAATGACTATTCGTTAAGAAAGTCTGGGATATTATTTGTATCCTAGACTTTCTTGTATATTTATCAAAATATTTATTATTTTAATTATTGATAAAAATTAAAGTTATGGCATCATCAAAAATTTAGAAATATGTTATGATGATTTAGAAATAAAAAGATGGGGGGACAAACATGTTACATGTCCATATTTTAAGTTGGGTATTAGCAATTATTTTATTTATCGCAACTTATTTAAATTATTCAAAAACGCAAGGTGCATCACCTTATTATAAACCTTTACATATGGCATTAAGATTATTCATGCTATTAACATTAATTTCTGGTTTTTGGGAATTAATCGAAGAGTTTATGGCTGCCTCTAATGGTGAAGGTGGAAATCATATGCTACTTACTTTAAAAATGTTATGTGGTTTAGCTGTTATCGCATTTATGGAAATTTCCATTGCTAAAAGAAAAAAACAACAGACTAGCCATAAATTCTTTTGGATTACTATTATTTTAATCATAATTACAATGGCTATTGGTGTTATTTTACCTTGGGGTCCAATTTCTAAAATATTTGGAATAAGTTAAACATGCTTGGATACAATTGCGTATGATTTATATTTATTGAAGTATGAACATCATATTATTCCTAAATGAAAGACCAAAATGAATTCTTTTAAAATTCATTTTGGTCTTTTTATATGAAAATGATAGGTTTATTTTCTTTTCCTAAATAGTCACTCTTGTTATTTCTCTCATACTATTCATAAATTATGAATTGTGTGGAATGTTATTGTGCTTTATACCCAATTAAATTAATTAAATCTTTTGGATGACTATAGGGAGGGGCATATGCTACTTCAAATTCTGTTAAATCATCCACAGTAGCATGATTCATCATTGCCATTGATAATACGTCTATTCTTTTGTCGGCACCTTGTTTACCAACTGCTGCTGCGCGTAAAAGTTTTCTCGAGTCTTTTTCAAAATAAACACGTAAATGTAGTGGTGAATTTCCTGGGTAATATCCTGCATGAGCGCCTTGCTTAACTTCAACCATATCATAATTAAAATTTGTAAGTTCATTTGGTTTGATGCCAACACTTGCTAATGTATAGTCAAAAAATTTCACTATATTATTTCCTAGATAACCTTTAAAGTGAATAGACGAATTTCCAGAAAGTTGTTCAGCTATAATACTTGCACCACGGTGTGCTCCCCAAGCAAGTGGAACCTGTGCCGGTAAATTCACATGACGATAATGTGAAGTAATAACATCACCTAATGCATAAATATTTGGTATATTTGTTTGGAAATTATGATTTACTGGGATATAACCTTTATCATCTAGTATGACGTTAGATGATTTAATAAATTGTGAATTTGGATGCGTACCTACACCTTCGATAATAAGATCATAGTTTTCAACTTTACCAGATGTGAATGTTACTTCATGTCCATTGACTTGACTAATTTCTTCGTTAAATCTATAAGTGATATTTCTTTTTTTTATTTCCTCGATGATGGGTTGATTCATATCTTGATCCATCAGTTTATTAATATTTGTAGAGCGATGAATCCATGTGACATCCAAACCTCTATGGTGTAAATTTTCAAGAATTTCTAAAGAGATGTACCCCGCGCCAACAACAAGTGCACGTTGTGCTTTAGTATTAGTAATAAAGGTATCAATTGCCTCAGTATCTTCGAGATTTCGCACAGTAAATGAGATATCACTATGAGTGTTTAATCGGTTTGCAGATGCGCCAGGACTTAAAATCAATGTATCGTAACTTTCTTCAAAAGTTTGATTAGTTTGATGATTTAAGACAGTAACTGTTTGTCTTTTATCATTGATTTGTATAACTTCATGGTATGTTTTTACTGTGATATGCTTTTTGTCATAAAATTGATCAGGCGTATATGCTAAAACTTTACGACGGTCCTCGATAACGTTGCCAATATAATAAGGTAATGCACAATTGGCAAAGCTCATATCTCTATCTTTTTCAAAAACAATGATTTCACTCTCTTTATCTAATCTTCGAATTTGACTTGCACAAGTCGCACCACCAGCAACTGCACCGACTATTATAATTTTATTCATAGCTGTCTCTCCTTTATATATGTATGATATTAGAAAACGTATACCTTTTTAATCATCACTTGGATTGTTTATTCAACTTAATAATAACGCATTTTTAAATTAAAAAAGTCATTTAAATAACGACCTATGCCGTCCTCATTATTACTATACGTAATATTATTTGCTATTTCTTTTAAGTCTTTTAAGCCATTATCCATTGCAATGCCATGGGTCGCATACTTTATCATTTCTATATCATTGTCCTCATCACCAAACGCAATGATATGATCGTCGGCGATATTTAAATAGTTTTGAACATGTTTAATTCCACGTGCTTTGTTGATTCCGCGTTTCACAATTTCTATGACTGGGAAAGGGGCACCCCAACGGCGATGTTCGATATTCTCTGCATAAAAATGGGTTAACATATCTTTAATTTCAGGAATATTTTCTTCTTCTGCTTCAACAAGTAGTGACGTAGGTGCCTCATTAAGATTTTCTAGTAAATTCCCCGTTTGAATTTTAGGATTCCCCATAGAAAAACCTTCAAAAAGTCTTGGATCATAACTATTGATAAAGACATAATCTTTTACTTCGGCAATGATATTTGTAATATGAGATTGTTGAAGCGCTGTAATAATATTTTTAGAAATTTCAACATCTAGTACTTCATGTATCACTTCGAAATTATTTGCTTTTGGGTGATGCACAAATGCGCCATTAAAATTAACCACAGGTGTGTTCATATTGAGTTCATGATAATACATCTGGCTCGCACGATAAGGTCTTCCAGTAGCAATCATAACGTAGTGTCCACATTGTTGTAATTCGGTTAATACTTGTTTAGTGTAAGGTGAGATTTCTTTATTGTCATTTAATAATGTACCATCTAGATCTAGACAAATTAAATAAGGTTGCATATATTACTCCTTGTGTTGTTAATTATCATGTAACAGTATCATAGCATTTTATTGGCGTTTTGTCGGATATTTGATATATTGGTGTAAAGAAAATTTTAAAGAGGTGATACTGATGGAAGAAGCACTAAAAGATAGTATCTTAGGCGCTCTTGAAATGGTAATAGATCCTGAGTTAGGGATAGATATCGTTAATTTAGGCTTAGTATATAAAGTTGATGTTGATGATGAAGGTTTATGTACAGTTGAAATGACATTAACTTCGATGGGATGTCCATTAGGACCACAAATTATTGAACAAGTTAAGAGCGTTCTAGCTGAGATACCGGAAATTTCTGATACAGAAGTAATGATTGTATGGAGTCCACCATGGAATAAAGATATGATGTCTCGTTATGCCAAAATAGCTTTAGGCATCGGATAATTGAAAGGATAGCTACTCATTGTTTTGAGAAATGATGTAGCTATTCTTTTTATCTTTATAAAAGGAAATTCAAAATACAATATTGTATTTTGATTTAATATTTTTATAAATTATCTCTACAATAAAATTGAATTAGTATTACAAATGTATTACAATATTTAAGACTTATAACCTTTTAACGAGGCATATCTTATAAAGTATATTCATTAATAACATTGATTACATAGCAGGGATGGTTGTAATCTAAAGAATGACCTTGTTAATTTAATAAGGATAAGATTTGTTTAAATAAATTGATTAGAAATAATAGCGTGCGTCTAATGAAAATGATTAAAAAATACGCGTCTTATAAAATTTATTATTATTAGGGAAGAATGTAACAATGAGAAAAAAATTAAATAATGAATATCGCTCTGCTAAAAAAATGCGATATATGCCTGGATTAGATGGTTTGCGAGCAATTGCAGTCATTGGTATTATTATTTATCACTTGAATAAACAATGGTTAACAGGTGGTTTTTTAGGCGTAGATACTTTTTTTGTTATTTCAGGTTATTTGATTACGAGCTTATTACTCAAAGAGTATGAAGATACTGGAACAATAAATCTTAAAAATTTCTGGATTCGTCGTATAAAAAGGCTATTACCAGCGGTATTCGTATTAATAGTAGTTGTTGGAATTGCAACTTTATTATTCCACCCTGAGCATATTGTAAGAGTTAAACATGATATGATAGCAGCAATATTTTACGTATCTAATTGGTGGTATATTGCTAAAGATGTCAATTATTTCGAGCAATTTTCTTTTATGCCTTTAAAGCATCTATGGTCACTAGCCATTGAAGAGCAGTTTTACCTCTTTTTCCCAGCAATACTCTTATTATTTATGGCTATAGTTAAGAAAAAGAAAAATGTCATACTGATGTTTTGGATTATATCTTTGGTTTCATTATTAATGATGGTTGTTATTTCTCAACCTCACTTGAACCATTCAAGAGTATATTTTGGAACTGATACAAGATTGCAGACACTGCTTTTAGGTGTACTTCTAGCATTTATTTGGCCACCTTTTAAATTAAATCCCAATCCACCTAAAGGATTAAAAACTGTGATTAATAGTGCGGGTATCATAGGACTTACATTTTTAATTCTATTATTCTTTACTGTTAGTGATGAAAGTGATTGGATTTATAACGGTGGATTTTATCTTATTTCAACAATGACTTTGCTAATTATTGCAAGTGTTGTTCATCCAACTACAATTTTAGCTAAGTTATTAGGAAATCCTGTATTTGTTTATATTGGAAAGCGATCATACAGTTTGTACTTGTGGCATTTCCCAATAATGAGTTTTGTTCATAGCTATTTTATTGATGGTCAAATGCCAATGTATGTTTATATTTTGGACATCATTCTTACAGTTTTATTTGCAGAATTATCATTTAAATATGTAGAAACACCATTGAGAAAGCAAGGTTTTAAGGCTTTTGCAATTAAAAAAACATACAAACCTCAATTTATTAGAACTATTGTAACGCTTGTTATACTTTTACCTACTATTTTCATTTTAATAGGCGTTTTCGATAAGTTTGGAAAAGATACCATATCGAACAAAGCGCAAACATTTAATACCGATGAGGCTGATCAATATCTTATTCACATGATACCGATTGATAATATTTCGTTAACAAGCGATGGTAAAACTAAAGCGAATACAAAAGATAATGATGTATATACGCAAATTAAGCCGTTATTAATTGGTGATTCAGTTATGGTAGATATAGGGGAACAATTTAAAACGAAAGTACCCAAAGCTAAAATCGATGGCAAAGTCGGTCGTCAACTCTATCAGGCCGAGAGCCTCGTTAATCAACAATATAAGCAATATCGTAAACCAACAGATCAAGTCATACTTGAGCTAGGTACAAATGGTGATTTTACTAAAGAACAATTAGATCAGTTGATTGGTAAATTTGGAAAGGCACAAGTATATCTTGTAAATACGAGAGTGCCACGATCATATGAAAACCATGTTAATACGTTGATGGCAGAAGCGGCTAAAGATAAAAAGAATGTAACTCTAATTGATTGGTATAGTCGCTCAAAAGGGCATACAGAGTATTTTGCTCCAGACGGCATCCATCTTGAAAATGATGGCGTAGAGGCATTGACAGATGAAATATTGAAAAGTATAAAAAAGAAATAATATATTAATTAAAGAGGAAGAACTCTATTCATTTGGAATTGAGTTCTTCCTCTTTTTTTACTTGATTATCATAATAAAATGAAAAACATGAGCAATTAATGTTGATTTAATGATTAGAAGGGTCTATAATATAATTAAGGTCAAAGAAAGTCAAAGTCAAATTTATTTTTCTATACTTTGACCCACTCTGAATGATAGAGGTGAAATAAATTGGATATTAATCAAATGACATATACTGTACAAGGTGCCTTACAAAAAGCAGTCGCGTACAGTAAAGAATATGAATTACAAAATATTGAAATTGAAGCTTTATTAAAAGCTGCGATGAATGAAAATGACAGTTTATTTAAAAGTATATTAGAAAGAGCAAATATTGATGTTAATCAATTAGAACAAGCATACGATAATCAATTAAGTCATTATCCAACAGTACAAGGAGACAATGTTCAGTATGGACAGTATATTAGTTCTAAAACAAATGAATTATTAGACAAAGCCGAGAAATATATGAAGTCCTATGAAGATGAGTTTATTTCTATGGAACATATATTACGTGCAGCCATAGATACTGATGAGACTACTCAAAAATGGGTCGGCAATAAAGCAGAAGTCATTAAAGAAATTATAACTAAAGTTAGAGGGGGAAATCATGTGACATCTCAAAATCCAGAAGTTAATTATGAAGCTTTAGAAAAATATGGTCGTGATCTTGTAGAAGAAGTACGTCAAGGTAAAATGGACCCTGTCATCGGTAGAGATGAAGAAATACGTAATACAATACGTATATTAAGTCGAAAAACAAAAAATAATCCGGTTTTAATCGGTGAACCAGGTGTAGGTAAAACTGCAATTGTTGAGGGTTTAGCACAACGAATTGTACGTAAAGACGTTCCAGAATCATTACTCGATAAAACAATTTTCGAGCTTGATTTAAGTGCATTAGTTGCAGGTGCAAAATATAGAGGTGAATTTGAAGAACGTTTAAAAGCAGTATTGAAAGAAGTAAAAGAATCTGAAGGTCGAATCATCTTATTCATTGATGAAATTCATATGTTAGTAGGTGCTGGTAAAACAGATGGTGCTATGGACGCAGGAAACATGTTGAAACCAATGCTTGCGCGTGGTGAATTGCATTGTATAGGTGCTACGACATTAAATGAATATCGTGAATATATTGAAAAAGATTCAGCATTAGAACGTCGTTTCCAAAAAGTTAGTGTCAGTGAACCTGATGTTGAGGATACAATATCAATTTTACGTGGTCTAAAAGAACGTTATGAGGTCTACCATGGTGTACGTATACAAGACCGTGCACTTGTTGCAGCGGCTGAGTTATCTGATAGATATATTACCGATAGATTTTTGCCAGATAAAGCTATAGATTTAGTCGACCAAGCGTGTGCGACAATACGTACAGAAATGGGATCAAATCCAACAGAGTTAGACCAAGTAAATCGTCGAGTAATGCAATTAGAGATTGAAGAAAGTGCCTTGAAAAATGAATCTGATAACGCAAGTAAACATCGTTTAGAAGAACTTCAAGAGGAATTATCTAATGAAAAAGAAAAACAAGCCTCTTTAAAATCACGTGTTGAACAAGAAAAAGAAAAAATTGCTAAAGTACAAGAAAAACGTGCTGAACTAGATAGTAGTCGTCAAGCTCTTGAAGATGCACAAACAGAAGGTAATCTTGAAAAAGCAGCAGAATTACAATATGGCACAATTCCGCAATTAGAAAAAGAATTGCAAGAATTTGAGGAAGCCTTTCAAGATGAAACTGGCGAAGATAGTGAAAGAATGATTCGTGAAGTCGTTTCAGATGAAGAAATAGGCGACATAGTTAGTCAATGGACAGGTATACCTGTGTCTAAACTTGTGGAAACAGAAAGAGAAAAGCTATTAAGTTTAAGTGACATCTTACACAAACGTGTAGTAGGTCAAGATAAAGCAGTTGATTTAGTATCTGACGCAGTAGTTAGAGCACGTGCTGGAATTAAAGATCCGAATAGACCAATCGGAAGTTTCTTATTCTTAGGACCTACTGGAGTAGGTAAAACTGAATTAGCAAAATCGCTTGCTTCATCACTTTTCGATTCTGAAAAACATATGATTAGAATTGATATGAGTGAATATATGGAAAAACATGCTGTATCACGTTTAATTGGTGCACCTCCAGGCTATGTAGGCCATGATGAAGGTGGTCAATTAACTGAAGCAGTTAGACGTAATCCATACTCAGTTATTTTGTTAGACGAAGTTGAAAAAGCACATAGCGATGTTTTTAATGTATTACTTCAAATACTAGATGAAGGTCGTCTTACGGATTCTAAAGGTAGAAGTGTTGACTTTAAAAATACTATTATCATCATGACTAGTAATATTGGTTCACAAGTATTACTTGAAAATGTAAAAGATGCTGGTGAAATTAGTGATGATACAGAGAAAGCAGTTATGGACAGTCTACATGCATACTTCAAACCTGAAATATTAAATCGTATGGATGATATCGTGTTATTTAAACCATTATCAGTTAACGATATGAGTATGATTGTAGATAAAATTTTAACACAATTAAATATGAGATTATTAGATCAACATATCTCAATTGAAGTGACAGAAGAAGCGAAAAAATGGTTAGGTGAAGAAGCGTATGAACCACAATTTGGTGCAAGACCATTAAAACGCTTTGTTCAACGACAAATAGAAACTCCAATTGCACGTATGATGATTAAAGAAAGTCTACCTGAAGGTACAATCATTAAAGTAGATTTAAATGACAATAAAGAACTTGACTTTAAGGTTGTTAAACCTACGTCTTAATCTAGAACAATATTAATTTATAAAATAAAAACATACTAAGATTAGCTATGAAGAAATCTATGACGATAGATTTTTTCATAGCTATTTTTTATAGTTATAGAGAGGAGTAGACTGTCCAGACTCTTGGATTTTAAATCCGTATAAAAAACAAGTCAGCTTTACTCTCGCCTTTTGAAATTCGTTTGTAGTATGTTGGGTTCCTGAAACCGTGTATAGGAAAATGAAATGAGAAAGGTTAAGTAAAGTTTTTAGCTTCTCAACTATTCAAAGGAGGTTTTTTTATCGATTACTTAGGTGTTGATATTAGTAAAAGGAGTAGTGTAATTGCACATTATAAAAATGCAAAATTCCAAAAAGAGTTTTTCATCCAAAATAATAAAAATGGCTACAAT
>NZ_KV811754.1:0-652 GCF_001813195.1 Staphylococcus sp. HMSC065D05
ACATTTTTAACACTTTTAAATTCGTCCATCATTAAGTGTTCAGGTAGAGCATCAAAAGAAGACTGACTTACGTCGCTTGCCGCTTGATTAATCACTCTAGACACAGTCATTGATGATACTAAGCATGACTTAGCGATAGATTTTTGAGAGCGGTATTCTTGTGCTTTATCTAAAACTGCAAGTTTTGTTTTATTAGAAATAAAACAATGAGCGTCGACAATATTAGATTTAGCAGTAAAATGACTGTCACATGATTTACAATAAAATCTTTGTTTTTGAAGTTCTAAATAAGCGGGCATTTCCATAATTTTAAGTAAAGTAATCGTTGAGGTTTTCTTACCATTTTTTACTATAGAGAAATTTTCATTTTTAGTTGAACAATTTTCACAATGTGTAGGTTGATAAGTGAGCTCGGCATAGTAAAACAAGCTCATTCGTCCTTTATGTTTTTTCTCAATCACTTCATCTGAAAAATTTAGATTTTTATCTTTAATTCTTAATGTATTTAATATAGACTTACACATAGGCGCATTACCTTTCTTTTTTATTTTGTGTGGTAACTAATAATTATAGAGGTAATTGCGCCATTTTTGTATTCAAACATAAAAATTGGACTGATGATTTTTAGTCATCAGTCCAATTTATTATAGAG
>NZ_KV811755.1:0-224 GCF_001813195.1 Staphylococcus sp. HMSC065D05
TTAACAAAAGAAGAAATAGATTTGATTGGTAGTCACTTAGATAAAGAAATCGAAGATTTAAACCAACATATCAACAATGAAAAATGTACTAAAACAAGAAAACAAATACGTCTCAAAAGAACTAAAATCAAAAAATACAAAAAGCAAATCAATGATTATTTTGAGCGAAAGTATCGATACGAATTTCAAAAATCTATTTTAAAGGATAGAAATAGTTATTCTAA
>NZ_KV811756.1:0-9685 GCF_001813195.1 Staphylococcus sp. HMSC065D05
TGTCTTTATTTACTTATCCTGGAACTTTATGTCCTGGGCTCTTATTTTTATATTAATATCTTTACTAATCATTTTGAAATTAGAATATCTTTAAGAGTGACTTCTGTATTTAATATATTTTTGTATAAATAAAATAACTTTGAAACTTTCGATGACACACCTTTTTTAGAAAAAACATTAATATCAACATATAACTTTATAAGTATGTTTTATTTATATTGGAATTAATTGAAGTCATTTGTTTTATTAACTATAAAACAAAATCTCAAATTTTTATTATGATTAATGTTAAGGACAATGATGTTCTCTGATTATAAATGATTGGGTTACAAGGCTAAATATAAAGTAAAACAATATAGTTGATTAATCTATTATGATTCTTTTTTTAATGATATAAATTATCCAAGTGCAACGTCTAGAATCATCATAATTGTAAAACCAATCATTAGACTTAAAGTTGCCAAATCAGTGTTGTTACTTGATTGAGAATCAGGTATCAGTTCTTCAACAACAACGAAAATCATTGCACCTGCAGCAAACGCCAGTGCATAAGGCAATATAGGATTTACCACTAAAATTGCCGCAGCACCGATAGTAGCGAAAATAGGCTCAACAATTGCTGAAGCTTGTCCATAATTAAATGCTTTCCAACGTGTTGCACCTGCGGCACGGATTGGCATCGATAGTGCTGCACCTTCAGGAATATTCTGTATGCCGATACCTATCGCTAGACCAATCGCACCTAAAAATGTAGCGTGACTGTTACCAGATACAACACCACCGAATGCAACTCCGATAGATAGTCCTTCAGGTATGTTGTGAAGTGTGATAGCTAACACAAGTAGTGCATTTTTTCCAAGAGAGGTAGGCACACCCTCTTGTTGTTGGTTTTTATCTTGGGCATTTTGGTGAATATGGGGAATAATATAATCTAGAACCCTGATAAAAACGCCACCGAGAATAAAACCTATTGCTGCAGGAAGCCATGGCATAGCGCTATTTTCACTTGATTCAATTGCGGGTTGTAATAATGACCAAAAACTTGCTGCTATCATGATTCCAGCTGCAAAACCTTGCATCGAATTTAAGACTTTATCATTCACTTTCTTAAATATAAAAACTGCTGCCGCACCCAAAGCAGTTAGTAACCACGTGATTATTCCGGCTATAAGCGCCTGAATGTAGGGTGGTGCGTTTTGGAATAAATCTGACATATCTAAGTCTCCTTATATCTTTTGAATCTAAAAAGGTGTATAATATATAGAACTGAATTTAGCTTAACAAAATTTTTTTGAAAATTCGATAGTTGACAATTTCCAGTATTTGAAAAGGAAGATAAGCATGGAAGCATACAAAATTGAACATTTAAATAAATCCTATGCAGATAAAGAAATTTTTAATGATCTTAACCTATCTATATCTGAGCATGAAAGAATTGGATTAGTAGGTATTAATGGAACAGGTAAAAGTACACTATTAAAAGTCATTGGTGGTCTAGACGAAGATTTTACTGCAGATATTACCCACCCTAATCAATATCGCATTCGTTATTCCTCTCAAAAACAAGACCTCAATGGTCATATGACTGTGTTCGAAGCTGTTTTAAGTTCGGATACCCCTACATTAAGAATTATAAAAAAATATGAAGAAGCGGTTAATCGCTATGCGTTAGATCAAAGTGACTCTAATTTTAATAAAATGATGGAAGCACAAGAAGAAATGGATCAAAAGGATGCATGGGATTATAATGCAGAAATTAAAACGATTTTATCTAAACTAGGGATTCACGATACAACTAAGAAAATAGTTGAACTTTCGGGTGGTCAACAAAAAAGAGTTGTATTGGCTAAAACTCTAATAGAGCAACCGGATTTACTTTTGCTAGATGAACCGACGAACCATCTTGACTTTGAATCCATCCGTTGGCTTATTAATTATGTTAAGCAATATCCGCATACAGTTTTATTTGTAACACATGATCGCTACTTTTTAAATGAAGTATCGACGCGAATTATTGAACTGGATAGAGGGAAGTTAAAAACATATCCAGGTAATTATGAAGATTACATAGTAATGCGTGCAGAAAATGAATTAATAGAACAAAAGCAACAAGAAAAACAAAAAGCATTGTATAAACAAGAGCTAGCATGGATGCGAGCAGGAGCAAAGGCAAGAACTACTAAACAACAGGCACGTATCAATAGATTTAATCAACTGGAATCAGATGTTAAGACGCAACATGCACAAGATAAGGGTGAACTTAATCTTGCATATTCAAGGTTAGGTAAACAAGTATATGAGTTAAAGAATTTATCAAAATCAATTAATAATAAAGTTTTATTTGAAGGTGTCACTGAAATTATTCAAAGTGGTAGACGTATAGGTATTGTAGGACCTAATGGAGCGGGGAAAACAACATTACTTAATATTTTAAGTAATGAAGATCAGGACTATGAGGGTGAGCTCAAAATCGGTCAGACTGTTAAGGTTGCTTATTTTAAGCAAACCGAAGAGACACTTGAACGTGATATTAGAGTGATTGACTATCTAAGAGAAGAAAGTGAAATGGCTAAAGAAAAAGATGGTACCTCAATTTCAGTTACACAATTGTTAGAAAGATTTTTATTTCCGAGCGCTACACACGGTAAAAAAGTTTATAAACTTTCAGGTGGAGAACAAAAGCGTCTGTATTTATTGCGTTTACTTGTTCATAAACCTAATGTACTCCTTTTAGATGAACCGACTAATGATTTAGATACTGAAACACTTACGATTTTAGAAGATTACATTGATGATTTTGGTGGTTCTGTCATTACTGTCAGTCATGATCGTTATTTCTTAAATAAAGTGGTACAAGAATATTGGTTTATTCATGATGGTAAAATCGAAAAAATTATTGGATCATTTGAAGATTATGAATCTTTTAAAAAGGAACATGAACGCCAAGCCATGTTATCTAAACAAACTGAACAACAAAATAAACATAAGCATCAACCAAAAAAGAAAACAGGACTTTCCTATAAAGAGAAGTTAGAATACGAAACAATTATGACGCGTATAGAAATGACTGAAACGCGTTTAGAAGAGCTTGAACAAGAAATGATTAATGCAAGTGATAATTATGCAAGAATCAAAGAACTTAATGAGGAAAAAGAGCAACTTGAAGCAACTTATGAAGCAGACATCACGAGATGGAGTGAGCTTGAAGAAATTAAAGAACAATAAGGGGAATGTAATCATGCAAGAGACTTTATCGCATTATTTTGGTTATAAGTCATTTCGACCAGGACAAGAAGAAATTATAACTAAAATATTAAATCATCAGCATACACTGGGTGTACTACCTACCGGTGGCGGTAAATCGATATGCTATCAAGTACCGGGTTTAATGCAGGGTGGCACAACTATTGTTATAAGTCCACTTATTTCTTTGATGAAAGACCAAGTTGATCAACTACAAGCAATGGGAATTCAAGCTGCATATTTGAATAGTAGTTTGACTCATAAACAACAAAAAGAGATTGAAGAGCGAATAAAGCGTGGTGCCATTCAGTTTTTATATGTAGCTCCAGAGCGCTTTGAAAATACATTTTTTCTAAATTTATTACGTAAAATAAAAATACCCCTTATCGCTTTTGATGAAGCACACTGTATATCGAAGTGGGGACATGATTTTAGACCTAGTTACCAAAGTGTCATACAAAAAGTTTTTACATTACCTCAAAGCTTCACAATAGTTGCACTTACAGCTACGGCAACTGCTGAAGTTCAACAAGATATCATGTCTAAGTTATCAATTGGACAAAATGATGTTGTCAAGACAAGTACTAAAAGACGCAATTTAATCTTCAAAGTCAATCCCACTTATCAGCGCCAAAAATTTGTTGTGGATTATGTTGCAAATCATGAAGGGCAGGCAGGAATCATTTATTGTTCTACTCGTAAGCAGGTTGAAGAATTACACGAAGCTCTAAATAGTGAAAAAATTAAGAGCACAATTTATCATGCTGGTTTAACGAATAAAGAGAGAATAGAGGCGCAAAATGATTTCTTGTATGATCGTGTAGAGGTTGTCATTGCGACAAATGCATTTGGTATGGGTATTGATAAATCAAATGTACGTTATGTCATTCACTATAACATGCCTGGAGATTTGGAATCTTACTATCAGGAAGCTGGACGTGCGGGACGTGATGGTTTAAAAAGTGAATGCATCCTTTTGTTTAGTGAACGAGATAAGGGATTACATGAGTATTTTATTACTGTATCCCAAGCTGATGATGACTATAAAGATAAAATGGGCGAAAAATTAACAAAAATGATTCAATATACCAAAACGAAAAAGTGCTTAGAAGCGACAATTGTTCATTATTTTGAACCCAATGAAAATCTAGAGGAATGCAATCAATGTAGTAATTGTATACAGGAAAATAAAACGTATGATATGACACGTGAAGCTAAAATGATTATTAGCTGTATTGCTCGAATGAAGCAACAGGAAAGTTATAGTGTTATTATACAAGTTTTACGTGGAGAAGTGACAGATTATATAAAACACCATCATTATAATGAATTAACGACACATGGATTGATGAAAAATTACACAACATCTGAGTTATCACACTTAATTGATGAGTTACGTTTCAAAGGATATTTAAATGAAAATGATGAAATTCTTATGTGTGATACATCCGTGAAGCAATTACTAAATAATCATACTAAGGTTTATACCACTCCGTTTAAACAAAAAACTAAAGAGAAGGTATTTATCAACACTGTTGAAGGTGTGGATAGAGCGTTATATCGTGAGCTTGTTGATGTACGTAAACAGCTAAGTGATACACTTGGAATAGCACCTGTAAGTATATTTTCTGATTACACACTCGAAGAATTTGCTAAGCGTAAACCTGAATCGAAACAAGAAATGATTGCTATTGATGGTGTAGGAAGTTATAAATTAAAGCATTATTGTCCTAAGTTTATCGAAACCATACAAAGCTATAAAACTAGTATATAAATGATTAAACGACGAAATCTCCTATCTTTTGATTTCGTCGTTTTTTAATTATATGAAGTTAGATATTAAGTATTAATAATACTTTTTGTTAATTTGGATTTTTGAAATATAATAAATGTTAATTTTCAATTAAAAATGATTTAATAGGGAATATAGATTAAAATGGTCTACTATTTTGTAGAGGGAATGAAGGTGAAAAAGTGATTAAATTTAAAAATGTCACAAAGCGATATGGTAATAATATTGCTGTAGATAATGTAAGTTTTAATATTAAAGAGGGAGAATTTTTTGTGTTAATTGGTCCTTCAGGTTGTGGTAAGACAACAACACTTAAAATGATCAATCGTTTAATTCCTTTAAGCGAAGGTTACATATATTTTAAAGATAAACCAATTAGTGATTATCCAGTTTACGAAATGCGTTGGGATATTGGATATGTACTACAACAAATTGCATTATTTCCTCATATGACCATCAAAGAAAACATTGCACAAGTACCCCAAATGAAAAAGTGGAAAGATAACGATATTAATTTACGTGTGGATGAATTATTGACTATGGTAGGTTTAAACCCTGAGCAATTTAAAAATAGAAAACCTGATGAACTATCGGGTGGACAACGACAAAGGGTTGGTGTAGTGCGAGCATTAGCTGCAGATCCTCCCGTTATTATCATGGATGAGCCTTTTAGTGCTCTTGACCCAATTAGCAGAGAGAAGTTGCAGGACGATTTAATTGACTTACAAACGCAAATTAAGAAAACAATAGTTTTTGTAACGCATGATATCCAAGAAGCGATGAAACTAGGTGACAGAATTTGTTTACTTAATGAAGGCCATGTTGAACAAATTGATACACCTGAAGGTTTTAGAACGCGACCTAAAAGTGATTTTGTAAAGCAATTCATGGGTAGTCATTTGGATACAACGCATAATATTGTGAATCAAGTGAAGATTAAAGATTTAGGAATTAATCGACCTGTAGATGACAACACAAATGTTATTCATTATCCTGAAGTAGATGCTGAATTGTACTTAAATAATATTTATGAAGATTTGTCTCATTATGATGCAGTTGTGGTCAACGATAAAGAACAACATCGTCGATATTTGTTAAATAGAGAAGATGTGTTTACTTATTTATCTCTCAATAAGGAGGATGCGACACATGAATGAGTTCTTTGCGACATTAAGTGATAGAAAAGGACAGCTATTTTCTACTATAATTGAACACATTCAACTTTCTTTTATAGCCCTTTTCATTGCAACTCTTATAGCAGTACCACTTGCAATTTTGCTTACTAAAACGAAAAAACTTTCAGAAATCGTCATGAATATTGCAGCTGTTCTACAAACAATTCCATCACTGGCACTACTTGGTTTGATGATACCAATTTTCGGAATTGGGAGACTTCCGGCAATTATCGCCTTAGTTGTATATGCGTTACTTCCTATTCTACGTAATACATACACAGGTATTAAGGAGGTCGATCCCTCTCTTATTGAAGCGGCTAAAGGTATTGGGATGAAACCACTTAGAAGATTGACCAAAGTCGAACTCCCTATTGCAATGCCTGTCATCATGGCAGGAATACGCACAGCTATGGTATTAATCATTGGTACTGCTACACTCGCAGCTTTAATAGGCGCTGGTGGTCTAGGAGATTTAATATTATTAGGCATAGATCGTAACAATAGTGCACTCATTTTAATAGGTGCTATTCCAGCTGCATTTCTAGCTATTATTTTTGACTTTATTTTAAGATACATGGAACGTTTATCATATAAAAAATTGCTCATTTCTTTAGGGACAATTGTAATTGTGATTATCATAGCTATTGCTATACCTATGGCAGCTCAAAAAGGTGATAAAATCACATTAGCAGGTAAGCTGGGATCAGAACCGTCAATTATTACTAATATGTATAAAATACTTATCGAAGAAGACACAGATGATACTGTAGAAGTCAAAGATGGCATGGGTAAAACATCATTCTTATTTAATGCGCTTAAGTCAGATGAAATTGATGGTTATTTAGAATTTACAGGTACCGTATTAGGTGAATTAACGAAAGAAGATTTAAAGTCTAAAAAAGAGAAAGACGTATATCAACAAGCAAAGTCTAGTTTAGAAAAAAAATATCATATGACAATGCTTAAACCGATGAAATATAATAATACGTATGCATTAGCTGTAAAACGAGACTTTGCGGAAAAACATCAAATTAAAACAATAGGTGATTTACGCAAGGTGGAAGATAAACTTAAACCAGGTTTTACATTGGAATTTAATGATAGACCAGATGGATACAAAGCTGTTAAAAAAACGTACCATCTTAATCTTTCTAATGTTAAAACTATGGAACCTAAATTACGTTATACTGCAGTTAAAAAGGGAGATATTAATCTCATAGACGCATATTCTACTGATGCTGAATTAAAACAATATAACATGGTAGTATTAAAAGATGATCAACATGTATTTCCTCCATACCAAGGAGCACCGCTATTTAAAGAAAAATATTTAAATGACCATCCTGAAGTTAAAAAACCACTCAATAAATTGGAGAATAGAATCACAGATGAAGAAATGCAAGAAATGAATTATAAGGTAACAGTGAAGAAAGAGGATCCTTATAAAGTAGCAAGAGAATACTTAGAAAAAGAAAAATTAATAAAATAAAATTGTGCGTTTCTAGATTGATTTGATAGCTATTCGATGTACCATTTAAACATCGAATAGCTATTTATAATTTAACTATTTCAACCGATATAGCGAATTTAAAATGTAATCTTAGAAGTGTGATTGATTTTAAGGTATGAGTTTGTTTATAATAGGTACTAAGTTTTTTAAAATTTCAGTCAATTTAAGGTGTGATCTATGTATGAAGAAACAATTAGACCAATTAACAGCATATACGCCAGGGCTTTCTCCAGAATCTTTAAAAAAACAGTATGGTATTAAAGGTGAATTACATAAACTTGCTTCAAATGAAAATGTATATGGTCCAAGTCCAAAAGTTAAAACGGCTATTCAATCTCATTTAGATGAATTATATTATTATCCGGAATCTGGATCGCCAAAATTAAGGGAAGCAATAAGTCAACAACTTAATGTTGATGCATCTCGTATTTTATTTGGTGCGGGTTTAGATGAGGTCATTCTAATGATATCAAGAGCCGTATTATCACCAGGAGATAAGATTATCACTAGTGAATCTACTTTCGGACAATATTATCATAATGCAATTGTGGAATCTGCTGATGTTATCCAAGTGCCTCTCAAAGATGGTGGATTTGATTTAGATGGTATATTACAACAGATTGATAATAAAACGTCTTTAATTTGGTTATGCAATCCTAACAATCCAACTGGGACTTACTTTTCGCACGATGAATTATTTAACTTCTTAAAACGTGTCCCAAGTGATATTCCTGTATTAATTGACGAAGCATATGTAGAATTTGTTACTGTTGATGATTTTCCTGATACGCTAAAGTTACAGGAGGATTTTGACAATGCCTTTTTATTACGTACTTTTTCTAAGGCATATGGATTAGCTGGATTAAGAGTAGGATATGTTATAGCTTCTGAAGACGCCATTGAAAAGTGGAATATTATTCGTCCACCATTTAATGTTACTAGAATTTCAGAATATGCAGCAATCGCTGCCTTAGAAGATCAAGAGTATTTGAAAGAAGTGACACAAAAAAATAGTTTTGAACGAGATAGATTTTATCAAATTCCTCAAAGTCAGTATTTTTTACCAAGTCAAGCTAATTTTGTCTTTGTTAAAACTTCAAGAAGTCAAGCACTTTATGATGCATTGTTAAACGTAGGATGTATTACACGTTTATTCCCTAACGGTGTTAGAATTACTATTGGTTTACCAGAACAAAATGATAAGATGATTGAAGTTTTAAAACATTTTGAGTATTAAACTAACACTCTTTGATAGCTTCTGATTTAAAAAGATGTGATATCGCACTTAAATAGATTAAACAGAAGGAAAAAATTTTGCTATACTAAACACGTATATCAAGAACAGGGAGTGTAAGCGCATGACGCGAGAGAGAATCGCCATTGATATGGATGAAGTGCTTGCTGATACATTGGGTGCTGTTGTTAAAGCGGTCAATGAACGAGCGGATTTAAATATCAAAATGGAATCATTAAACGGTAAAAAATTAAAACATATGATACCCGAACATGAGGGGTTAGTCATGGATATTTTAAAAGAACCTGGATTCTTTAGAAATTTAGATGTAATGCCGCATGCTCAAGAAGTTGTAAAACAACTCAATGAGCATTACGACATATACATAGCCACAGCAGCGATGGATGTACCAACCTCTTTTCATGACAAATATGAATGGTTATTAGAATTCTTTCCTTTTTTAGATCCACAACATTTTGTATTTTGTGGTAGAAAGAATATTATTCTTGCAGATTATCTTATTGATGATAATCCAAAGCAATTGGAAATTTTTGAAGGGAAATCAATTATGTTTACTGCTTCTCATAATGTTAATGAACATAGATTTGAACGCGTAAGTGGTTGGAGAGATGTAAAGAATTATTTTAATTCAATTGAAAAATAGAGAAGATAAAAGTCATAGGTCACTTTATTTGATGTGGACTGACCCCAATTAGTGGGAATTATATAAA
>NZ_KV811757.1:0-2914 GCF_001813195.1 Staphylococcus sp. HMSC065D05
TCCATGATGATTCGTTTTTACTTGCAATGAGTGTCGTTTCTTGCCCGTCTAGAGTTCTATACTTAACATCTATTTGGGTTGCCTCACCATTAGGTACGATGGTTACATTCACACGTTCTTCATTCACTTCAACAATTGGTGATAGTGGTGTTGCTTCTTTTCTCGGCATAGTGATACGGCTCTCAGCACTTGCATCACTGTTTCCAGTTTTATCATTAGCCCCTATAATACTTTCGGGATAAACTGCCTTGTAATCAATTGTTACCAAACCTGTTTGCATTTCAATTTCTATACCTGGAATATTGTTGTTAAGAGACCATTGATTATTCAATTTATTTGCTATAATTGAAGCCTTCTCATTATCAATATTTTGATAAGTGATTGTTAGCTTATCTGCTTTTTCCGCTGGAGATATAGTTATATTGGGAATTTGATTATTTGATTTAATAATAGGTTGAGGTGGTGTATTATATTTAAGGTTGTTTTTCAATATTTCTAAGGATTGAGTAACATTATTGATAGTTTTTTGAGAAGCTTGATTATCAAGAGCAACTTGATTTTGTTGCTCATTCAAAATGTTTCTACCTTCTGTCATTTTTTCTTGTAATGCACTCCATGAATCTATCGTAAAGTCAGCTTTATTTAAATCACGTATAAATTTATCAATTTCATTCAATTCAGTTTCCAACACATCTTTATTCATTAATAGTGCTATAGATTGCAAATCAACAATATTATCACCAGTTCGTTGGCCGTCATTTCCTCGAAATGTGGCATTGGTTTTATATAGTACATGCGCATTTAAATTAATGAGTTTGGGGCTTAAGGATTCAAAATCAACTGTGTAAGATATATCTTTTCTATCACCAGGATTTAGGTTATCTAATCGAATACTAAGTTTATTAGTGGCATTATTATAATTACCGCTACCTCCTCTAGTCGAAATTAATCTTGAATTTTGCGGTAAAACAACTTCATAATATGTATCTTTTGATTGATTATGACCTTTGTTTTCAACAGACAAATTAATTGTTGCGCGTGCGAAAGTATCGTTTGAACTATTAGGTTGAGTTGTATATTCTCTTTGTGTCACTTTAGAGGTCACATAAGATCCACTATTTATTCTTACATCACTCACTGAACCACCATGATAATAAGATGAATTATCACCAAAACCATGCTCTCTCGAAGATCTTTGTACACTAACTCGACCTGTGGAAGAAACAGGTAAAAATGAGATTCGAACTCTATTAATATCATTGGGAATATTTACCATTGCAGATAACTTACCAGTAGGATACGGACCCATACCGTTTAAACGACTATCAAATAATACACGATTTTGTTCTACATTGCTGATTTTTAATTTAGCACCAGCAGCCCCATCAGAAAATACAGGGCTAGTAGATATAAAATTAACATTTAATTCCGATCCAGGTACCACATCAATATCTTGATAAATACCTGCTACTTTTGAGTCAATAACATTTCTATTCCAACCATCTGTTGTTCTTCCTAAAATTACTCCATAAGGTGCATTTCCGTTACTCATAAAATTTGGATAGTTAACTGCAGTTGTAGTATAAAACATTGGGTATTCAGGATTAGGATCAGTAGAATAACTATGCCAATTGTCTACATTTGTAACTACTGTCAATCTCTTAGAACTGGTTGGCAATGACCCACCAGACACTTGAGAAAAGTTTCCGTTTTGAATTTCTGGATTGGTTTCATTTACTTTTAAAGGGTCATTTGACAAATTTGATTGATCCGCACTTCTAAAAGAAACTGCATTTCTTTTATGTCGAATATGAGAATAAGTTTGACTTCTAACTTCATCACCTGAACGATATGTACTACTCTCACTTCGTTCATGTTTGTAGGATACAGTTTCTTTTTTTCTTAACTTTCCAGCGCTGTTTAAAAATTTATGATAAAACGCATCGACATTTTGCTGATTTTGAGGATTGTTCATTAGAGATTCCGCTTGCACTAAATCAGCTTGAAACAATTTGATTGATTCTTCAGTTTTGTCATTTAGATCAATGGCTTTATATTGTTTAATCAACTTTTTAAGTTCGTCCATTTGGATAGACTTATTTAAACTTAATTGAGATATATCATGATTTTGGTTATTGATTTCCTTATTTGAGGTGTTCTCTTGATTGTCAGATGGTAAAGTGGTTAAATGATTAGTCATTGATTGTTGATGAGACCTTATTTCATATTTGTCACTATCTGCTTTTGCCTCATTGAAACATGAAATGATTATGAAGCCGATAATAGCTACGCTAGTTGCGCCATATCCTTGATATTTTCGAATAGAAAAACGAGTGTTGTTCTTGTCTAAGTTGTTTATTCTTTTGTTTTCCTTCATTTTTAGCTCCTTAAAATTATAATTAATACAGCAATATTCAATCCAAAAATATTAATTATAAATAAATATGTTTCTTTAAAATATACCACCTCATTCAATTTCGCACAATATTTTATTTATATAATAAATTTTCCGATAAAAAAAGTGCAGATTGTACATCCACACTCTATGACTAACTATTCTCTTATTTTATTTCTAAATAATCCTAATAAACCTAAACCAGCAAGTAACATTATTAAAGCAGGATTTTGAATATCGTTTGATTTACCTGTTTCCGGTAATTTATCTTGTACATCATTGTTATTATCTTTCTTGGAAGTTGTTGTAATTTCGTCTACTTTGTCTTTCTTAGTTATTTTTGTGTCTTTCTCGTCTATGTCGCTTTTTGGTATTGCTGGGCTTTTCTCCTCTCTTTCTTTCTTCGAAGTTTTTGTGATTTTTTCTTCTTTGTCTTTTTTTGGTGTTTTTCTGTCTTCGTCTTTCTCGTCTTTACCATTACTTGTTATTACTGGTTTTTTCTCCTCTCTATCTTTCTTC
>NZ_KV811757.1:3014-23601 GCF_001813195.1 Staphylococcus sp. HMSC065D05
TTTCTCCTCTCTATCTTTCTTCGGAGTTTTTGTGTCTTTATTTTCTTTGTCTTTCTTTGGTGTTTTGGTGTCTTTAGATTCTTTCTCGTCTTTATCTTTCTGTAGTGTTTTTGTGTCTTCGTCTTTCTCGTTTTTGGTAATTTGTGTATTTGTTACTGAAGTATTTGCTTGATTTTGTTCTTTTCCATTCACTTCATCTTTATTTTGATTGGTTGCTTCAACAACATTATTTGTATTATTATTTTGTTGATTATTTTCAACTATAGGTGATTGTGCAGTGCTAATTTTACGATAAATAAACTTAGTAATTCCGTCACTCACAGAAGTTCTATAATGTTGGTACCCAGGAATTTTCACCGGTTGCCTTTCTGAAGCAGGGGTTTTAGCATCTTCCACAGCATCTTTAATAATATTTCCTTGATCATCTAGCCAGACAGTTACATAAAGAATTGGTAGTTCATATGACGCATCGTATTCTTCTTCATCATTATTATTTTGATCTGTTGTTACGGCTGTTGCATCTGTATTTTCATTATTATTTGTAGGTGCTGTCTGTGAAGTTTTTGGTGATGTTCCTTGATTTGCAGTATTTTCATCCGCATACACAGTTACGTTACTGTTAAATAAATAGAGTGCCAATGTTAATGCACTTGCTGTGCCATATCTTATAGTTTTCTTACTTAAATATGTTTGTATTAATTTCGAATTATTAGGTTTGATGTCTTTCATAGTTGTATGTGCCTCCCAAATTTTTGATTTAAATTAAAATTCGATATCATATGCCTATGATACTGATATTTACAGTGTGAGCATAATCGAACAAAATACACACAATACTTTATTTTATTTATAATATATCATGTATTTTAATTTTTTACAATTTAAAATTACCGAATAATACTAAAGACTTTTTATTACTTTCAACATTGAGATAACACTTTTATAACTGCATTAAAATCGTTGATTTCTCAGAGCTTTACTGACTAAACATTATAACTTTACTATATAGTGAGATATCTGACGATTTTTGTAATTACGATAATTTTAACTCATACCTAAAAAAGCTTCTCAAAAGTCTATTCAACTTTTGAGAAGCTTTTTAGTAATTTAAATTAAATATTTATATTGAAGTCTAAAATCAATAAAATACCTACATCATACCTGGCATTATGTCATAGCTAAAATATACTTGAATACATATATAAAAGCTTATTAAATCAGCGTTTTAACACTTCGGAAATACCATTATTTTTATTTTTGTACTCCGTTATGACCAAATTATGACCATTAGTTATTTACAAATTAAGTAACTAGTATCTTTATAAGTATGATTAAAAGTTAATCCTTTTTTTGATTTTTGATAATATACTTTTATTGATAGCGTTGTATCAATTTCTGAAATTGTATTTATAGAATATTCCTGCACTTCGTTATAATTAGATAATTTTTCTAAATTTTCGTTTTTACTTTTAGCAGGTTGATTTATAGGTAATATCAAACTTTGATTAGGAGTTAAAATATGATTTTTACATAATAGATTTAATACTTTTTCTAGACTTATATAATTATTATCTGCAGTTTCAAACATCGATTCAAATTTATACTGTTTATTATTAGTATAAATATTTTCTTCACAAATAATTTTAATAGCAGTAATAATACCAGGTACTTTACCAAAGTTTTTTATTTCTATATTTTCCGCCTTTATACGTTTACCTTCTTGATCTTTCTTTGTATTCAAAATAACATAAATTTGTGGTCTGAGATTATCTAATCTATTCAATAATGCTACAATAAAACTGCAAATAGAAAATATCACAGAACATATAGAAATTATAATAGTTGTCATCATTCATCATGCCCTTTTTCTTAAAAGAATACCATATATAAATTTAGTACCTACTCTTAAATTATGATACTATTAACCTATGTTGAAAGTTACTCAACATTTGGGGATTCATGAATCTCAGTTAGTTTTAAATCATAGTATAATTAAATGACGCTACTCATACTATGTTTATTTTTAATTTCAAATTCGACGTTTAAGCCATCATATACTACGTATGATGTTCTTTATTATGACTATATTTATAAAAATAATCTTAATTTCTTCAGAGAACGTTTTGTTCAGTCAACTTTTTTACATTTTGAAACGCACGTCACATTTATCTTTTACATATATTATTTTTTCACTGCAACACAGGACTTTTCTCAGAAGTAATTCCAAAGTTAATAAAAGTAAAAAGTTATATATAGACACTTATGTATACGAAACAGACACTTAGAGAAATTACACCAATTTTAAAATTATTACTATAGACTAAAGTTGTAAGTGCTTGGTTTAAAAATTTGATTACGGGAGTAGATAAGCTGTGAATTTAAGTAAAAGTATTGGATCGCTAGTTTTAAGTGCTATTGTAGTTTCTTCAGTTTCCCCTTTAGCAAATGCGAATGAAGTTCAAGAAAGTTCTCAAAAAGTAAACCAACCACAATATGTAAATGTTGATGGTGTTAAAATTAATCGAAATCCCGATTTACCTCAAAATCCTCAAGCTCAAGAACGAATCGGAGCAACAAAAGTAGCAAAAACAGCAATTAAATTTATAATAAATCATAAAAGCGATGCAAGAAAAGTAATTAAAAAAGTCGGTGGCAATAAAGCGGCTAACTTGTTTGATAAAGCTTATTCACCTATAGTGAAAGAATTGAAACCATTACTTAAATTGTCAGATGTACCAGCTCAAGCTGTTGGAGACGCTGCATATCGAGGAGCTTTAAATGCTGGTTTAAGTAAGGGAAATGCCGGGATAATATCAACAACTATTAAAGAATCAATATCATGGTTATTTTAAATGGAGTGAGCTAAATGTTAGAAGATAAAAACGATATTAGACTTTTATATCAATCAATTCAAGAATTAGCATCAGAAATGGGACAAAGCCAACTAAACACTAAAACTGTTAGTTTAATATTTTTAGAAATGGATTTAAAATATAGTGTTTTTGAGGAGGTTCAAGCTAATTTCCTTAAATATATCGCTCATAGAAATTCTAATGAAATTATGTATTTAGATTTAGTTAAAATAATTAATTCTGCACTGCCTACAGATAGAGAGTTATCATCGGTAATAATTAATCAGATAATTGTAGGTTTTGCTAATAATTATTATCCAATATTAAAGGAGATTGCTAGCAACATTATAAGTGAAGAAGGACATACAATCTATAAACATTTTAATCCTAAAAATTTAGATGATTAACAACAAGGCTCAGCATTAAATTGTTGAGCCTTTTAACTGCGGTCATTCATCATGAAAGATATCACATTTTACACCTTCAACTAAAAAATTACAGAAATATTTACTAATTGATGAAAATATAAATCAATAATTATTTATATATTCATCCATGTCAATAATAAAATTATTAACCATTAGAAAACAAAATTATGAAAAAGATTTTTATTTAGAAGGCTATGTTTACCCTGGTAGTTCCTATGATATACCTTTAAAAACTGGTGAATTTAGTCATTACATATCAATTAATATCGAAGAATCTGAACATTACACTGATGATGAATTTTTAGATTTTTTATCAAATATGAGTATTTCCTTTAGAATGGAATTTATAAATAAAATTATTACAAAATTAAAGCAACAAATTGAAACATTATCTAAAAATAATCAAACTATAAAGTTCATTGATGTATATGAAATACAAGACAAATGGAAAGATGCGTTATATATTGATAATGATTTTGTGTTTACAGATTATAATGGTTATCCTTTGGTTATTAGAAAATTATCCACTTGGATTAATAGTATTATGTGATACACACAAACATTAATAAAGATATTTCAACGCACTCATTCCGTCACACGCATTGTGCATTACTTATTGAGGCTGGTGTACACATTAAAGAAATTCAAGAACGACTACGCCATAAAAATATCAATACCACAATGAACATCTACGCAAAGATTACAGAATCATATAAAAAAGACGCCTCCCAAAAGTTTAGCCAACTTATGGAAAACGTCTCAAAAGATTTATTTTAAATGTCCGAAAAGTTCAGCTGAACCTATCGGCATTTTATTTTTTAAATTTCTATGACCAAATTATGACCATTTAATTTTATAAATGCCTTTAAACCAACTCTTAAAAGCCTTATTACATCATACCTGGCATGCCACCCATTCCAGGTTGTTCATTATTTTCTGGCTCTGGAATACTAGCAACGACTGCTTCAGTTGTTAAGAACATAGCAGCTACACTTGCTGCATGTTGTAACGCTGAACGAGTTACTTTAGTTGGATCTACTATACCTTCTTCTAACATATTAACCCATTCATTTGTTGCTGCATTGAAACCAACGCCCGCTTCAGCATGTTTTAAACGTTCAACAATAATTGAACCCTCTAATCCTGCATTTTCAGCAATTTGTCTAACAGGTGCTTGTAATGCTTGTAAAACAATATTAACACCTGTTTCAACATCACCTTCTGCTTTAATTTCACTTACTTTTTGATATATATTGACTAACGCAGTTCCACCACCAGCAACGATACCTTCTTCCACCGCTGCACGTGTTGAATTTAATGCGTCTTCAATTCTTAGTTTACGTTCTTTCAGTTCTGTTTCACTTGCAGCCCCTACTTTGATAACAGCTACGCCACCAGCTAGTTTTGCTAAGCGTTCCTGTAATTTTTCTTTATCAAACTCTGAATCAGTTTCTTCAATTTGCGCTTTAATTTGACCTACACGAGCATCAATATTATTTTCATCACCATTACCATCTACGACTGTTGTGTGATCTTTAGTCACTTCAACTTTATTTGCAGTACCTAGCATATCAAGAGATGCATCTTTAAGTTCTAAACCTAAATCATCAGTAATGACTTGAGCACCAGTTAATATTGCTAGGTCTTCTAACATTGCTTTACGTCGATCACCAAATCCTGGAGCTTTAACTGCTACAGCAGTAAATGTTCCGCGCATACGGTTTAAAACAATATTAGTAAGCGCATCACCTTCTACTTCATCCGCAACAATTAAAATAGGTCGACTAGACTGCACAACTTGTTCTAATAATGGAAGAATATCTTGGAATGATGAAATTTTCTTATCCGTTACTAATATATATGGACGTTCTAATTCAGCTATCATTTTATCTGAGTCAGTTACCATATATGGTGATTGATAACCGCGATCAAATTGCATTCCTTCAACTACTTCTAATTCTGTATTAAATCCATTTGATTCTTCAATTGTGATAACGCCATCGTTACCTACTTTATCCATTGCTTCAGAAATGTAGCGTCCGATTTCTTCATCTGCTGCTGAAATAGCTCCAACTTGCGCTATCTCGTTCTTATTTTCAACCTTTTGAGAAATCTCATGAAGTGCTTCTATAGCCACTTGCACTGCTTTGTCAATACCTTGTCTTAAACCTACAGGATTTGCACCACTTGTAACATTCTTAAGACCTTCCTGAATCATTGATTGCGCTAATACTGTTGCTGTAGTAGTACCGTCCCCAGCAATTTCATTTGTTTTATTCGCAACTTCCTGCACTAATTTTGCACCCATATTCTCATATGGATCTTCTAACTCTATTTCCTTAGCAATTGTTACACCGTCGTTTGTAATTAAAGGTGTTGTATAATCCTTATCTAGAACAACATTTCGCCCTTTAGGTCCAATTGTAACCTTTACAGCGTTTGCTAATTTATCAACGCCACGTAACATTGCTTGACGTGCGTCTTCAGAGAATTTAAGATCTTTTGCCATAGTCTAAACAACCTCCACTTATTAAATCATTTAATTAATATTTAAAATTCGCACTTTATTCTATAATAGCTAATATATCTTCTTCATTTAAAATTAAATATGTTTTGTCGCCACGTTTCACTTCAGTACCTGCGTATTGTTGGAAGACGATTGTGTCACCTTCACTGACTTGAGGAGCAACTTGTGTGCCATTGTCTAATAAACGACCTTGTCCAACTGCAATGATCACACCTTCATTTGATTTTTCTTTAGCGCTATCTGTTAAAACGATGCCACTTTTAGTTGTTTGTTCTTGCTCTTTCTTCTCAATAATCACACGATTTCCTAATGGTTTAAGCATGATTGTTCCTCCTTCATTTACATGTGATTTAGCACTTTGATATATAGAGTGCTAATCTGTTTTTAATATTAATCAAAATTGGTCAATATATCAAGCAATAAGGACTATTAATTTTGTACTTATCCTTTATTTACGATAAAATATATAATATACATATATAGATGGAGGGAAATTATGAAAAGGTTATGGGTATCCCTATTAACCGTTCTATTCTACGGTTTAGCTCAAATATTACCTGGTTTGGTTTTAGGTAGCCATTTACTTGGAGATATGTCTAAAATGCAAACTGCCCAAACAATGATTATCATGCAAGTATCTATCTTCATCATCGCTGCATTGTTAATCATTTTCATGCAAGCAACCATTAAAAATCCTACTCAATTAGAACAAGGACATAAGGAACCTAAAAGATATATTCTCGCCTGGGTTCTATTAGGATTTTGTATTGTGATGATTTACCAATTCATTATCAGTATAATTTTATTTGCCATCAATGGAAGTCCGCAAAGAAGTCCAAACACAGAAAGGTTAATGGCTATTGCTAAGCAAATGCCGATATTTATCGTTTTAATATCCATCGTAGGTCCCATTTTAGAGGAATACGTTTTTCGTAAAGTTATCTTCGGAGAATTGTATAACTTTATAAAAGGATCACGTGTGGTAAGCTTTATCATTGCATCTGTAGTAAGCTCTCTAATATTCGCTTTAGCACATAATGACTTCAAATTTATACCAGTATATTTTGGAATGGGAGTCATTTTCTCACTTGCTTATGTTTATACAAAACGAATTGCAGTGCCAATAGGTATACACATGCTTATGAATGGTTCGGTTGTATTAGCTCAAGTTATAGGTGGAGATTCTATTAAAAAATTGCAAGAACAAGCAACATTTATATTCCATTTTATATTTTAAAAATAAAAGCATCTCATCATGTATAAATCAATTATCATACATGGCGAGATGCTTATTTTATTACCCTTTTCTTCTAAAGATATATAGTCCAGTGACTCCTAGAAAAATTCCAATTATTGCAATACTTAATGATAAAAGACTTCGATGCATTTTCTTTTTCTTATCATAATCTTTGGAGTGTTCGTCATTATTTGTTGTTATTTCATCTGCACTATGGTTTTTGAAGGCGCTGTGATTTTTATCTTCTTTATCTGTAGGTTTTTTAAGTTCTGGCATTGAGCCGATTTCTCCTGTAATTAAAGCTAAAACCTGATCGTCTAAATTTTCATAGTATTTACTAGAATTAAGTGGATTAAAATATTGAAATCTGAAATAGCTTGTCCCTTTTTGTAATGAATTTAAATATTCATTTCCTCTAAATGATTGCTTTCTAAACAAGCTATAAATGTCACTATCTGTCACCTTTCCATCTAATTGATTCAAATTTTTTACTTGATTAATCAAAAACGGATTGTACTTATAGGCACCCGTTGCTAATTGTCTAAATCTACTAATTAATGAATTGGTATTATCACTACTATTCATTCTATGTTCGATATTATTTTGAGATTTAAAAAAGCCATTTTTATTCCATATAAATTGATTTATATTATTTTGATTTCTATGACCTGAGCTAGAATTAATAATATTTTGTCGACGTTTATATGGCGCACCGTCTCCATTAGTACGTGTATGATTAATATTATGGTCTATATTGTTTTGATTTGTTTGATTGTATTTAGGCCTTTGGGGTTGATTCGTATGACTTTGAGAAGGTCTATTTGTATTTCCTTTAGTATTACCAGGTTTTTTTCCGGTATGTGAATCCTTACCTGAACTTGTATCAGAGTCTGAATCACTATCTGAATCTGAGTCACTTCCTGAATCCGAGTCACTATCTGAGTCTAAGTCACTGTCTGAATCTGAGTCACTATCTGAGTCTGAGTCACTGTCTGAATCTGAATCACTGTCTGCATCTGAGTCACTATCTGAATCCGAGTCACTGTCTGCACCTGAGTCACTATCTGAGTCCGAATCGCTGTCTGAATCTGAATCACTGTCTGCATCTGAGTCGCTGTCTGAATCTGAGTCACTATCTGAATCGGAATCACTGTCTGCACCTGAGTCACTACCTGAATCTGAGTCACTACCTGAATCTGAGTCACCATCTGAATCTGAATCACTATCTAAATATGTGTCAATGTCTGAATCTGAATCACTATCTGAAACGATATCTGTGTCTAAATCATTATCCGAATTCATACTATTTCCTGTGCGACTAGTGTCATTCACTTCATTGATAGTATTGCTCTTAGCTGTATTCTTATCAATCTGGTCTTTAGAAAAATTAATGTCAATAGGATGACTACCCTCAGCATGTGCTTGGTGACTGAATAATGATGTAGTTACCATGAACGCAAAGCCCGTAAGCATAAATGAATGTTTAATGTTAAACTTTTTCATAGATTCAACCACCTCCCCATTACAATCTTTTGTTATTTCAAGTATATAAAAAAACTAAGCATTTTGCATTTAAATATGATTATTGAAAATTAATATTAATAAAGTTGAAACGTAAAAGTAACTATTTGTAAACAACAGAATTCATGAAATTTTTTATTTTAATTAGTACTTGATAATTAGATGTAAGCTAAAGCTTCACCCTAAGCCTAACAAAATTTCAAAATTTATGTTAGTTCAATATAGTTGTATGTATAGATTAACATGATTAAATTTTAGATATTTTAAATGAAATTTTGCCTTTAACTGGCAATTTTAGTATCTTATAACTAAAACGACAGGCGGGTGAATATATTGAAAATCCAAATACTTCAATTCAATGTAGAACGTGGAAATGTTGAAAAAAATATGCAAAATATCAAAACTAAGTTTAAGCAATATTTAGATAAAGATACCAGTGTCGTCGTGCTTCCAGAAATGTGGAATAACGGTTATGCTTTAGAAGAATTAAAACAAAAAGCTGATAAAAATCTTAAAGACAGTTCTCTCTTTATAAAAGATTTAGCACATACATTTAATGTGGATATCATTGCAGGTTCAGTTTCAAATATAAGAGAAAATCATATATATAATACTGCTTTTGCAATCAATAAAAACGGAGAATTGATTAATGAATATGACAAAATACATCTCGTGCCAATGTTACGTGAACCAGACTTTTTATGTGGTGGACATATAGTCCCTGAACCTTTTTATTTATCTGATCAAACACTTGTGACACAAATCATTTGTTATGACTTACGATTTCCAGAGATATTACGCTATCCAGCTAGAAAAGGTGCTAAAATTGCTTTTTATGTAGCGCAGTGGCCTAACTCAAGACTAGATCATTGGTTATCATTACTAAAAGCGAGAGCAATCGAAAATGATATTTTTATTGTAGCTTGTAATAGTTGTGGTGATGATGGTCACACCAGTTATGCTGGAAATTCGATTGTCATTAATCCTAATGGTGAAATTTTAGGCCATTTAGATGATAAAGAAGGTGTACTAACAACACATATCGACATAGACTTAGTAGATCAACAAAGAGAATATATTCCAGTTTTCAAAAATCTAAAACCACATCTTTATAAATAGCATAGTTAAAGCCGTGAGCTTGGGAGAGACTCACGGCTTGATAACTTATTATTAAGGGAATGTTTTTACAGTTATTTTTTCAATCTATTTTTTGGGGATGTTATTAATTATGAAAAAATTTTAGTGAATTTATCTATTTAACATGATAAATTGAATGTTGTTTACGATAGTTTACATGCTAGAAATAATTACCTATTTAAGGTAGCTAAGAATAATACGTAACACTGAGTCCAAGGAAACTACAGCTACTAGCAAATGCTTCTCACTTGCTTAGTTTATATTAGTAAATTATTAAGTTGGGATGGCTCAACAACTCACTAATAGTATTAATTATACGAAGAAAACAAAGTTACAAAAGTTACAATAGACTCATTCAAAAATTATTTTTTGAATTTATTAACTGTGTCGATAATCCATTTTACTAAATCACCGATTGTAGAAATGATATCTGCTGCCATTATAACTTCACTCCTTTCGAATTAAGGTAATGGATACGAATGAATTTAACATTCACTCTACTAGATTAAGCAAATTTTTCAACTATCTTTCAATCACATCTCTGTGATATGAGTCTATTAAAACATGATTTTTCCATTTAAAGATTAAAATTTCGTAAATAGCAATATTTAGTACTCAACTGTAAAACTAAATATGATAAAATAACTAATAGTACTTAATTAAAACACTTAGGTATGTTTTTTTGACAGTTAGGCATGTTTTCTAAAATATGTTGCGCAAAATTGTATAATGACACTTGAGGAGAGTAGTAAACAAGTGAAAATCATCGATAAAAATATTGAGCAATTTGCTCAATATTTACAACGTAAAAATAACTTAGATTACATTCAGTTTCTAAAAGTTCGTTTAGGGATGCAAGTAGTTGCTGGTAATATTGAAAAAACAGTGGTTCTATACGGACTATCTTATTTTTTTGATTTGCTCATTTTTACATTTTTAACTCATATTAGTTACTTTCTATTAAGAATTTTTGCTCATGGTGCACATGCTAAAACAACTCTTCAATGTCATATACAAAATATTCTTTATTTTTTATTTTTACCTTGGCTAGTGCTACACCTTCCTTTTAGTACAAATATATTTTATTTTTTAGCCATGATTAGTTTTTTATTAGTAATATCTTTTGCACCGGCTGCAACCAAGAAACAACCTATACCTAAACATTTATTTAAGAAGAAAAAAGTACTCTCCATATTAAGTTTTATCGTAATCATAACAATCGCTTTAACACTAGAAGAAGTATTCAAAAAAAATGTAATATCGGGTGTTGTAATAGAGGCTATTACACTTTTACCAATATTTTTTCCTAAGGAGGATTAACAAATATGAATTTATTAGGTGGCTTATTTTTAAAAATATTTTCAAACTTTATGGCAGTAATTGGTAACGCAGCAAAATACAACCCTTGTGCTAGTTATCTCGATGAGCCACAAGTGCCAGAAGAATTAACTAAACTAGATGAGTAGAATTTAGTAGAAAGAGTGTATTCAATTGGATGAGCTTAACTTTTTATCATTTGCAGCTATACAGATATTTCTTTTGGTTTGGGTTATAAAAACTATTGCTAATATTAAATTTGTAAGAAAGGATTATATTTTCATTACTGGAATTATAATCCTTTCTGCAATATTATATAATGTTTATTCAAGCCAAGCACTTGTACTTGTAGTATTAATGATTATAATTTTCTTCTATTCAAAAGTCAGATGGTATTCTATAGTTATAGTGTTAATGAGCACTTTGTTGTCATATTTAACAAATTTTATTACAGTAGTCATCTCTTTATATACTGAAGATATAATACATAATATTTATTTATTTACTATCTTTCATTTATTAATTTATGTCATTTTATCTTTAATTTTGGCACATTTATTTAAACACTTATTAATTAAGCTTAGGTATATTTATTTATATATAAGCAAAAGATATTACTTTATTATTTCTTTTGTATTAGCTATTGCTTTTATATACTTCTATATAATTTCACAAACTAATTTACAAGAAAATAATAGTTTAAAATTTTATGCCATCATTTTTGTTTCTGTTATCGTATTTTTGAGTTTGGTTATATTATTGTTATCGGCTTTCGCACTACGTGAAATGAAATATAAACGTAAGCTACAAGAAATCGAAGCATATTATGAGTACACGTTACGTATAGAAAGCATTAACAATGAAATGCGTAAGTTCCGACATGATTATGTGAATATACTCACCACTCTTTCAGATTACATAAGAGAAGATGATATGCCTGGATTACGTAAATATTTTGATGAACATATTGTCCCAATGAAAGATAAATTAAAAACTCGCTCTATTAAAATGAATGGTATTGAAAAATTGAAAGTGAGAGAAATTAAAGGGCTGATTACTACTAAAATTATTCAAGCTCAAGAAAAACGTATTCCAATTAGTATTGAGGTTCCTGATGAAATTGATCGTATCGATATGAATACTGTTGAGCTTAGTCGTATTATCGGTATTATAGTTGATAATGCTATTGAAGCTTCAGAAAATCTTGAAGAACCACTCATCAATATCGCATTCATTGATAATGATGAATCTGTCACTTTTATCGTTATGAATAAATGTAGTGATGATATTCCTAAAATTCATGAGTTATTTGAACAAGGTTTTTCTACCAAAGGCGATAATCGCGGTTTAGGTTTATCAACTTTAAAAGAACTGACAGACTCAAACGAGAATGTTTTATTAGATACTGTCATCGAAAATGGTTACTTTGTACAAAAAGTAGAAATAAATAATAAGGAATCATAAGGATGTGTAGAATTAAATGAAAATTTTTGTTTGTGAAGATGACCAAAGACAAAGAGAACATATGGTATCAATCATTAAAAACTACATAATGATTGAAGAAAAGCCAATGGAGTTAACTTTAGCAACAAATGATCCTTATGAGGTCTTAGAGCAATCAAAAGAACTTAATGACATTGGTTGTTACTTCCTTGATATTCAATTAGAAGCTGATATGAACGGTATTAAATTAGCCAGTGAAATTCGTAAACATGATCCTGTTGGTAATATTATATTTGTAACCAGTCACAGTGAACTGACTTATTTGACGTTTGTTTATAAAGTGGCTGCTATGGATTTTATTTTTAAGGATGATCCATCTGAATTAAAAATGAGAATCATAGATTGTCTTGAAACAGCACATACACGACTCAAATTATTATCTAAAGAAAGTAATGTAGATACGATTGAGTTAAAACGTGGAAGTAATTCAGTATACGTTCAATATGATGATATTATGTTTTTTGAATCATCTACGAAATCTCATAGACTCATCGCACATCTTGATAATCGACAAATTGAATTTTATGGAAATTTAAAGGAATTAGCACAGCTTGATGAACGTTTCTTTAGATGTCATAACAGTTTTGTAATAAACAGGCATAATATTGAATCTATTGATTCAAAAGAACGTATTGTTTACTTTAAGAATGGCGAAAATTGTTTCGCTTCAGTACGTAATGTTAAAAAAATATAATGTAACACCCACCTTTACGATATGAAGTTGTAAAGGTGGGTGTTTGACTTATTTCTTATGTTTTTAATCAATAATAGTCTTTTATATCTTCTTTTGTTGGCAAACTTTCAATAGCACCATGTTTCGTTGTTGTAAGTGCTGCAACACGATTACTAAACGCTAGTATATCCTTTCCCTTTTCCTTAAATAAATCTTTACATTCAGAATGCCGAGCCTGGAGTATGCAATAAATAATAGCACCTATAAATGCGTCACCAGCACCAGTTGTATCAATTGCTTGAACTTGATACCCCTCATGATGAATACGATAATCATCTTTGGTAAAAATAGTGGCACCTTGTGCTCCTTGCGTATAAATCACTACATTAACTTGACCTCTAAATAAAGATTGAATTGCTTCATCTTCATTCTTCTTACCAGTAATAAATAATAATTCTTCATCAGATATTTTAACAATATGAGCTTTAGGTATGAACGCATTAATTGTACGTTGACATTCGAGTTTATCTTCCCATAAAGGTAAGCGTACATTAGGATCAAAAACAATAGTACCTCCTACTGACTCGAATTTTTCAATCATTTTCTCATGGGCATATTTCATGTCACTCTCTATTAAATCTACAGAACAAAAATGTAAAATATCGTCTTGGAATACTTGAATCTCATCAATATTTTCAGGTTGATATAACATATCTGCAGAAGGTTTACGATAAAATGAGAAATCTCTTTGACCATCATCTTGAAGGCTGACAAATGCCAACGCAGTATTTGCTTTATTAGTTCGCTTAATATATTGCGTACCTACGCCAAGTTGTTCAATTGTTTCTACAATGATATCACCAAACGCGTCATTTCCTAACTGTGTTATCATTTCTGATTTTCCACCTAATTTACTTACTGTAGCCGCTACGTTACACGGTGCGCCTCCAACTTGTCGACTAAATTGTTCAACATCTTTTAATTTTGAATGTGTTACGTGTGGTATGAAATCAATTAATGCCTCACCAATGGGAAATAGACGTCTCATTATAAATCACCCTTTTAATTCATATTTAGTGAATTTTAAATATACTTGACCAGATTCAGTCGAAGCTTTTATACCAGTAGCATCCTCATTTGGGAAAATACGTGAGGTTAAAACACGCTCACCATCATTACAAAATATTTCGATACTAGATGTATCTACAAAAATTTGTAACTGTTTTAATGGTGAGTCTAAAATGGTAGAACGCGTTGTTCCATCGACATTTGATGGTAGTTTCCCACTATCGGTACGATCTAAAGTGAGTTTATTTTCGTGTTTATTATAAGTAATTAGTGTAGATTCAGATCGAGAGCTACGCAATTCAAAATATATTTCTGAAGCATCATTTTCTAATATATCTATAATCATCTCATACTGTTTACCCTCATATGGATGTAATTTACGTTTGAATTTATTAGCATATCCCAAAGCTGTTTCTTTATTTGTCCTTAAATCTTCTAACTGCTTAAAAGGTCGTTGCTTAAGTTTTCCATTTTCAATAGTCAGTACTCGAGGAATAGTAAGACAATGTGCCCACCCCTCTTTATCTGTAGGATACTCTGTATCTGGAAGTCCCATCCATCCTATTAAAATGCGTTGTCCATCTGCATCAATAAACGTTTGTGGCGCATAGAAATCAAAACCATTATCCAATTCTTGAAAACTTTCATGATCGAAAAATAGATTATTAAAGTTTAAATCTCCTATCATAAACCCTGATTGATAGATATTTCTAAATTTATCTCCTTCAGCTTCAACACCTTGTGGACACATGAGTATGACATCTTTATTGCCTAGTCTAAAATAATCAGGGCACTCCCACATATAACCAAATTGTGTCAGATTAGTTTTAATCTCACCCTCAAAATGCCAATCAACAACATCTTGACTACGATATAAAAGTAAACGACCCATCTCATTTTCATTTTGAGCACCTAGAATAGCGTACAGTTGATTATTTTTTTCAAATACCTTGGGATCCCTGAAATGACTTGTATAGCCTTCAGGTTGTCCATAAATCACAGGTTTAGGAAACTTCTCTATTTTTCCGTCTTTGTTCATTCTGGCAATCATTTGACTGGAAATTCTATTCCAATGTTGGTCACGGTGATTACCTGTATACATATAATAAAGGTGATTTTGATATTCAAAAGCACTTCCACTGTATACGCCATGACTATCATACTTAGTATCAGGTTTAAGAAGTGTTCCTTGAGGCTCAAAATGTAATAAATCTTTGCTTTTATAATTAAACCAATATTTTAAACCGTGCACAGCACCTAACGGAAACCATTGATGTGAAATATAATAGTATCCTTTATAATAAATGAGTCCGTTTGGATCATTCAATAAACCCATTTCAGGTTGGATATGAAATGTTTGTCTATATAAAGATGTATCCACTTGGTGTTTCAGTTGCTCAAGATATGTTTCATCAACATCCTCAATACGTTGGTATCTCTCTTCACGAGTCCACTCCACTATGTTCTACCTCCTACTAAAACTATTTATATATTAATAACTCTATTATTCTAACATATCGATTAAGACAAATATGTTAATAATGTCACTTTTTGACATGTTTAAATTCAGGCCTATTAATATCCAATTGATACCAGTCAACATATAATTAATTATTTCATTTAACTATGTTTTCACAATAATTATATCAATTTGATTAGCAATTATCATTATATGTGGTATCGGTTCCATTTTAACTAAAACAAGCTTGTTGTGCATGTTAATTCAAATGGATAGGAATTTTTATTTTTAATGCTGTTTGTTCACATTTTAATAGTTGGTTAATTTCTTTTAATGCTTGCTCTCCTGCTTCAAAGTAATTATAGCTAACCGTTTGAATGACAGGTGATACTATTTGAGTCATAGGGTCTCCACCAAATCCATATATTGAACAATTGTAAAACCTTTGTTGACGATCAGAGCAATATTTATGGATTGCAAAAGCAATGGTATCAGTTGCTCCAACTATCGCATCAGCATGATGTACTCTTTTAAGTTGCTGACTTACATCTTTAAAAGCTTGTTCATGCTTAAATGTTGTCTCATAAATTTTCGGACTTATGTGATAGTCATTCAACGCTTGAATAACTCCCAGCTTACGTTGAACACCAACTGCAATATCTTCTTCACTTACACCAAAGAAATGTACATTTCGACATCCTTTTTCACCAATGAGTACTCCAATTTTATATCCAGCTTCATAATCATCGTGATATATACTATATAGTTGATCATGTTCTTGTCCTACTATAATGACAGGAACATCTATTTTCTCAATGACTTCAATATGCGCTTCAGTAATATGTGTTGCCATTAGCACGATTCCATCAACTTTACTACGTGATAATGTTTTTAGTGCCGAAATTTCACCGTCTATTTCTAATCCTGTGTAATTTAATAATAACTGATATCGATGTTTATTACATTGGTGTACCAAGCCCTTAATTGTTTCATCAACAGCGTATGAATTCATACGTGGAATAATTGCTCCAATCAAATTGGTACGTCGAGCTCTTAAGCTTTGTGCAAATTGATTAGGTTGATAATTATTTTCTTCTATTATTTTAGTTATTTTTTCTTTTGTTGCTGGACTTACAGATCCATTATTTAAAAAGCGTGAAACAGTACTTTTCGATACTCCAGCTAGTTTTGCTATATCTGATATATTTTTCATAAAAAATCACCTATCACGTCATCCATCATTTCTTTTTATTTTATCATATGAACCAACGCTTTAAATAGTTGAAATTATTGTTTAGAATACGATTAAATAAATTGACGTGTTAGGTGATTGTCATTTATATAATTTTAAAACTTAATATGACGATTAAACTTATTTAGCTCTCCATAGAAATATGCTTTCTCACCGTGTACTATAACATCGAGTCCGGTTTTATCTTCTTCTTGAGTTGTAGCTAAAGGAGTAAAAATTTTAATAAATCTAGCAATCAAAAATGTGACTATTGCGCTAAAAACGACAGTCGCAATTGCCGCGCCAAGTTGAATGACTACTATTTTAAAATCACCTGTATAGATAAAACCATTCTGCACCGCACTATTAATTTGATGTGATTGAAAAACTCCTGTAAACACAGCTCCTAAGATACCACCTACACCATGAATACCAAATGCATCAAGTGCATCATTATATTGGAGTTTTACTTTGATTAAATTTATAACGATATAGCAACCTATGCCACCAATTATTGCAATAATCATAGCACTCATATAGCTGACGTATCCTGCTGCTGGTGTAATAGCGACAAGACCAGAGAGTGCTCCAGATAAAAGACCTAGTAAGCTTGTAGTCTTTTTCAAGATATATTCAAAGATTAACCAACCGAAAGCACCTGCACTTGCACCAATAACTGTATTCACAAACGATATCATGGCTATGTGATCGAATGTAAATGCACTGCCCACATTAAATCCATACCATCCTAACCATACTAATATACCACCTATAAGTGTAATTAATAGATTATGGGGAGTATGTTTTTCTTTCTTTTTACCTATACCTATCATTATCCCAAGAACCAAACCAGATACACCTGATGTTATATGAACTACTGTTCCACCCGCATAATCTATTGCTCCAATTTTACTAATCCAACCACCACCCCATACCCAGTGGGCAACAGGGCTATAAATTAATAGAACCCATAAACTCACAAAAATCAGATAAGGAATGAATCTCATTTTCTCGGCTATCGAACCTGATAAAATAGATACCGCAATTGTACAAAACATCATTTGAAACAACATAAATAATGAGAGAGGGATATGAGGACTCAAAGTTTTTGAAGTTTCAAAACCAACATGATGAAGACCCAAAAATTTCAAACCACCTATCCATTGATTACCTCCATCAAAACTTAAAGAGAAACCAATCATTATCCATATAAATGTGACAATGACAATGGCAACCATACTTTGCATTACAGTATTTAAAGCATTTTTTGATTGTACGAGTCCCCCATAAAAAAGGCTTAAACCTGGTGTCATTAACCATACTAATAGAGTACATAAAAATAGAAATATTGTATCATTCATATTCATACTTACCACTTCCTTTAAAAACATCATAATGAGTGTTTTTTTAAAAAGCAAAATTAGGTAAGGTCATGTTACACAGTATGTCACTTTAAGTTACATTGTATATATAAACGTAGTACTAAAAACAAATTACTTTCGTTACACCAAGTTAGTAATCAGTATAATAAAAAGATTATCTTGATTTAGTTATCTCATTACAATAATAAATAAGCCTGGGACAATGATTGTTGTCTCAGGCTATCATAATTCTACTAACGAATTTCATTAAATTAAAAACAGTCTTCAAGTTTAGCTCTTTCTTTCAACGATATAGCTAATGGCTACTTAATTTAACTTTTTTCTCGTCAATTTAATCTATAATTAAATTTGCTTAATTTTCTATCCTTAAAAAATCTTTTTATCAACCTTATAACTATAAGTTTTTATGCCTTTTGAATAGTAATCGTCCATGATGCATCATCAAGTTGCTCATAGTTTGTAACTGGATATCCATTTTCTGCAGCCCAATTAGGTAATGCTTCGGTAGCCTGGGTGCAATCGAAATCGATTTTCAATTCATCCCCTTGATTTAAATCATTCATTTTCTTTTGTGCTTCTATTAAAGGAAATGGACAAACCATCCCTACTGTTCCTAATTCGTATACCATTGATATACCTCCTCATTCACTTTATCTAATGTCACATTTGAATAACCAATCTTAGCTTTGAGATACTTGTTGTAACTTTTTCATAGGTTTTACAAAAATAAAATAACTCATAAACCAAACACCAATAATCATAGAGGCTAAAGCAATCCATCCTTGCCAACTCATTGTAGCTGTCTCTACTAAACCATTACCGATAGAGCAACCACCTGCAACTGAAGCACCAAATCCCATAAATATGCCACCAAGCGCACTATTGCGAATTGTCTTAATATCTGGCAATCTCCATCTAAATTCTTTAGACCCTTTTGCAGCTATATAAGAACCTATGAATATACCTAGTACCAAAAGCACACCCCAATCAATAAATTTTAAATCTCCTGAAATAAGATAATTTACAAGATTTGCAGATGGTGTTGTTATACCTAAGCCACCCATTCTCCCAGTAGATTCACTCATAGGCCAAGCAAGTAAAGCAATAAAACCTATTGCAATACCAGCAACAAATGGATGATATCTTTTTTCAAATAGATAATGTCTAATACCACTATATTTTTGTTTAAGTTGGGGCACCATTATTTTAGGCTTTCGAATTGTTTTTACAACTAAAAATATTGTAATTACAGTTAATAACGTGACGAGAATCCATTGTGGTATACCAGTTGTACTTGTCATACTTGTGCTGACTTGTGTCGGTTTATTTATTTGATTCATTATTGGAAGAAGTACCCCAGTTTTAGTTACGGCTGAAGTCAATGCATAAAATATTAATGCCACCCAACTTCCAATTAACCCTTCACCAGCCCTATACCAAGTTCCAGTCGCGCATCCTCCAGCTAATACTATTCCTATTCCAAAAACGAAGGATCCCAAAATAGTTCCTATAACTGGAAATGTTTCTGCTGGAACCTCAATAATATTTAAGTTCTTTAGAATAAGTAAACCAATACTTTGGACTGTAATAGCAATAAGCAATGCATAAAACATTTTGTTACTTTTTTGAACGTACATATCTCTAAATCCACCAGCTAAACAAAATCTTGTTCTCTGCATTACAAATCCTAGCAATATGCCAACGACTAGTCCGCTTATAATTGTCCAAACCATTTTATCACCTTTTTCCGATATAAATACTAAGGTATTATAGTAGAAAGGACAATATTTTGCAAATTCTTAATTTTCTTTATTATTTTTTAATATAAATATTTTGTGAGTTTGTTTAAGTCATTTTTAGATAAGTTACTAAATTTATACCACTCTCGATCAGAATAATAAATAAACAATTTATTTCCTAATAAACCTTTAGATATTCTATACCGCACAATGCTAGAGAGTTCGAATTGGATATTGAATGGATTATTGTTTTGATTATATGCCTGAAACTCCAACTTATTTTCACGTATCAACAATATACCAGGAACTGTCATTATTCTGGGAATATGTGGTTTGAAATTACAATTTATTTCTTGAGTCACTTGTTTCAATCTCCCATTTCAATAAATATCAACTTACAATTTTTGCTAAAAAAGTTTCGTATTTATAATCTATTGTAACTGTTTAATATAAAAAAAGCACTCTCAATTGAGAGTACTATGTTGGACTGACCCCAATTAGTGGGAATTATAT
>NZ_KV811758.1:0-216 GCF_001813195.1 Staphylococcus sp. HMSC065D05
ATCATTCAACGGTCTACCGTTGGGTTCAAGAATATGCCCCAATTTTATATCAAATTTGGAAGAAAAAGCATAAAAAAGCTTATTACAAATGGCGTATTGATGAGACGTACATCAAAATAAAAGGAAAATGGAGCTATTTATATCGTGCCATTGATGCAGAGGGACATACATTAGATATTTGGTTGCGTAAGCAACGAGATAATCATTCAGCATATG
>NZ_KV811759.1:0-675 GCF_001813195.1 Staphylococcus sp. HMSC065D05
TTGATTATTTTCAGCTCGTTGAGCTGTTACTTTTATTATATTAAGTGTCATCAGCACAAATTCTAGTTCTCTTTTGACTTTATTTCTCCTTCAAACGGACATACAATTGGAACCCAAAATAAGATTCATAAATACAAAAACAAGCTCTACATCAATTTTTCTTTGACTGTAGATGTTTTTTGGTTCTGAAAGCTTTTTATTAATTTGGCCTTTAAAATATTACCAACTATAATTCTTCATTATTTTTTTATTTGTTTTTGCATCGATTAATCGTTTTAAAAGAAAACTTTTGATTTTGTGATAGCCACATCATTCGGATGCTAACATTGAGTAAATTTTCTATCTTACGTCCTGAAAACACAAATTGTGTGTAGGCATATAGAACTACTTTTAACATCATTTTTAGATGGTATGGTGTTGCACCACGATGATGTCTGAATTCATCGAATTCAGTCTTAGGAATTGTTTCAACAATATCATTCACATATTGTAACATATCATGTGTGGGGATAAGTACTGAAGTTTCCTTTAGTAAAGTAAGTTGCGTCATATTATAATCTTTATACATAAGGCACCTCGTTAATTTCGTTTAGTGGTATTTGTTAAATTATACGAAAGGGCCTTATTTTTTTAAGTATTTTAATGTAAAATTACATATAAACACAAAGTATTTTG
>NZ_KV811759.1:775-10486 GCF_001813195.1 Staphylococcus sp. HMSC065D05
TACTGGCTATTTTGCTAGGAATTATGTCCCAACCACTTAACAATTTCAACTCACTGAAAAACTATTTTTTTTCGTTCCCTTTTGGACCTGATTTATATTCATATTTACTAGGATTTACTTTTTTAAAGTCAGGATTTTTGTAGAATCTGAACAAGTCACCATTCAACACACTGTCACTCATTTCAAGATCTTTCTCTACTTGCTTTTTATTTTTATCGAAGTCTTTAGGTTTTTCAGTAAGCAATTCATTATCTTTATTTGAGTAAATTTTACCATTCACATACTTATAATCTTCAGTGATAAAATCACCATTTCTAAATGGTACTACGTTATTGTGTTGTTTAGAGAACATGTCAGAGCCAAACATTAGGTAATTCTTGCTATCTATACCAACAAGATGTAGTAATGTAGGCATAACATCCATTTGCCCAGCATACTCTTTATTTACGCCTCCTGATTTACCTGGAACTTTTAACCAGAAACCAGTGCGGTTTAAATCTGTAAATTTAGCTGGTGTAATCTTCTCACCTAATAATTTTTCCATAGCATTATTATGATTTTCTGAAATACCATAATGGTCTCCATAAATCATAATGACTGAATTATCATATAGACCTTTTTTCTTAAGATCAGTAATATATTCCTCTAAAGCTTGGTCGAGATAGTGTGCCGTTTGTATATAACCGTCTACTGTTGAGTCACCAGTATTAGGTTTATCAATAGAAGCATCCTCTTCATCTAATGTGAAAGGATAGTGGTTAGTTAAAGTAATTAAGTGTGAATAAAACGGCTTTTTCATTTTAGATTGATAATCTGCTGATGCTTTAAAGAATGGTTTATCTTTTAAACCAAGATTAACAATATTGTCGTCAGACATGTCATAGTAAGTGGCATCATAGAAATTGTCAATACCGAAATGTTTATAAACTTGATCTCGATTCCAAAATGTTTTGTAGTCACCATGCATTACATTAGATGTATAACCTTGCTTTTGATCTAGTATAGCAGGTAATGATTGATACGTATTATCTCCTTTCAGTGAATAGGCTGATCCTTGCGGCAAGCCATATAAACTGTTGTCCATTGTAAACTCTGAGTCAGATGTTTTACCTTGTCCTGTTTGATGGAAAAAGTTTGGGAAATACGTAAAATCTTGGTTACCACTAGATAATTTATTTAAAAACGGTGTAACCTCTTTACCATTTACCTTTTTATTGATTAAGAAAGTCTGGAAACTTTCAAGGTGAATTTTAATTATATTTTTCTTTTTCGCTGCACCATAATATTCAGGATTAGGTTCAGTACGTTTCTGCTTAGTGTAATTCAACACTTTAGTTAAGTCGTCTTCAGAAGCTAGTGCTTTTTGCTGATTATTTTCGATTGTTTTTACACCATCATAAACAGTGAAGTTATATGGTCCTAAGTATTTCACAAGATATTTATGATCAAAAGTTCTTGTTAATAATTCGGGACGATCTGTTTCTGCAAACGCTAAATTTAAGAAAAATAATGCTACTGACGTAGCCATCACAACGGGTACAAATTTTTTACTGAATGCTCTATTATCTAACCATTTACGTTTAAATATTAAAATGACAAGATAGATAATAGTATCAATGAAATAGACAAAGTCATACCATTTGAAAGAAGCACTTACTGCACCACCCATTGATTCAACGTTGCCTGCCTGGTTTAGTGTACTAAAAGTTAAGAAATCTGAGAAAAATCTGAAGTACACAACGTTTGCGTAAAGTAGAAACGTAAGTAAAAATCCTCCAATAAAGATGAACCAAAATGCCTTCTTACCTTTAAAAAATAGGAAAACACTTAGTACAAGTGCAATCAAACTATAAGGATTCATAAGCAATATTAAGTTTTGTACTAAACCCTTGACACCTAAAGAAAAGTCAACATAATATGAAAAATATGTCTTCAAAGTAATGGTGAATACCGTTAATAAGAAGAACGTAAAAATTCCTATTTTCTTCTTGGGTAAACTCATGTTTGTTTCCTCCGTTTTTAGTAATGAATCATTTTTACATTAAATGATTCACTTTACCTTCAGTTAATTCAAATTATAACTATCTGCTTAAATTACTTTATATTCATTTGATTAAATCGATTATTTCTATTTATAAATTTAAAAATTTGATATAAATCGTAAATGCGAATACGTCATTGTTTAGACTATGTAGTTGTTAACTTTTTATTAAGATTTTTAAATGTTTGTAATCTTATTGTAATAAAAATACATAGTTCAATTTATAAATATATAGTATTATGTCTTAAATATCAAGTAAAAGCACGCTATACAGGTAAATTGTCAACATAAAAGTGCTATTAAAATTTTAAATAATTGAGTTCTTTTACATATATAATGATTCATTATAAACTCAGTATTTCTTATGTTCATCAGTCTCCAGGACGATTCAATTTAAGTTCCAAATCTGATGTACGTGCACAAGACTACTTCTTTTTTATTTATGGGAAAACAATTCCATAGTTATACGTCACTTTAACATTTCTAATTGCATACGATGTTCAATACCATGGAACAATTGATTTAACCAATTGCTATACTTTATTAAGTTTTTTTCTGCAGTTTCGATATCTATAAATTGAAATTTCAATTTTGAGCCTTGTGGTTTTTGTGCTAATTTTGTTAGATGATAGCTTGCGATTGTACCTATTTGAGGATAACTCCCTAATGTATAATGATCGTTTAATAATACAATCGGTGTGCCATCTCTCTTAACTTGAATGGTTCCTCTTTTTACTGATTGATGAGCCGGCATATCATCATAGTATGCTTTGATTCGGGGTCCATCAAGCACCATACCTACTCTATTTGTTTTACTAGACACACTATATTCAGCCGTTGTAAAACGACGCGTCGCCTCTTTTTTAAAATCTTCCGTTCCCTTATTTCTAATCACATGAAAAACATCTGAAACATAATTAAAAGACAATGCGTAACCATCAATTCCCCAATCAGTTGTACGTTTGTCAGATAAGTTTTCAAATAGCTTAAGATGTCGTTGAGAATAATGGTGTTTTAATTCTATTTCATCACCTTTTTTAAGCTTTCTTCCCTTAAAACCACCAATCTCCACATTAAAATCTGTAGATGCTGAATGAAGCCATTTTTCTAGTTTAAAACCGCCACCAACTGCTAGATAAACGCGTGATGTACGACTGGTTTCATTAAATTTCAATGTCTCACCTTCATTGATGAGATATAATTTATTAGGATAAATTTTCATATGTTCAGTTTCAGCTTTAAAATTACCACCTGTTAAAGCTATTAGTGCCGGCTCAGTGAAGCGAATTGTTGCCATTTTTTGAGTCATTTCAAGTGTTGCTTCATTCTTGTCATTTGCAACCAGACGGTTGGCTATTTCATGTGCTAATTCATCTAGTGCACCACTAGGGATGACACCTTCATGTTCATATCCCTTTCTGCCAAAATCTTGAAAGCTACTAAATAGACCACTATTTTCAATTATGATTGACATGTTTTATAATCTCCTAGTTCTATTTCATTGATATCTTTAGACTCAAATGTGACATTGTCTCCTAGCTTTAATAATGTAAAGTTTTGTTGCTCAGGAAAGAAAAGTTGAACTGGTGTATATCCTATAACTAACCAATCATTATATGTATCAGTAGTAACTATTCCACATTTTTTCCCTTCAATAATAACTGATCCACTAGGGATGAATTTTTTCTTTTTACTTGTGTGGTTCACATGTAATTTTTTATTCATTCCGGTAAGATACGGAAATCCTGGTGAATACCCCATCATTGATACAAAATATTTTTCTTGAGTGTGTAGTTTTACAAAATCCTCTAATTTGAGTTTAAGATGCTTTAACAAATGTTGTAAATCAGGACCAAATTCTCCGCCATATATAACTGGAATATTAACAGATTGTTGTTTTTGAATATATCTCGCTTGAAGTTGTTGCCGATGATGTCTAATTTCTAATTTTATAGAATCAATTAAAGCTTTCATATATAAAAATGGTGACTGAATATGGTGATGTTTAATCATATCTCTTGCGTCATAGCAAATCATTAGGTCAGATTCTGTAGCTACAATTTCAGTAATAAATGGATATGATTTATCAATTAAATATGCTCTCAATGAAAGTAAATCTTCTGTCAGTCTTTGAGATACATTTTTCTCTATTGAAACAACAATGGCTTGGTCGCCTTGACTATATATTTTCATAATATCACCTCGTCAAAATTAATGATGATAAAACACATTCATCAATTTAATAATATGTGGCATTATAGATTGCATAAGCAAATAAACCAACACAAACGCACAAAATGTAGTTATAGTAGCTATTAACTTAGCAATAAGCACTTGATTGTTTTTAATGGCTTGGTTTGACATCTTTTTACCTAATACAGTAAGAAGTATTAATATAGCTAACCATAATAATGTCATAGGCTACCTCATTATTTTTTATCATTAAAATTCTTTTTCATAAATATATTATACATATACTTTAACACCGACAACCTCTCTTAAGCTATTGATTAAATAGACGTTGATTTGACTCGATTTGATTTTTTCTTTAAATTCTTCGATATAAAAATCTTTTTCTATAACTTCCCCTTGATCAATAAGAGATTGTCTCATACAGCCGGGGAGCATGTCTTCTTTATATGTTGGTGTATACAATTTATCTCTTTCTTGTATCATTACGTTGCCAATGTCAAACTCTAAAATTTTACCTTCTTCATCATAGATCAGTATTAAATCTGTGAAATGATTATGTGTTAAATAATCACGTTCTGTTGTTTTATTAGTTATGATTACTTTATCAATATTCTTTTTTTGTTGAACTAGTCGTGCGGTAAAAAAAGGTTTATCGGGTATCGGAAATAACTCATAGTTGAGTTCCCCTTCTTTGTTTAACGTCACCTTCAAACGATATACGCCTTTTGAATGCAAGGTTTTTATATTATGAATAAACTGCTTCCATAATAGATGATCAAATTGAAATCCTAGATGCTCACTAGAAGTTGAAATACGTTGATAATGGTATTCAAGCCGAGGAATGAATCCCCTATCCAATTTCATTGTTTCAAATAAATGCATATTATAACCGCTCCAAAATTTTAGTTTTATCGTGAAATTCTTGAACTTCATTTTCAGGTATTGAATCAATTGTTATACCAGCACCCACCCCATAAACCGCTTCTTCATGATTATACTCAATTGTCCGTATAGGTATATTAAATATCATCCTTTGGTTTGGAAGTAATAAGCCAATTGTTCCACAGTAAATGGATCTTGGCATGTCTTCCAACTGAGCTATATATTGCATTGTATTTATTTTTGGTGCACCTGTAATAGAACCACAAGGAAAGAGCGCTCGCATCATATCTATTAATTGAATGTCATCTTGTAATTGGCCACAAACTGTACTGGTCATTTGGAAAACTGTGTCATATTTCTCAATCGAAAACAGTTCAGGTACATCTATAGTTCCACTTTGAGCAATTCTTGTAATATCGTTACGTAATAAGTCTACAATCATCACATTCTCTGCCATATCTTTAGAGGAAGTTTTTAAATTATTATAATATAGCTCATCTTCTTTAACATTTTTCCCTCTAGGCATGGTTCCTTTCATCGGCTTGCTAACAATCATATTTGATTTACCTTTATAGTCACCTTTTTGAAAGAAAAGTTCAGGCGATATTGATGCTACTTTTATATCAGGTGTGTCCATTAAAACGGTATAATTACCATTTTGTGACATAGTAAGTTGATGATATAAGTGACTTATAGGACAGAAAATTTCTGCTTTTAAGCGCGTTGTGTAATTCACCTGATACGTTGCCCCTTCGATGATGGCTTTATGAATCGATTTGACCTTGTTAATCATCGCTTTATCACTTTCACAAAAATAAAATCCTTCAGTTTTTATATGATTTTTAGTAGACATTACTTTTTTTATATTTTTTATCGAATTGACCGATTTAAATGAATAAGCTGCAGCAAAAATATGGGATTGTTCCACGATATTGACCACCATTTCCTTATTAAAAAAAGGTGCTGCTTCATAAGTAACATAAAGTGCAACATAACTTCCGTTACGTTGTTCTTGTTCTGCAAAGTGAATGACATCCCCTACTTCATCAAGACGATATGCAATTTTAGAATCTTGAACGTTATCCATTTCTAATTGATAGTCTTCATAGTCCTTTTCATTCTCATAATAGCGATACTTAAATTCAATGTGCATATTTAACCCCTACCTCGGTTAAGAATAAATTTAATTGTTCGTGACCATATTCACTTAGTATTGATTCGGGATGATACTGTAAACCATAAATAGGATACTTACGATGCGCAACAGCCATGATAACATTCTCGTTGTTCAGCGCTGTGACTTTTAATGCGCTAGATATTGTAGAAGGGTCAGCCATAAGTGAATGGTATCGCATTACGTTAAAATACAATGGTAGCCCTTTAAAAATACCCTCATTGCTATGGCTTATCTTGGTAATATGTCCATGAACAGGTTTATCATTATGGATAATGTTTCCTCCAAAGTATTCAATGATTAATTGAAAACCTAAACAGACACCCAAAATGGGAACGTGACGATGAAATATTTCTAATACTGATGATAGTATTGGATAATCACTTGGTTTCCCAGGTCCAGGTGAAATGACAATCGCTCTCGGATTTAATGCATCGAGATGCTGTATCATCAAATCATTTACAGAAATGATTTTCACTTCTTCAGTAGTTTGTACCTTAATATAATCTATTAAGTTATATGTAAAAGAATCTTGATTATCTATCATTAAAATCATATTCATACCTCAATTATCGATAAAGATTGTTAATTATTATAGTTCTTACCCTCTATTATCACAGAACATGACTTGATTTTATATAGCATTTCGTTTATTCTATGTTCCGTACAAAATAATAACAGAGGTTCCTAGCCGAAACCCTCTATAAAAAACTAGACATGAAAATTTCAACAATGAATTTCTTCATATTATAACGTTAAGACTATATATGTCTTTAATATTTCTGTCTATCTTTTTTATAGAGATAGACTTTTTTTTATGCAAAATTATCACAATGATGAGGAGTCATATCAATGTCGCAAAATGACTTAAATAAAGAAAAAGCACTTGTCGTATTTAGTGGTGGTCAAGATAGTACGACATGTTTATTTTACGCTAAAAAACATTTTAAAGAAGTTGAACTCGTTACATTTAATTATGGACAACGACATGATACAGAAATTGAAGTTGCAAAAAAAATTGCAAAAGAACAAAATTTAAAACATCATATTTTAGACATGTCATTACTATCTCAACTTACTCCCAATGCACTTACACAACATGAGTTAAAAATTGAAGATAAAGATGATGGTATTCCTAATACTTTCGTACCAGCTAGAAATCTATTGTTCTTATCTTTTGCTGGCGCGTTGGCCTATCAAATTCATGCTAAACATATTATTACTGGTGTTTGTGAAACAGATTTTTCAGGTTATCCAGATTGTAGAGATAGCTTTATCAAATCTATGAATGTAACTTTAAGTCTTTCAATGGATAAAGACTTTGTCATTCACACGCCATTAATGTGGTTAGACAAAGCACAGACATGGGCACTGAGCGATAAGCTAGGTGTGTTAGATTATATTCGCCACAACACATTAACATGTTATAACGGTATCATTGGTGATGGCTGTGGTGAATGTCCAGCATGTCACTTAAGAGCTAGAGGTTTAAAACATTATCTTGAACATAAAGGAGAAGAATAAGAAAATGCAACAAATTTATCCAAGTGTCACTCACCCATATCAATTCGAACTTAACAAAGATTTTAACTTTTCTGCTGCACATTATATTCCCTTTGAAGAAGCAGGAAAATGTATTCGTACACATGGTCATACATATTACGTCAACTTAACAATTGCTGGCAATACACTAGATAAATGTGGATTTTTAGTTAATTTTAGAGATTTAAAAAAGCTAGTTCACGAACAATTTGACCATTATTTGCTTAATGACTTGCCTGCTTTTAAGGATAAAAGTCCCTCAACAGAAATTGTCGCACAAACGATTTACCACATTGTTCAAAAAGAGTTAAATCAAAGAGAGAATCAACCGAAATGTGTTCAAGTTTATCTTAGAGAAACACCTTCAAGTTACGTAGTTTATAGACCAAAGGAAGATCAAATGTAAATGGCTAAAATACCCGTTTTAGAAATTTTCGGACCAACAATTCAAGGTGAAGGTCGTGTAATAGGAAGAAAAACAATGTTTGTGCGAACAGCTGGTTGTGATTATAGATGTAGCTGGTGTGATTCTGCATTTACTTGGGACGGTAGTGCTAAAGAAGATATCAAATTAATGACTGCTGAAGAAATTTATGAAGCGTTACTTGAAATAGGTGGTCATCGATTTAATCACGTGACTATATCTGGAGGTAACCCTGCTTTAATCAAAGGTATACAGGAATTAGTAGATTTATTTGAAGAGAAACATATTTATACAGCTTTAGAGACACAAGGTAGTCGTTTCCAATCATGGATGACACAAATTGACGATTTAACGATTAGTCCAAAACCCCCTAGTTCGGGAATGAAAACTAATCTAGAAGTATTAGATTCTGTTATAAATCAATGTACATTTCATTCACTTAATTTGAAAGTGGTGATTTTTGACGATGCAGACTATGATTTTGCAAAATTAATTCATCATCGTTATCCTAACATCCCATTCTATCTACAAGTAGGCAATCCTTATCTTGATGATAACGTTGACCAACATACTGATAAATTACTTGAAAGATATGAGCAATTAGTGGATTGTGTAATGCAAAGTAGTGATATGAATCATGTCTATGTACTACCACAATTACATACATTATTATGGAGTAATAAAAAAGGCGTCTAATATTGAAAATACGTTAAAAAATTTCTGAGTGTTATGAAATGATTAAGTTAATGTTAATTGGTATAATGAAGAGATGAAGAATTACGAATAGGAGTTCAACATGATTATATATATATTAATTAACATCGCCATCGTCTTGCTAATTCTTGGCATCGATTTATACCGACATCGTTTCAGACAGCTTAAGTTTAGCTCCATATTATTATCTATTTTAATCAATAGCGTGATTGATATTTTTGCGATTAATCAATTCAATTTTATTACGATGTTTACCGTCACACTCTTTATGATATGGACACTTTTACAAATATATTTAAATTTCAAGCTATATCCTTTTGTAATTTCTGACCAAAAGTTTATTGCTATAATACTAGCTATTGTTATAAGCTTATTGCAATTTATAACAGATAAATCGAGCACACAATCGGTGTATATGTCCATCCCATATTTATCACCCACGATATTTATAATAGGTGCGATTTTACTTTTTGTAGGTACTTTCAAAATAGACGAAGTTGAACGTCTTTCACTATTTCGTAAAATTAAAAGACCAATGACAACAGGTACAATTATTATTATCCTATCTCTCATATCAACGATGATTTTAACGCCCTTTTGGTATGTCTTTTTAATCATTTATAGCTTACTCATTGGTTTTATATTATGGCAAGGTGTTTTTTTCATAAAAAATAAAAAATAATTATCCTTACATTGATTTATAAGATAGAGGCTGGGACATAATTCCTAGCAAAATAGCCA
>NZ_KV811759.1:10586-19856 GCF_001813195.1 Staphylococcus sp. HMSC065D05
ATTTAATAAACATCACTAAACTAAATTAACGAGGCGCCTTATGTATAAAGATTATAACATGGCTCAACTTATTCTACCAATGGAAACTTCAGTTCTTATCCCCACAAATGATATTTCACGACATGTGAATGATATTGTAGAAATTCCCAAGACTGAATTCAGACATCATCGAGGTGCAACATCATATTATCCAAAAATGATGTTAAAAGTAGTTCAATATGCTTACACACAATCTGTATTTTCTGATAGAAAAATTGATGTGGATCCTGTTTTTAGATTGCTGAAAATAATCAAAAAAATTATAAAAAAGACAATTTCTATATTATTTCAATAGAAAGTGTCTTTATTTACTTATCCTAGAACTTTATGTCGCAGCCTCTTTTATTTGTAGACATTTCTAAAATGAAACATCTTTTGAGCTAAGGTCATAAGTGATTGGATTAGGCATATTTTTTAGACAGTCTAATACAGAATTGAGAATATCTTTATAGCAATTTCCAATTTAAACACTTGATTCAATAAGAAAATGTCACTGAGAAATTTCACTTGTTATATAAGTTGTGTCGAACTCATATTAGGATAAAGAATTCAAAATGAATACCCTCGTCCTCCAACTGTTAATTCATATTAATTTTCAATATTGACACCTTTTCTTCATTTTATCTCTTTTATTTATTTCATTTTTTATTTATCAAGCCTATTACATTCTAATAAAACTCTTTCATTTTTATAATTATAAATAAAAATCATTTTGATTTAATTCTTTTTTAAATGTAGTTAAGAAACAGTTAATGGTTATGTTCACGTATTCCGATTAAACTATTCTTAAATAAAAACAGAAAAGAGGAATACATTATGAATACAAAATATTTATTAGCAGTCGGAGCAATTGTTACATCACTTACGTTAGGCGCATGTGGAAATTCTAACTCAGAAAGCGATCACGCTAATCACAAAGATAAACAACAAGAAGAAAGTAATGTAAAAACAGACACAACGAAAAAATTATCTGGTAATTTTGAATCTAAAAACGGAGAAAAAGTAGAAGGTAAAGCTAAAATTGAAAATGGCAAACTTATGTTAGAGAATTACAAATCTTCAAAAGGTCCAGACCTGTATGTTTACCTAACTAAAAACGGAGATATTAAATCCGGTAAAAAGATTTCAACAGTAGACTACAATAAATCCAAACAAACTTTTGACTTAAAAAATGTAGATATAGAAAAATACAATGAAGTAACAATTTATTGCGAAAAAGCACATGTCATTTTTGGTGGCGCTAAATTAAAATAATTTAGCTATTAAATGTAGACGTTTTTAACTATAGAAAGAGAGTGTTAATCATGAAGAAAATAAGTTTATTTATAATATTTTTAATTCGTGTAATTTCAGGCATTGTTATTTTCAGACAAGGATGGGAGAAATTTACAGGTGATTTTACATTAAACGGGCTAGTTCCAGTAATTAGAGATAACACAGACTCTCCACAATGGTATAAATGGTTTTTTGAACATATTGTTGCACACACAACAGGATTATTTAATATAATCGTGCCTTTAGGGGAAATGGCCATTGGTTTAGGTTTAATTTTAGGTATATTTGCATACGCTGCAAGTTTCTTTGGAGCCTTCGTTATGATAAATTATATTTTAGCAGATATGATTTTTACGTACCCTCTACAATTAGCTTTCTTTATTATTTTACTCATGAGCCACTCTTTATTGGCTAAGGTATCACTTAAAGAAATCATCGCTTATTTTAGAGACCGTAATAACCGAGGTGAAGATAAGCATGACCCACTTACTAATCGTGGATGATGAAAAAGATATTGTAGACATTTGTCAAACGTATTTCGAATATGAGGGATATCAGGTTACGACAACAACATGTGGTAAAGAAGCACTAAAATTATTATCTTCAGATATTGATATTATGATTTTAGACATTATGATGCCTGAAGTTAATGGATACGATATTGTCAAAAAAATGAAAGATATGCAACTTGATATACCTTTCATATATCTAACAGCAAAAACTCAAGAATATGACACGATATACGCACTGACATTAGGTGCTGATGACTATATTAAAAAACCCTTTAGCCCAAGAGAACTAGTATTACGTACTAATAACCTTCTCGCTAGATTGAGCAAATCAAATTATTCTAATAAAATTGAACAATTAGAATTTGATGGTTTAGTTTTAAAAAATTTAAGCAAGACGCTTACCATTAACAATATAGAGATACCTATGCGCATTAAAGAATTTGAATTGCTTTGGTATCTTGCTTCTAGAGAAGGTGAAGTTATTTCTAAATCCGAACTTCTAGAAAAAGTATGGGGGTATGACTACTACGAAGATGCTAACACTGTCAATGTCCACATACATAGAATTCGCGAGAAATTAGAAAAACATGATTTTTTACCCTACACTATTACAACTGTATGGGGACTTGGTTATAAGTTTGAAAGGAGCCGATAACTATTTTTTCAATAAGAAGTCAAATCATTATCGGTGTCATTTCAAGCGTTATTTTAACAACAATTATACTGGTTATTGCATATAAGCTCATGTGGTTTAATGGTCACATGACACTCACTTTAGCCATCACTACTATGATAACAAGCTGTTTAACACTTTCGATTTGTAGTATTTTTATTAATCCTTTAATTCAGAAGATTAAGCAATTCAACATTAAGACTAAGCAATTTATAAATCACGAAAAATTCATCGATGATGAAACATTCCAGTCTCCTAGAGAAATTAAAGAGTTGAATGATTCATTTAATAAAATGGCATATGAAATTAATAATCAAATGAATATGATAAAAAACGAGCAACAAGAAAAAACTGAAATTATACAAAACCTTGCACATGATTTAAAAACACCTTTAGCTGGTATTCGATCATATTCTGAAGGTCTACGAGATGGTGTCATTAGTAATCCTCAAGAAGTTCATGAAGCATATGAAACATTAATCAAACAAGCAAATCGTTTATCAATTTTATTTGATGACATTACACATGTGATTAATTTAAATACTGGACGTTCTTATCCTTTGGAATTAATACAGCTCGATCAATTACTTGTTAATATATTACAACCATACGAACAACACATAAAACAAGAAAATCGTACGCTTGAAGTTAATTTCTGCACAGATATTGATGCATTCTACCAGTATCGACCTCCAATCGAACGTATTTTGACTAATTTACTAGATAATGCATTAAAATTTTCTAATTCTGGTAGCCGTATTGATATTATTATTTCTGAGTGTAAAGAAAACGACGCCATTAGTATTGCAATAAAAGATGAGGGGATAGGTATCGTTCCAGAACTTCAATCACGTATCTTTGAAAGAACGTTTAGAGTTGAAGACTCTCGAAATACTAAGACTGGTGGTTCGGGGTTAGGGTTATACATTGCAAATGAGTTAGCACAACAAATTGACGCCTCTATCACAGTCCAAAGTGATTTAGACATTGGAACCACGATGACACTTACCTTAAAAAAATTTCAATTTAAAAAGTAATTTGTACTGTATAAAAAACCGAATGTAGCTGGAATGAGTTTGAACATTCCAGCTACATTCGGTTTTCATTAATGTACACGCTCTTTAAAGCCTTCTTCTTGAGAATAATTTGATGCATACGTATCACTATATGTTTTAACTTTATAAAAAGAACTTAATTTATATAAATCATTACTACGCTTGTTATTTCTATTTTTATTCAGGTTTAAAGCATTATATCTCATGTCGAGATTCTCAGTCTGAATATTAGAATTTTCAACAATATACTTCGGTCTATGTTTAACTTCATAATAAATACGACCGATATATTCTCCTACTACGCCAATAGACATTAATTGAATACCACCCAACAATAATATAGCGGCAATCGTAGTAAAATAACCAGGTATATTTATACCATTAATCAAAATATTTATTAACAAATAAATTATATATAAAATACTGATAGAAAACGTGAACATACCTAGGTATATCATCATGCGTAAAGGCTTATTGTTAAAAGAGATGAGTCCATCTATACCATAGTTGAGTAACTTTCTAAAAGTCCACTTAGATTCTCCATCTTCTCGGGTCACATTTTCATATTGAAATACTTTTGTTTCATAACCTATCCATTCAAATAGACCTTTAGAGAAACGATTATATTCATCAAGGGTTGTTAAAGCTTGAACTGCACGTCGACTGAGTAATCTAAAATCACCAACGCCGTCTTCAAATTGGATATCCTCTACAAATGCATTAATTAACTTATAATAACATCGAGACAACGTTTTACGTACAAAATTCTCTCCCTGACGATTCCTCTTAGCAATCACTTGATCGTAACCTTCAATGTAACCCTCTATCATTTGTGGAATATATTCAGGCGGATGTTGTAAATCTCCATCAATCATAATCACCGCGTCGTGCATTGTGCTATGCTCATAGCCAGCAATCATTGCAGCTTCTTTGCCAAAGTTTCGACTGAACGAAAGATATTTAACATGGTTATCATACGCAACAATATTCTTGATATGATGTATTGTTGTATCTATACTACCATCGTTAATAAAGAGTAAATCGTATTCATAGTTTTTGATTAAACTATCTTTCTTCATTATTTCAGTTAATTTGTCATAAGTTTTCAAAACGACTTCGCCTTCATTATAGCAAGGGACGATGACTCTGATTTTCATTAAATGACATCCTTTTCTCTGAACTATTTGCTATCATTTTATCAATTTCCTTGTCATACATTCTAGTTAAATACTGTGTATTTACATAATCTTAAATTAAGCTTAATAGTTTTAAACATTATCATTTATGAGGAACACATTAACTTTTAGTAAAAAGTATTTAATTATCTTTTAAAAGTTAACGCTAACTGGTTAATTATATTTATTTCAAATCTCCAATACTGACATCATCAGGATCTTTTCCTTGTCTAGCATTTTTATTTAAACTATCTATTTCTGCAACATCTGTTAACTCAAGATTAAAATCAAAAATATCAAAATTTTCTTTAATACGTTGAGGTGTTTGTGATTTAGGAATGATAATACGATTATGTGCGAGATGCCAACGTAAGACAATTTGTGCAGGTGTTTTATCATAACGATGAGCAATATCTGTAATAACAGGATCATCAAGCAATCCTTTATTACGCATTAAAGGCATCCAAGCTGTTACTTTAATATCATGTTCATCACAAAAGTCTTGTACATCTTGTTGGTTAAAGTACGGATGCAACTCAATTTGATTCACCTGTGGTGTAATTTTAGTTTCTCTCATTAACTTTTCTAAATGATGTATCTTAAAGTTACATACACCAATGGCTTTTATTTTACCTTCTTCATATAAATGTTCTAAGGCTTTATATGATTCAATATACAATTGATCATTTTCGCAAGGCCAATGAATTAAAAATAAATCTAAATAGTCTAACCCTAAATTGTCCAATGATTTATTAAAGTACTCTATTGTTTGGTCATAACCTTGATAATCATTCCAAAGTTTAGATGTTATGAATAGCTCGTCCCTCTCAATATTTGATTGTTTTAATGCACTACCTAACGCTTTTTCATTTCCATAAAAGTAAGCCGTATCAAATGCGCAATATCCTGCATCTAAAGCTGTACGAACAACCTCTTCCATCTGGTCATCCGCTATCTTATAAACTCCTAACCCAACTGCAGGCATTGGATAACCGTTATTTAAAATTTGAACATCATTTGTCATAGTACATTAACTCTCCTTATTTACATAAATATTATTCGCTTATTATCATTTTAATACCTTTTTTATTTACTGATAAAACAAATTTGATCTATTCATTTTGTTATTTTAATACAATGCAATTTATTGCTCCTTAAATGATGAGTATCTTCGTTACCCTCTACATTTTAATTATCCTTTTTCAAAACAAAAAGTGGGATAGAACTCACTTGGCATTCTATCCCACAACTTATCTTTTTAAGTATTAATCACGTTCGTCATCTTCTTGTTCTTCATCAACAGAAGGACGTCCACTATTAAATTCATAATTCAAATTGACCCAAATAATTTGATGATTGTCGATTTCTGTAATCGTCCAACGATCATATTCAGTATCAACGAAGTCATCTTTTTGCAAATTAGTATTTTGTGATTGTAACCAACCACCAATAGTATCAATATCCTCAGAATCTTCAAACTCTATGTCAAATTTTTCATTTAAATCATCAAGTAAAACACGACCATTAATTTGATAAGTATGATCATCAAGTTTAACTATATCGTTAACTTCATCATCATCAAATTCGTCTCTGATTTCACCAACAATTTCTTCTAAAATATCTTCCATTGTTAAAATACCTGCTGTCCCACCATATTCATCTATAATCAAACTAATATGTACATGCTCTCTTTGCATTCTTACAAGAGCATCACTTATTCTAGTTGTTTCTGAAATCATGGGTAATTCATGAATATAATTGGCGATTTTAATCGGTTTACCTGACGCATATTCTGTTAAAAACTCTTTAACATTTATAAATCCTTTTACATGGTCTTTATCACCATCTTCAGTGATTGGATATCTTGTAAACTGATGTTCTTTGATAGTATCTAATAATTCATCTACGTTAAATGGTTCGTTGAGCGTAACCATTTGTGTACGTGGCACCATAATATCTTTTGCATGACGTTCATCAAATGAAAAAATATTTTGCATATACGCAAGCTCGGTTTGGTTAATCTCTCCACCATTATAACTATTGTTTATAATAATTTTTATTTCTTCTTCTGACATTGCATCAGTTTGAGCATCTGGATCAAATCCAAACATTCTGACAATCACACGAGAAGAACCATTCATTAACCATATAAGTGGTTTCATAAAATTACCAAAATAAAATAGTGGTCTTGAATATAAAAGTGCAAGTTGTTCTGTATGTTGAATAGCAAATGATTTAGGTGCCAATTCGCCTAATACAACATGTAAATATGTCACAACAATGAATGAAACAACAAATGAAATCGTCGTTGTTAAAGGACTCGGTAAATGTAATAACTCGAATAGTGGGTGCATCATCTTTTCAAATGTTGGTTCACCTAACCAACCTAAGCCTAAAGACGTTACTGTGATACCTAATTGACAGGCAGATAAGTAATAGTCAAGATTGTCTATCATCTTTTTGACAATTTTTGCACTCTTATTACCCTCATCTACTAATTGTTCAATACGCGTTGATCTCACTTTTACTAATGCAAATTCTGACCCAACGAATACTGTTGTTAATGCAATCAAAAGAAAAAATATAACTAAACTAATTATGGTCGAAGTTTCCAATTAATTCCCTATTTCTAGGGATTCACCTCCATATATATTGTGTCACGCTTAGGTAACACGTATTTAAATCATCATGAATCAATAAGTGACAACTACATGCTAAGACCTTCCCATCGTGACACTCCCCGTAAAAAATGTGATTGGCTTCATTCTATCATAAATCTTTTGTTATATGTTAAACATATGCCAATGCTATATTGTAGACAAAATAATTTTTTTGTTCAACCAATGATAAATCATTTGAAAGCATGATATTTTCCATTTTTAATCGTCGTTTCAACATTACATGCATCATCTATGATAACAATATCTGCATCTTTCCCGATTTTAATACTACCTTTTACGTCATCTATGCCTAATGTCACCGCTTGATTTAAACTTGTTACTCTCCATAAATGCTCAATCGTGTCACCTGTAAATTGTATTAAGTTTTTAAGTCCTTCGTTCATTTTGAGTATACTTCCAGCTAAAGCCCCAGAAGACAGACGTGCTTCACTTCCCTTTACAATCACATCCTGACCACCTAAATCATAATGTCCTTCTGGCATTCCTTTAGCTCTCATCGCATCTGTAATTAAATAACAACTTTGATTCCCCTTAAGCCTATATGCAAGTGCGATGGATGCCGGATGTGAATGAATACCGTCCACAATCATTTCAGTATGCAATCCTTGATTTAACCAGGCTGCACCAAATACGCCCGGTTCTCGATGTTGAAAGCCGGTCGCTGCATTATACAAATGAGTGATATGTTTGGCACCATGACTTACAGCTGCATTCGCTTGATCAAACGTTGCCACCGTATGTCCGATTGAAAAAATGATATCATTTTTCATTGTCTTTAAAGTTTCTGTTGCTCCATCAACTTCAGGAGCGTACGTAATAATCTTAATTAGTCCATTCGCTACTTTCTGAAACGACTTTATTTTATCAACCGTAGGACGTTGTACGAATTGAGGGTGTTGTGCGCCTACTTTATGTTCTGAAATAAATGGACCTTCAAGATGTACTCCGACAATTTCGGCAGCATTTGTAACATCTTGTTGTTGAGTATATTTAGCAATAGTTTGAAGAGCCCGCTCAATGTTGACCGTTGACTGTGTCATTGTTGTTGCTAAAAAAGATGTTGTCCCCTCAGAAAGGAGTGATTCTGCTAAATGTTGTAAACCCTGTTCAGATGCATCCATGGCATCTTCACCATACCCCCCATGAATGTGAATATCTATAAACCCAGGCAGTATATGTCGTTTTTTTACATCAATAATGTCAATTGTATTATGAGACGATGACGGATGAAAAGGACACTTACCAACGTCCAAAATTTTCCCATCTTTAATATGAACATATCCATTGTTAATCATTTCATTTTCTGTATATACGATGCCATTCGTTAAAACATATTCTGACATGATTGAACCCTTCTTTTCTTTAAATTATTAGTAGTTGATTGAACTATTTTATTATATCTTTCTTCGTATTGAATATCACTTTTTCAATATTTCACCGGTTAACAGATGAATTTTACTATATATTCTTAATTTAATAACAGTATTTTTAATTTAAGATATTATTTTCATACACAATAACTATTTAATTATGGTTATGTTGCAAAGTTAGAAAAATATAGCTAATTACCATTTTATCATGTCATTGTTCGTTTAACTGGCTAACATATGCCTAATTTCGTGGCATGGCGAAAATCCGTAGATCTGAAGAGACCTGCGGTTCTTTTTATATAGAGCGTAAATACATTCAATACCTTTTAAAGTATTCTTTGCTGTATTGATACTTTGATACCTTGTCTTTCTTACTTTAATATGACGGTGATCTTGCTCAATGAGGTTATTCAGATATTTGGATGTGCAATGACAGTCAGTATTCAGTTTAAACGTTTTAATGACTTTAGCCATTGCGACCTTCGTTGAA
>NZ_KV811760.1:0-447 GCF_001813195.1 Staphylococcus sp. HMSC065D05
AATTATATTATAAATTCAACTTTGCAACAGAACCTAAATACTTATATAAATGATATAAGTAAACTATAATTAACATTGTATTACAATATAATGTTTTGTATACTATAATTGTATTACATAATGTTTTGTATACTATAATTGTATTACCAGTTTTTGTTTTATATACAATAATTGTATTACCAGTTTTTTTTTTTAAAAAATTTAATTTGTAAAATTGGAATACGATTTTATAGAGAGAAAAAGGGAGTGTTCATTTGAAAAAAACACGAAAAAAATTAGATTTCTTACCGAATAAATTAAATAAATATTCGATAAGAAAATTCACAGTAGGAACAGCATCAATTTTAGTTGGTGCAACATTAATTTTTGGTGCAGGACATAATGTAGCTGAAGCAACTGAAGAAGATGGTAGTACAAATCAATCATCAACAGAAGACAAAACAACAA
>NZ_KV811761.1:0-1192 GCF_001813195.1 Staphylococcus sp. HMSC065D05
GTTTTTCATCCAAAATAATAAAAATGGCTACAATTATTTACTCAAGTATTTGAATGACTTAGACCACCCACAACTCATTTTTGAATCTACAGGTATCTATTCAAGAGGTATGGAACGATTTTGTTGTGTAAATCAAATTAACTATATTCAAATGAGTCCGTTAGAAGCCAAATTTAAAACGAGCGCTCTAAGATCATGGAAAACTGATCAGGCAGATGCTCATAAGCTTGCTTGTTTAGGACCGACGCTTAAACAAACAGGCAGCTTACCTATACATGAGTTAATATTCTTTGAATTAAGAGAACGCGTCCGTTTTCATCTAGAAATCGAGAATGAACAAAATCGACTTAAATTTCAGATCCTTGAATTACTCCATCAAACATTCCCTGGTTTAGAAAGATTATTTAGTAGTCGATATTCAATCATTGCACTCAACATCGCAGAAATCTTTACTCATCCAGACATGGTGCTTGATATCGACAAGGATGTACTTATTACACATATATTCAATTCTACAAATAAGGGAATGTCAATGGATAAAGCTACAAAATATGCACTTCAATTAAGAGTGATTGCTCAAGAAAGCTATCCTAATGTCGATAGACATTCCTTTCTAGTCGAAAAATTACGCTTACTTATTCAACAATTAAAACAATCTATTCATCATCTCAAACAATTAGATGATGCCATGATTCAATTAGCACAACAACTCGATTATTTTGAAAATATTCATTCGATACCTGGTATTGGTAAGCTAAGCACAGCTATGATTATTGGAGAGATTGGTGATATTAAGCGATTTAAATCAAATAAACAACTCAACGCTTTTGTAGGCATTGATATCAAACGATATCAATCAGGTAATACACACTATAGAGATACCATCAACAAGCGTGGTAATAAAAAAGCGAGAAAACTTTTATTTTGGGTGATTATGAATATAATAAGAGGGCAGCATCATTATGACAATCATGTCGTCGATTATTACTACAAACTAAGAAAGCAGCCTAATGAGAAACCTCATAAGACTGCCATCATTGCTTGTATAAATCGATTATTAAAAACGATTCATTATCTGGTAATGAATCATAAATTGTACGATTATCAAATGTCACCACATTAGCCAAACGTACAATCAAATACAGTTTAACACCTTATTCAAAAAAATTAAAATGAACGGTTTAGTTAAGTA
>NZ_KV811762.1:0-294 GCF_001813195.1 Staphylococcus sp. HMSC065D05
AAAATGTTGTCCTACAAAAGGTAACGATGTTAAAAATCCATCATACTTGGGTGCTGTAATTATGTTAGAACCTATTCTAGGTTTAAAAAAATCCAAACTATTAACGATGTCGTCTTCATGACCTACATTTTTGATTTTCCCATTATACTTTCCTTCATCAATTTGCTTCTTGATATCACCAGAAAATGCACCATAAGGGTTCGGAGCAGCATAGGTTGTCGTACTATCAAAGTTAAACTTCACAGCATTATATTGTGCTAGATAGCCTCCTAAACTATGTGCCCCACTATGAAA
>NZ_KV811763.1:0-161044 GCF_001813195.1 Staphylococcus sp. HMSC065D05
GACATATTGTCATTCAGTTTTCAATGTTCATTTTCTTACCGACAAGAATTAATTATACTCTTCATAGTTGTTTAAGTCAACAACTTTTTGAAATTAATTTTAGTCGTTTATTTAATGATTAGTTAAGTTGTTTCGCTCAACAAATAAATACTATACAGACTTATCCCGGTTTTAACAACAGTAAAAATTACACTATTAAAAGATAATCAAAATCACTCCAAAGGAAAAACCGAACTTTCTTCTTGTAGAATTCAATTACAAACGTGTTATACAGAAAAATGATGGTTAAAATGAAACTAAAATGCCTATATAAACCCTATTCACAAACTTTATTTTTGTTGTTCATTTTAAAATATTTTTACTATTTTTCTATAATCATTATTTTTTTATTCCAAACACCTTACATCTTCCTTGAGGAATGAAGGGTTGATTCTTATCCTCATTAATAATAAATGTAATTATAAAAGTCTCTCCATAAACTCAATAAGTCTAAATTCTAAAAAGCTAAACAAAAATCTTATCATATTCGTTATTTCAATCCATTAACGAACCCCAACTTGCTTTGTCTGGTGAATTTCTCAGTGAAATTCTTTGTGTTGGGGCCCGAACCCCAACTTGCTCTGTCTGGTGAATTTCTCAGTGAAATTCTCTATGTTAAAGAGCTTCATATATAAGTGTATTTAATCTTCTTCTATTTAAATATAAAGAAAGCCTAGAATATTGACTTATATCCCAGACTTTTAAGTGGTAAATATTATTACATTTCCGTTCTACCTGCAATTGCTTTAGATAAAGTCACTTCATCAGCATATTCTAAATCGCCGCCTACAGATAAACCTTGTGCCAGTCTTGTGACTTTAATCCCAATTGGCTTAACCAGCCTAGATATATACATTGCAGTAGACTCACCTTCTAGGTTAGGATTCATAGCTAATATAAGTTCTTTCACCTCATCGTTTTTGAGGCGTTCAACTAATGCAGGTATATTGATGTCTTCAGGCCCAATACCATCCATTGGTGAAATCGAACCATGAAGCACGTGATATAAACCTTTATATTCACGCATTTTTTCCATTGCTATGACATCCTTGTCATCCTCAACTACACATATGACAGAACGATCTCGCTGTTTATCTTCACATATATAACAAGGATCATTTTCTGTAATATGCCCACAAACACTACAATAGGTAAGTTCTCTTTTAACATCAACTAGTGCTTTAGCAAACTTAACAACATCGTCTTCTTTCATATCTAAAGTATGAAAAGCCAGACGTTGAGCCGTCTTTGGTCCAATGCCTGGCAGTTTCATAAAACTATCGATAAGCTTTGATATAGGTTCTGGATAATGCATATTTCATCACATTCCAGGGATGTTTAAGCCTTGAGTATGCTTACCTAAACGTTGTTGTGTTAACTCATCTGCTTTATTCATCGCTTCATTTGTAGCCGCCAATACTAAATCTTGAAGCATCTCAACATCTTCTGGATCAACAGCTTCTTCTTTAATTTCTACATCTACAACTTCTTTATGACCTGTTACAGTAACAGTCACCATACCTCCGCCTGCTGTTCCAGCAACACGTTCTTCTTTTAATTTTTCTTGTTCTTGAGCCATTTTCTTTTGCATTTTTTGCATTTGTTTCATCATTTGTTGCATATTTCCGCCACCGCGCATAATTTCATTTCCTCCTTAATAGTAAACAATTTCTATAAAAATTTAGCTTTTATTACATTATACATACCAATATATCGCTTGTCATGTATCAGTCTTCATCAACTAAATGTACAGTTTCCTCACCAAATAAGTCTTTAGCTTTTTGAGCAATATCTATTTGTTGAGACTGTTGTGTGCTTTGTTTTTCGCTTTGATGTGTTTCATTGGTGTTACGATTTTGTAAGTACTCTGCTCTCACTCTCAGCCATTGGTCAGCCGGCACTCCTACTACTTTGACAGTTTTATTAACTATATTACAAACTACACTTTCAATATTATTTCTCTTTTCATCATCTTTATTTACTATTTCACAATGAATTTCTTCATCAAATTTAACTAACACATGATCTTCACTAGCTGCTACCGGTTCTGAATTCAGTAGTAAACTTACTAAAGACTTTTTATCATTACTTTTCGCATGATCAATCACTTCTTGCCAATGGTTCTTCAACAATTTGATATCATCTTTGTTTGCTTTGTCTAACACTTTCGCTATCTGTTGCATAGAAAACGCATTTTTAGATCGTTGCATCGTACGCGTTGGCTTCTTAGGTTGTTCATTAACTTTATTAGCTTTGATTCCTTGTTCTTTTAGAGTTTTAAGCTCATTTTCAAGTTGTTCTAAGCGTTGTAATAACATTTCATTATCTGGTTCATTAGCTACCGATGCTGTTGCTACATTTTGTACAGTTTGAGGCTGTGTCTTAATCATTTCTGCAAGTTTAACTAGTAACACTTCAAAATGAACACTTTGATTTACACTGAACCTAATGGATACTAGTGTATCATTTATGATATCTATCATCTTGTATAACATATCTAAGTCGAAATGAATAAGTGATTCAAAATGAACGGATTCGTTAGACGTTTTATTCATTATTGTATCTCTAACAAAGTAAATCATATCATTAATGAGTCTGTTGACTTCTTTACCTTCTGAAATAAAATGATGATATCTATTAAATGCAGCTTTAACATCACTTTTTACAATGTCATTAAACAACTCATTTAACGCCGCTTCATCAACACTACCTGTAACATTTAAAGCATCTTGTAACGTAAGTCGTTCGTCTCCGAACGCTATTGCCTGGTCCATAATGCTTAATGCATCTCGCATACCACCTTCTGATGCTTTAGCAATAAATTCTAATGCTGCGTCGTCGTAATCCAAAGATTGGGAATTAGCTACATACTTAAGTCTGTCTATAATTTGGTCACTGCTAATTGCTTTAAAGTCAAATCGTTGCGCTCTCGAAATAATAGTGGGTGGAATTTTATGTGGTTCTGTTGTTGCCAAGATAAATATAGCATGCGCTGGTGGTTCTTCTAATGTTTTAAGCAAAGCATTGAAAGCACCAGTAGTTAACATATGAACCTCGTCAATAATATATACTTTATACTTAGATTCACTAGGTGCGTACTTAACTTTATCTCTAATATTCCTTATTTCATCTACACCGTTATTACTTGCAGCATCAATTTCAATTACATCGTTATTCGTACCTTGTGTGATTCCTTTACAAATCGCACATTCATTACAAGGTTCACCATTGTCACTATTAAGACAATTAATAGCTTTGGCAAAAACCTTTGCAATACTCGTTTTACCCGTACCTCTCGGACCACTAAAAATATATGCATGAGATTGTTTACCTTTTGAAATTGCATTACGCAGTGTTTTAGTTACATGCGTTTGTCCAACCACATCATCAAAACTTTGCGGTCTATACATACGATACAAAGCTTGGTAATCCACCGTAGCACCTCCATTAACAATTACTCATTATTATATCACGCTCTTATATTTTCTTTTCAATTAAAAATCAATCCAGTACTTCCGGATAATACACTGTCATTCCAGACCATTCATTTTGAACCGGTTTTAGAAATTTTACTAATAATGTTTGATCATTTCGTTTTTCTTCTATATGTATATTATATAAATGAGCTGCTTCATAATCAGATTTCTCAAAGTACTGAGGATGATTATTCACAAAAATAGCACAATATCCTTGTTCTTTTGCACGTTCTTCTACAGCTTTTAACAGTGCTTGACCTAACCCTTGGTTTCGAATAGATTTATCTACTGACAGTGCACCAATGGCTAACGCTATCGCTTTTTTGTTTTTAGACGACAACTTAACCTCTGCTAACACAACGTGACCTATAACTTCATTCAATTCATTCTTAGCTATAACTTCTAATTCATAATTATAGTTTTCAAGTTTTCTTAGATTTTTAACGCGCGCTCGATCTTGCCAACTGGATTCTGGATTTAGATTATAATTATTTTCTATACTATTTAGTGACGTTTCATAATCGACCTCTGTTAAAGTACTTAAATAAATATGCATGTATCCTCCATTATAATAAGCCATTCTATATTTCGACGTAATTTTTTTAATTAACTAGGTTTTTATTTTACAACGATATAACTTTAACAAATTATTCGTTATTAATCCATTTAATAAAAATGACTTGAAGTAAAACATCACACTTAACATCAAACATTGAAATTAATATTTAGATAAATAACTATAACGCTTCATAATAACTACTCCAACTTTAAGATTGAAATCAATAGCTATTATATTAAGTTTAATTGTAAATAAAAAAATAGCCCTGAATGAAATTTAAATAACTTCACATCGGACTATATATCTAAGTTTCATAACCTAGACCTTTATTATCTATATAAAAATTTGCTTAAATCTAAAGTAAAAAACCATGCACCTTTGTATCGAACGCATATCATAAACGTTACCGAAGTCGACAGCTAAATCTCGGCTACCCTACGGCACATATGAGGATCCACTTAATGCTGCTTCCGTCAGGACCTGACATGGTTCATGGGTTCATATTGCATAGGACCGAAATCTTCAAACACTACGTGCTTCGGGCAGACTTCACAAAAATACGCCCTCAACAAAGGAATTAAGTCTCGCATAAAGCGGATTTCGAGTACAGGGAACCGCTACCTCCCCACCTAGCACGGTAAGAACTATATTACTATAATTCTGCCTCTCTTTGCAAGCGTAAAAATTTAATCTTCTTCGCTTTAAAAAAACACGACGATTTTTGAAACTCATTAAAATGTAATTATCGTCGTCTTAAAAATTCTGCGAACTTAAATTCTGTGGCTAAATATTTTGAAATAATATATTAAAAATATGTGGTATCTTTAAAAAAAACAGTACTTCTGACAGTAGCTGTAAAAGGTGTAAAATAATTACCAAAAATTTCGTAGTCAAAAGATAAAAAAGTTTCAAAAGTAATAGACTTACTTGAATAACTTATATCTAATTTCGAATCCTTTTCAATGATTAATTGTCTTTGAAGACGTTTCTCCTACGATCATTAATTCTTTATTTCCAAAAGCATTTAAATTTTCTGCACAATGAGTTACATTGAAAATTTATTCATATATAAAAATCACAACTACAACATAAAAAGGCAAATACTTATTAACATAAGCACTTGCCTTTGGTATCTATTAGTCTTGGAATTTAAATTCTAATGGCGGAGGAAGAGGGATTCGAACCCCCGCGGCCCGTTAAGGCCCTGTCGGTTTTCAAGACCGATCCCTTCAGCCGGACTTGGGTATTCCTCCAATTAACACAATAACAATAATATAATGACTTTAATTAAAAGTCAATATAATTATTCTTGAGTTTACACTAGAACTTTTTTACTTAAGTATTGATCAACAGACTGTGCTACTTCACGACCTTCTTTTATTGCCCAAACAACCAAGCTCTGACCTCGTCTTGCATCTCCTGCAGCAAATATTTTAGCATGACTGGTTTGATAATTTGTATCATTAGCTACAATTTTATTACGCTCGGTGTGTATATCAAACGCATGCGGAACAGTGGTTTCAGTGCCAACAAACCCTATAGATAATAAGACTAAATCAGCCGGCCAAAATCGTTCTGGTCCATCTTCCATAACCATGCCATCAGGCGTTTCTTTTAATATTTGTGTATATAAGCCTTTAACATTTCCTAACTCGTCAACATCATAGCGCATTGTTTGTACACCATAGGCTCTTGGTTCTTGACCAAATTTAGCTTCATATTCCTTATGCGCATAATCCATTTTGAAAACAGGCATTGCTAATGGCCAGGAAGTATTACTTTCAAAAGTAATCTCTTCAGGTTGCTTCGTATATTTATTAAATTGGACAATAGATTTACAGTTTTCACGTAATGCAGTCGCTACACAGTCTGCACCAGTGTCACCAGCACCAATAATAATTACATTCTTATCTTTAGCAGTAATGCTCAAACTTTCAATCTCACCATTTAGATACTGGGTTTGTTCAGTAAGATAGTCCATTGCAAAATGAATACCAGAGCCCATTCGTCCTTCTAATGGCAAATCTCTCGCATTTTGAGCACCTGTGCATAAAATAATAGCATCATAATTTTCTTCAAGTGTTTCACGGCTCACATCGACGCCAATTTCAACGCCTGTTTTAAATAAAATCCCAGCATCTTTCATAAGTGATACACGTCGACGTATTACGTCTTTATCTAGTTTCATATTTGGTATGCCATACATTAGCAAGCCACCTGGTTCATGCGCCTTTTCATAAACCGTAACTTTATAGCCTTTAAGGTTTAATTCTTCAGCTGCTGTAAGTCCCGCTGGGCCACTACCTACGATAGCAACTCGTTGGTCCTTACGCTCTTCAGGATATGCGGGATGAACCCACTTGTTCTCATATGCTTCGTCAATAATTGTACGTTCAATACCTTTAATCGCCACGGATTCTCTATTAATTTTCATAACACATGATTGCTCACATGGTGCTGGACAAACTCTTCCTGTAAATTCAGGAAAATTATTCGTCTCTCTCAATCTTTCGTAAGCAGCTTTAAAATCTTGATGATAGACTAAGTCGTTCCACTCAGGTATATAATTACCAATAGGGCATCCTATTGTTTCTCTTCCATAAGATTGACCAGTTTGACAAAAAGGTGTTCCACAATCCATACAGCGAGCACCCTGAATCGAAGCATCTTCTTTAGTGAAGCGTTGTTGAAACGCTTCATGATTCGAAAGACGGTCTACCAAAGACAATTCTGATAGCGACTGTTTATCATATTTCATAAATCCTTTAAATTCGCCCATGATAATCCCCCACTTCTTTAATAAATGACTGCTGGCTGTAACTCTTGTTCAATTGTTTCTCTATCATCATAAAACGCTGCCAGTGTTGCTTCATCTTCACGTTCCATTTGACGTTTTTTCAAATCAATTTTTTGCATCATTAATTTGTAATCTTTTGGAATAACTTTAATTGCTAACTTTTCAATATTGTCAAATTGGTCGAGTATTTGGCGTGCTTTATTACTACGTGTATGCTTAAAATGTGCTTCGAGCATGTCTTTGATAAGGGATTTTTCCTCATCAAAACGTATACTACTGAATTCTAAAGTTTCAAGCGCATTAACCTTTTTAAATGTCTCCACGTCAGAAGGGAAAATATAACTTACGCCCCCGCTCATACCTTGGCCAAAGTTCTTTCCTACGTCTCCTAAGATAATGACATGTCCCCCTGTCATATATTCAAGTCCATGATCACCAATACCTTCTACCACAACATCTGCGCCACTATTTCTAATACAGAAACGCTCACCAGCTTTACCATTGATAAACGCTTTACCTCTAGAAGCCCCGTAAAAGTTTACATTTCCTGCTATAATTTCATTTTCACGCTGACTATTTGGAGCATTTACGATGACAGTTCCACCGGACAATCCTTTACCTACATAATCATTAGCATCACCGGTATGATGAATTGTTAATCCACGTGGTGCATATGCAGCTAAGCTTTGACCTGCATGACCTTCAGTGTAAGCAAGTATCGTATCTTCAGGCAACCCTTCTTCTCCATATTGTTTAGCTATCGCACTACCTGTAATTACACCTACATCTCGCTGTTCATTATTAACAACATAATTTCCGGTATAAGAGTGCCCGTTTTCAACGCTATAGCGTGCGTCTGGGTACAGATAATTCAAATCGAATCCTTCATCAAGATGATGATTTTGTGATATCTCTTTCGTATTAACACCGTCAAATTGTTCAATTAAACGTTCTATTTGAAGAGACGCTGCTTTACTATTTGGTTTCAATTGCGTCGAACGTTGAAGAAAATCTGTTCTCCCTACTAACTCTTCTACTGTTTCTAAACCAAGTGAAGCCAAAATTTCACGTAATTCTTCAGCTATAAAATACATAAAGTTAACTACATGCTGTGCCTTACCTCTAAACAAAGCTCTCAAATCTTTGTTTTGTGTTGCAACCCCTACTGGACACGTATCGTTATGACAAACTCTCATCATAATACACCCCAAAACAACAAGTGGTGCTGTTGCGAAACCAAATTCTTCTGCACCGAGCGCACAAGCATAAGCTACATCTTTACCTGTCAGTAACTTACCATCCGTTTCTAATTTTACACGACTACGCAAATCATTTAATTTAAGTGTTTGATGTGTTTCGGCAAGGCCTATCTCCCATGGCAAACCTGCATGTTGAATACTTGTTTTAGGCGATGCACCTGTACCTCCATCATAACCACTTATAACAATTTTATCGGCGAAAGCTTTAGCTACCCCTGAAGCTATAGTTCCAACGCCAGTTTTAGATACAAGTTTAACTGCAATATCAGCTCTTCTATTTGCATTTTTTAAATCATGAATGAGCTGTGCTAAGTCCTCAATTGAATAAATATCATGGTGTGGTGGTGGTGAAATTAATCCTATACCTGGTGTCGAACCTCTAGTCTCAGCAATCCATGGATATACTTTTGAACCTGGTAGTTGTCCACCTTCCCCTGGTTTAGCGCCTTGTGCAACTTTAATTTGAATTTCTTTTGCATGTTGCAAGTAATCACTCGTCACCCCAAAACGACCTGATGCAACTTGCTTAATTGCACTTATCTTATTACTTCCATCCTTTTGAATTTCGTAACGTGAAGAATCTTCACCACCTTCTCCACTATTGCTTTTACCTCCAATTTGATTCATAGCTTGAGCCAACGTCTCATGTGCTTCTGCTGAGATAGAGCCATAACTCATTGCTCCTGTATTAAAACGTTTCACAATTTCACTTGCTGGTTCAACACGACTAATATCAATAGTTTGACGTGTCTTAAATTCTAATAAATGTCTAATATGATCCGTACGTTTTAAATTTACAGCTTTGGAGAATTTTTTAAACAACTCGTAATCATTTTCTCTACATGCATGCTGCAATAAAAAAATCGTACGAGGATTAAATGCATGATGCTGACCTTGCTGTCTCCATTGGAATACACTTCCGGATTCAAGATAATCAGAATCATCACTTTGTCTCGCTTTATTCTCTTGGTCTATTTGTTCAATACTTATACCAGATAATTTTGACTGTGTACCTGTAAAATATTTTTCTATGACGCTATTCGATAAACCTACCGCTTCAAATATCTGTGCTCCTTGATAACTTTGTACGGTAGAAATGCCCATTTTAGCCATCACTTTAATAACGCCTTCTGACAATACATTGGTATACGTAGCAACATTTTCAGCGACGTTTCCTGAAAGTTGACCTTGACGCGTTAATTGTTCAATCGTTCGTTGCGCTAAATATGGAACTACAGCGTTTGCACCATAACCAAGTAAACATGCAACATGATGAACTTCTCGTGTTTCACCGGACTGCGCAATGAGGCTGGTCTCCATTCTTAATCCTTCTCGAATTAATAATTGATGCACGTGACTTAATGCTAATAAAATTGGCATTGCATAACTATTTTCGTGAGTTAACGACGTATCGTCTAACACCAAAATTTTCGCCCCTTCATGTACAGCCTGTATTGCTCGGTTCCCTAGTTCAGTTAAGCTACTTTCCAAATCATCTGTATAAAGTGTAGATAAATACGTTACATTAAAATACGAATGATCGATTGATGATAATTGCGCTTCATTTAAAACTGGTTTTTTTAATTGAATTCTTTCTAAAACTGATTCATCAGGACATAAAAGGTTCCCTTCTGAACCTAAATATGAAAGTTCACTCGTTACAATCTTTTCTCGATAAGCATCGATGGGTGGATTGGTAACTTGTGCAAATAATTGTTTAAAATAATTAAATAGCGACTCAGGCTTATCATTAAGAACTGCAATAGGTGCATCATATCCCATCGCTCCAATGGGATCTTTTTTATTGATGACTAAATCTGTCATATATTTATTGATATCTTCTTTAGTGTAAGCAAATTGTTTCTGTAAGCGGAAGAGTGTTTGATCATCCCAGTCGGAAGATTGGTAATAAATATTATCTAAATCATTTTGATTTTTATAATCTTTTAGCCATTGTTCGTAGGGCAACTCATTAGCAATATTAGTTTTTAGCTCATTATTTTCTACAACCTTATTTTGTAAAAAGTCTACAAGTAATAACTTCCCAGGATTAAGTTGTCCTTTAAATGCTACATTTTCTTCCGGAACATCAATGACACCTACTTCGGAAGAAAAAACAATAAAATTATCTTTAGTTATTGTATAACGCCCAGGTCTTAATCCATTTCTATCAGTCAATGCACCTATCTTATCTCCATTGCAAAAGGAAATCATAGTTGGTCCATCCCATGGCTCCATTAAATAACTATAAAATTCATAGAAAGAACGAACTTTTTTATCGTTAGATTCATTGTATAACCATGGTTCTGGAATTAATAACATCGCTGCTTTTTCAGGCTCCATTGCTAATGATAAGAACTCTAACGCATTATCAACTATTGATGAGTCACTACCATCTTCATCAACAATAAAATGCACCTTATCTTTCTCATCTTCAAATAATGTTTCAACTAGTTTATTTTGGCGTGCTCGCATCCAGTTTACGTTACCCTTAATGGTATTAATTTCACCATTGTGCATAAGCATTCGATTGGGATGTGCACGTTTCCAACTTGGAAATGTATTAGTACTAAAGCGGGAGTGTACAAGTCCTAATTTTGATTGATATGCCTCATTTTGTAGGTCTAAATATAAGCCTTTAATTTGATCTGAACGTAACCAACCTTTATAAACAATCGTTCTATGAGAGAGACTTGTGAAATATAAATCTATGGATTGTGTTTCACTATATTTTTCAATTTGTTTTCTTGCTAAAAACAATCGTTTTTCAACTTCATTTACACCTGTGATGTCAACAAATACTTGTTGAATATAAGGCATAGTATCTGCAACATGTTGAGCAATAGCGCGAGTATCTACTGGCACATCTCTATATCCAATGACTTTAAAACCTTCACTTTCAAAATATTGATTAAACATCTCTTCGTGAATTGAATCTCTAACTTTCTCTTTAGAAAAAAATAATCCCACGGCATAATATCCTTCGCCGGGAACTTTGAATTCTGTTAATTGTTCGAACAATTGGTATGGTATCTCCGTCATAATTCCAGCACCATCACCAGTAATACCGTCGGCACCTACTCCACCACGATGATCTAACCGTCTTAACATTTCTAAAGATTTTTCTATAATATCGTGAGATCTTTTATTATCCATATTGGCATAAAATCCAATACCACACGCATCATGCTCTTCACGATAATCGTATAGTCCCTTTTTTAATTTCTCATTGTACATGATGCACACTCCCTTATTAGAATTTTCTGACAATTTTGTTTGATAGTAATAACTATAATGTAATTTATTTATCTGTTCAATATATAAATTAGATTAAATTCATCTAATTATTAGAACGATTCCAAAAAATACTGATATACTAGGTTTAGAATAAGACAGTATTTATTTTATTGAATGGAGGGAAATCAACTATGGATATAAAACAACTTAGATACTTTGTAGAGGTTGCACGTCGAGAGCATATTTCAGATGCAGCATTAGAACTAAACATTGCACAGTCTGCGATTAGTCGTCAAATCACTCAACTCGAAAAAGAATTGGGGGTGACATTATTTAAAAGAAGTGGTAGAAATATCATATTAACTGTTGAAGGTAGACAGTTACTCTCACAGGCAACTCAAATACTAGAATTAATGGATAAAACCATTCACTCATTTCAACAACACGCATCACATAATCAACAGACAATTTATATTGGATATGAAGAAAGTGATGCCTCTCAAATGATTCTTCCCCTAATTCAAACATTTGAACAACAAAGTAACAGTACCATGATTCCGCAACTTACAATACATGATAAATTATTAGATCAAATTCTTTCCAATCAGTTGGATATTGCAATCACTGAATTTACTCCTGTGTTAGAACGGGAAACACATTTACGCGTCATGCCTTTATTTGAAGAAAATTATCATATGTATGTGCCCAAATCACATCCGCTAGCTATGACTATACATCCCCCGCTATCTCAATTTACAAATCAATCACTATACTGTCTCGAACCAATGACAAACTCTATAAAAAGTAAATTGATTGAAAAGACTAAAGCACAAGTACGAATGATTTCAGATATGAAACTCGCGCAACATATTTTGAGTAATGATAAGGGATTTATTATTTCTAGTCAAAATTGTTTACTATATAATCACGTAAATTGGACTAAAATCCCTTTAAATCATACAGAATTAAAACGAACGCTATGTGTAGTTATGCGAAAAGATAACAAGAAAAACGACATTAATGTAGCATGGGATTTAATTTACAAATTATTAAATAAATCTAATATATATTAATTATTCATCTTATCTTTGTAAAACTTTATCACTCTTCGACATCAACATTTCATTGATAACTTTTTGAGTTCAATCATAAAAGGTCGTATAATCGCTATATCAATATGATTATTAAGTTGAGAATTGAGGTTTTAAGATGCAATCCAAGAATTTTTTAAAAATACCTTTTACTTGGATGATGATAATCTTTAGTTGCCTATTTTTAGGTACGTTAATATTCACGTTTTTTAACGATAGATTTTATAATATGCCTATAGGACAAATCACTCAAATTACTGATATCCAATCACAAAAGGTAACAGACGAGCACAAAAATAAAGATATTAAATACAAAGAGAAGCTAACATTCAAGATTCTAAATGGTGAATTCAAGGGGCAAACAACGACGATTCCCCACCAATATGTGAAATCTCAAGCTGATTCAGAATCATTTTCCAAAAATGACAAAGTTGTTTTACATATTTCTAAAAATCCTAAAGACGCAACGATTATAGAGAAAAAACGAGATACTATTGTTGTCATAATAACCGGCTTATTTTTACTTACTGTTTTAGTCGTAGGAAAAAAAGTAGGACTTCAATCTATATTATCACTTATCGTTAATACTATTACCGTTATGGGAGCTATTTTAATACATAATCAATATGGGACTATAAGTTTATTCTTATTGATGACTTGTGCCATTATCATTTCCACTTCTTTCACTTTGCTACTTGTAACAGGTTGGCATACCCGAACCTTAATTACTATTGTAAGTACGCTGATTGGTACGTTCTTATGTGTTGGAATTACCGAAGTCATCATCAAATTTACTGGGGGAAATGGAATAAAATACGAAACAATCACTTTCCTTACTCTCCCTCCTAAAGATGTCTTTCTAGCTTCCGTACTAATAGGTACACTTGGAGCAGTGATGGACGTTTCTATTACTATAGCAAGTGGGATGTATGAAATTTTACAACGTAGCCCTCAAATATCAATGAAACGTTGGGCTCTTGCCGGAAGACATATCGGTCAGGATATAATGGGAACAATGACTAACATACTACTCTTTTCATATCTATCTGGTAGCTTACCTATGTTTCTAATTTATTTAAAAAATGCTAACACTATTACTTATACTATTTCGATGAATTGGTCATTAGAAATTGCTCGAGCATTAACTGGTGGGATAGGCATCGTTTTAACTATTCCTATAACAATTGCTTTAATGGAACTATGGCTTAAACTGCGAGGTGTTAATCAATGAGTGCAATTACTATTTTAGGTTTCTTATTATTGTTGATAATGGTTATTTTCGGAGGTAAGAAAGGACTCATTTCTTTTTTTACTTTGTTTTTAAACTTTATCATTCTTGTAATAAGTATTCTTTTAATTATATATGGTGTACCAATCTATCTTGTCACATTTATATTTTGCTTTATCATAGCCACAATTAATTTATTTGTATTAAATAGTTATAACGTCAAAACACAAGCAGCTTTTCTAGGTACTTTAGCAACAATACTCATATTAATACTCATGATATACTTTTCAGTTGAGATGGGGCACTTACAAGGTTTTGCAACCGAACAGCAGGATGAAACATATGTGTATTCAATGAATATTGGTATTAATATGGTACAGTTTATGGTATTTACAATTGTTCTTGCAGTGATAGCAGCAGTCATTGATTTAGCAATAACAATTAGTTCCCCTATGTATGAACTAAATGAGACAAATCCAAATTTAAATCAGCATCAATTATTTCAGTCTGGTATGCGCGTGGGTAGAGAGATATTAGCAACTTCTGCCAATACCATTTATTTAGCATTTTTCGGAGGACAATTAACTTTATTCTTCTGGTTCTTTAAATTACATTATTCATTTGGACACATCATTAATTCGAAAATATTCACACAGGAATTTATAGCTATTTTACTTGGTGGCATCGCCGTTGCAATTAGCATTCCCATTACTGCATGGATTACAGCATTTATGATTAAACATGTCAGTCAAAAGAAGACTCTTACGAATCAACAAAATAAATAAAATATTCCCACCGCCTTTAAATAATTATAGCGAGCGTTTATGATCAAACAGTTTAACTTAATTATTATATGGCGATGGGATGTTTAATATTATTCTTAATGTATAGACCTAATTTAAAGTAATTGCATTTTTAATAAATATTCGTCATGTTCTTATTTTTAATATTTGATAGTGTACGTAAATTCTTTAACCCATGAAAAAATATATATCATCTGTGTAACAACTTACTCATTTTTCGCCGACAACTTATCCTCAACATTAACTTTCTATAATGCATTATCAAAATAATATAGCAAACAGGTGTTTTCATATACTGTCTAGCCATTAATCTTTCCACTCAGAAAGATTCAGTCATCTATGTACCTGCACAACTAGGTTAGTCTAATGGATTCTATGATGAGTACGGTTTAAATACTTAATTAGCGAGCTTTCATAAACTTGATATTATCAAAACTTCACATCAATAGAAATTAAGTTGCGTAATATGATGTTAATATTTAACTCCTATCTATTAATGATTGATAAATTCCTTAATCCAAGTATTTACTGCAGGCGCTATGTTTTCACTGTCATTGATATCGAACCATTTCATGTCAGTAATTTCATGATCGGTTTCAACTTTTGACCAATCTATAGCTCGATTAACTTTGAATCCATTAAGTTCAGTCAACATATTAGGTTGTGGATAGGCTTCTCCGACAATAGTTCCAATAAATTCTAGTTCATCTTTAGCTAATTCTAAGCGCAATTCTTCCTTCAATTCTCTTTGTAAAGCTTCCACAAGACTCTCACCCTCATCAATTTTACCACCCGGGAAATAATACTTATCTCTATGTCGAACTTGTACAAGTAGTAACTGATGATTCTTTTCTTCAACTAAGCAAACACATTTAATCATTCATCAATTCATCCCTATTCATAATAAATATCTTCAATTTCATACTTATATTTAGTATTATGTTATCATAAATAAGTTACTACATGATTTAACTAAACTACTTTTAATTGAAAATATGACATTTAACCATACATTCGAATATTTTATTCTTCAAAATAAGTATGGTATACGGAGGGAATCATTATTTATGGCTAAACAAGCAAACACTTCACGTTTATCAAGATTATTCAACGTAGCAGGATTCATTGTAGATGGTTATAACGGGATTCGCTATAATGCTAAGAATAAACAACTTGTCTATTTATCATTAGGTCTAAGCGCACTAGGAACAATCATTGATTTTTACATTTCTATTAAATCCGCATCTAAACTTCGTAAGTTAAGTGCACTTGGATCATTTGCAATCAACGGGGTACGCTTATTTACAAGTTTTAAAAAAGTTAGAGATGAATATGACTATCACTAAACAAATTAAAACTGATAATTAAATTTTTTGAGAAAAAATAAGTTGCCAAACATTAAAATATATTCGTATGAGATGACTAGTTTTAAAAATATCGTTCTAATCATTTTTAAACTCTTCATCTTAAAGTAAGGGGTGAGGATAGAATAGATTAAAAATTCTTCTTCACCTCTTTTTTATTTTAAACAAATTAAACAATTATAAAATAGTGTGACAAAGCATTGCATTTAATACTAATCACAAACACGGTTATATAGTACAAATTCTGAATAGTTATTAAAATTCTTGTAATTTTCATAAAAATGTTTATCATGAGTAATTAACAATTTATACAACTTTTCTAATAATTTAAGTTTGAAATAAAGGAGAATTAATTATGATATACACAGTAACAACCACCCTCCCATTATCCCATGGTGGTAGGACTCAAGCTTTACTCAGACGAATTAAACTGTTAGATGAAGAATTTAAAATTCCAAGTAAAATTCTCACCACTAATTATCATGGTAATTATCCTAGTATTTATAAAAAATACAGGCAAGAAAACAAAGTTACAGAAAATATACAATTCGAAAATATGTATGAATGGTTATCAAATTTCAAACTTTTTAAAGTCCCAAAAACATTGATTACTAGGAATCCAAAATACATTAAAACACCTAGAAAGATTAAAGGACTTATTGATAGGCGAGGAAAAAAGAGTGGTTTTATTCATTATTATAATAATGAATGTCATGTGAGATCTCGAAAGTATTATGGACAGTCTAATGTTCTTGAATATGAGGACTTCATTTCTCCCACATCAGGATTGAAATATGAGCGCCATCAATATAATTTATACGGCCAACTTCATAGAAAAGAATATTATTATGATGACTCTTCTTTAAAACATAGTGACGAATTATTTGATACTGAGGGCTCTATGTACTGCAAGAGATATTTTAAAACTAAACCAAACAGCAAAATTAATGGCGTAGAAATATATAGAAATAAAAAACTTTATAAGACCTTTAAAAACGATAAATTGTTAGCTCAGTTTTATTTTCAGAATAGATTCAAAGATCAAGATATCGTCTTTAATGATGCTCGATTTTTAGATAAGCCATTACTTAAGCAAACGCACCAAACAAAAAACATTCTTGTTTTACATAGCTCGCATTTATCAGGGGACCAAATAAAAAAATCATATCGATTTGCTTTAAATCAATCGAAAAATGTTTATAAGTATATTGTTCTCACTCACCAACAAAAGCACGATATACAGCAACATCTCCCTATAAGTGACGACCAATTTCAACTAGTACCACATTTTATCGAATTAGATACAGAGGTAGAACAAGATTCCTCAAACAATCAAAATCGCTTTATATATATAGGACGTTTTAGCGCAGAGAAACAGATTGATCATATTATTAGAGCTTATCACAAGTTTTTGCAAAGTGGTTACCAAACAGAATTACATTTATTTGGTAGAGATGAAGATAATCAAATTCCATTGATGAATACTTTGATTTCAGAATTAAAATTATCGGATAAAGTTAAAATATTTAAATATACCAATCAACCTTTACAAGAATTTAAAAATTCTAAAGCCTCTCTACTTACAAGTCAATATGAGGGATTTGGCTTAACACTTATGGAAAGTATAGAAATGGGGTGTCCAGTCCTATCTTATAACGTTCGTTACGGTCCAAGTGAAATTATTCAAAACGGAATAAATGGCTATCTCATTGAAAAAAATGATATTGATAGTTTATCAAAACATATGATTAACATCATTGAGTACCCACTACAAGAAGTGAAAAATAAAGACACTTTAAAATATAACGCCGCAGTGAATAATTACAAACAACTTATGCAAAGCTTAGACTTGTTAAAATAGTCACTTTTTCCGATATTATAAAGATTTGGTAGCATCTTTATAAAACTATAAATAAGCCCATCGATGATTCTTAATCCAATCATCAATGGGCTTAATTTGATAGTTATATATTGTTAAACAATTTTCTTAATGAATAAATTTGTAATTTCTCACTTGATAAGCTGGAATTGTTCTATATGTCATATTTCCAGGAGCTGCACTCCAGTTCATTTCTGAAACTAAAATACTTCCATCGCTATTCACGCGCTCTACAAACGCTACGTGACCATAGTAACCAGCGTCAGTTTGTGCAATTGAGCCTACTGTAGGACGATAATCAATAGTATATCCATCAGCAGCTGATGCATTGTCCCAATTATTTGCATTCCACCAGTATGTACTGATACCTTTTCCTATTTCAGCACGTCTATTAAATACGTGCCATGTACATTGTCCCCAAGTATACAAGTTTTGATGGTTAAAAGTTGGTGAATAATAGCCACCATTTGATCTAGTATTATTAGAAGATGAGCTACTAGAACTACCACCAGGCACTTTTAACTTCTGTCCAGGATAGATAAAGAAATTAGTTAGTCCATTTAATTGCATAATTTTTTGATACGTTGTCCCATATTTACTAGCAATTGCAGATAGTGAATCTCCATATTTAACAGTATATGTTGCAGTACGACCACTAGACCCACTAGCTTTTGTACGACTGGAACTCGTCGCTTTACCAGAAACTTTCAACTTTTGTCCGGGGAAAATAAGATAGTTATTTAACCCATTAAGTTGCATGATTTTTTGATACGTTGTACCGTATTTTGCAGCAATAGAAGATAATGAATCTCCAGCTTTAACTGTGTAAACTGTGCCACTATTTGTTGACGTTGCTCTTGAAGATGAGCCTGATACTTTCAATACTTGATTAGGGAATATTAAATTGGAAGTCAATCCATTAAGTGATTTTAATTTAGCAATACTAATCCCATATTTGTGGGAAATTGACCATACAGATTCTCCACTTTTTACTGTATGCGTTGTTGCAGCTTGTGCATGAGTTGATGCCAATGCGCTAAGGGCAGTTGTTCCTATAATGGCAGTAATATATTTTTTTTGCACTTGAAATCCTCCTCTACTTTAGTTTTGCTTATTCGCGTTTTAACAATACAAAGATATTATACTCTTTAATTATGTATAGCATGTTTGCTTTAGATGACATTCTGATTACAAATATTATTTTAAATAAAAAATAGGGCTACGCTCAAACATATTTGCATTTATCCAATTTAATACATTTTGCAGTCAATTACAATGTCTTTTTTATTACAAATATTATTAATATGGTTTCGCTCCTTATATTTACAATTTCGAATATAATATTTTTTCTATTTTCAAATTAATATTAAATAGACAGACGCTTATTTCTAGATTCTAAATTCAACATTTTGAATAAAAAAAGAAGTAGGAATAGAATTCGCTATGGATTCTTTATCCCACTTCAAAAAGGTGAAATGCCATGAAAGATATAGAAATATATCTTCAACTTTGTCATTGACTATAAAATTGTTTTGCAACCAACACATATAACTGGAATTCTAGACTGAAAGTTTCTATAAGATGAATGTGCGCTAAAACTTTATATTATTTTTTTGCCAACTCATTTTCGATTTCTTTGATTTCCTTTTTAGAAAGATCTACTGGTTTTTCACCGTCTTTAGTGTCTTCTTTTAATGCTTTTTGAGCTTCTTTTGAATGATAAAGTTCTATAATTTTTTTGTAGGTTTTATTATCTTTGTCTTTAGAGTTGACAGCTACAACATTAATATATGGTTTTACTGCATCTGAACTTGCTTTTTCCAAATAAATAGGATCCTTTTTAGCATCTTTTCCTGCTTTTGTTGCAACACCGTTATTGATAACTGATATATCCACATCAGAAAGTGCACGCGCTGTTTGTTGTGCATCAACAGCTTTAATTTTTAAATCTTTAGGATTACTTTCAATATCTTTTGTTGTTCCGTTTAATCCAAAGTTCTTCTTAAGCTTAATTAAACCTGCAGATTCTAATAACTTAAGTGCTCGAGCTTGGTTAGATACATCATTCGGAATAGCAACTTGCGCACCTTTTTTAACATCTTTAATGTTCTTAACTTTATCTGAATAAATACCTAATGGAGCTAATACAGTAGTGCTAAGTGCTTCAATATTGGTATCTTTATGAGCTTTTTTATATTGATCTAAAAAAGCAAAGTGTTGGAAGGCATTTAAATCGATATCCCCGTCACTAAGCGCTTTGTTCGGAACATTGTAATCTGAAAAGTGCTTGATTTCTAAATCAATATCATCTTTTTTAGCTAATTCTTTAACTTTTTCCCAAGCCTTCGTGTCGTTGGATGCAACACCTATGGTTACCTTTTTACTATTATTACCACCACATGCTGCTAAAACTAAAATTGCAATGATTAAAAAACTTAAAATCTTTTTCATTAATGAATTCCCCCTAAATATTTATAAAACCCTTACTAGTATTTTAATTTCTACGGATAACCCTAGCGATAAAGTTACCTAACGTTTGTATAATTTGAACAATAATAATAAGTACAATGACTGTAATCACAATAACAATGGTATCGAACCGTTGATAACCATACACTAAAGCCAAATCACCTATACCGCCACCACCAACAGCACCAGCCATTGCTGTACTACCGATGAGACCAATAATAGCTGTAGTTATAGCTAGAATTAATGAACCAAGTGCTTCCGGCAATAAAAAATAACGTATAATTTGAAGAGGTGATGCACCCATTGCTTTAGCTGCCTCAATAATCCCGTCATCGACTTCCAGTAATGAATTTTCTACTAAGCGTGCGATATAAGGTGCTACATAAACCGTGAGTGGTACTATGGCTGCTGTTGTACCGATAGATGTGCCAACTAGCAATTTAGTAAAAGGCACTATGGCTATTAATAAAATTATGAACGGAATTGATCTTAAAATATTAATGATAGGATTTAATACTTGATGCAATATCGTATTCGACCATATACCGTTTTTTCTAGTTACCACCAACAAGATGCCAAGAGGTATACCAATCAAAGCACCGATTACAAGCGATACTGTCACCATATACAATGTTTCGTATAGAGCTTGTAATAATTGAGATGAATCTAAACTTGAACCAAACATATTTATATAACCTCCTCATACCGAATATGTCGTTTTGAAAGGTAATCAGTAAGTTTAAAATCATTAAAAGACTCATCATGCTCAAATCTCAACCACAAATAACAAACCGTTTCATCTTGTATTTCTGACATAGAAGAAAATAATACGTTAACGTTAAGATGATGCTCGTTGATAAGCTCATTCAATATTGGCAATTGAATTTGTTCGGAGTCTAAAAACAGTTTATAATCTGTGAAATTTGAATCCTTTCTCGAGTTAAAAGAGGCTCGTAACTCTTTTGAAGGCTCAGTGTTAATCACCGTCGAAACGAAATTTTTTGCAGTGTTCGTTTGTGGATGACTAAAGACATCTTTAACTGTCCCCATTTCTATCACTTCGCCATTTTCCATGACAGCTACACGATGACAAATTTTTTGAATTACGCTCATTTCATGTGTAATCATCATAATCGTCACACCAAATGTTCGATTCACATTACTTAATAAATTTAAAATTGAGCTTGTAGTAGCTGGATCTAGAGCACTTGTCGCTTCATCACATAATAATATTTTAGGATGCGTTACTAATGCTCTTGCGATGGCAACACGTTGTTTTTGTCCACCTGATAGTTCATCTGGAAATTGATCTTTTTTATCAGCAAGCCCTACAAATTCTAACATTTCGTCAACTTTTTCCTTAATTTCTTTCTTATTTGTCTTACTTAAAATAAGTGGCATTGCAACATTTTTATAGACTGATTTAGAATTAAGCAAATTGAAATGTTGAAAGATCATACCGATATCTTTTTTAATATGACGCAAATCTTTTTCTTTATATGTATCAATCTCATGACCATCAACAATAACTTGACCATCTGATACTGTCTCAAGTTGATTGACTAACCGAACTAATGTACTCTTACCAGCACCACTATAGCCAATCACACCAAAAATATCATGTTGGTCGATCTTAAATGATACATTTTTCAAAGCTTGAATAGTTTCTCTTTTTTTGTGAAAAACTTTGTTAACATTTTTGAATTCAATCACCTAATCTCTCCCTCCGATTTCCGATTAAAATTATCTGAATATTTGCATTATATTGAATTGATGTCGTACCGTCAACACGCTTTTTTGATTTTTCCAAAATTAATTAATATTCCGAAAAATTACGTTCTAAAATTGATTACTTATATAAAAAATTGTGGAAATTACACAACTCAATAGTAAATATAAAACAAGAGATTAAGATGCAAAACGCTTTATTTCATCATCTTAATCTCTAACTAAGCGATATTACCTCAAAGTATTTAAGGCTTGTTCTAAATCATTAACTAAGTCTTCCGTGTCTTCAATACCAATAGATAAACGAATGAGACCATCCGTAATACCTTCCTTGGCTCTTACATCTGATGGAATGGATGCATGCGTCATAAGTGCCGGTACAGAAATTAGACTTTCTACTGCCCCTAAACTCTCTGCCAGTGTAAAGTAGTTTGTTGCGTGAATCACTTGTTTAGCCGCTTCTGTATCCTTAACTTCAAAAGATACTACCCCTGTATGACCACTTGCTTGATTTTGATGGATAGTATAGTTCATATGTTCCTTAATACTAGGATGGAATACTTGTTGAACTTTAGGATGCTTTTGTAACATTTGAACGATACCTTCAACGTTTCGGTTTATTTGCTCCATTCTTAGACCTAGCGTTTTAATACCTCTGATTAATAAATAGCTATCTTGAGGTCCAAGTACACCACCTGTAGAATTTGAAATAAAGCCTAGACGTTCTGCTAAGGCATCATCAGCAGTAGCAACAAGACCAGCTACAACATCACTATGACCTCCAATATATTTAGTAGCCGAATGCAATACGATATCAATACCAAAGTCTAAAGGATTTTGGTAGTAAGGTGTCATAAATGTATTATCGACTACGGATATCAAATCATATTTTTTCGCAATTTTTGCTGATGCTTTAATATCAGTCACACGTAATAATGGATTTGAAGGTGTTTCTACATATAACATTTTAGTTTCAGGTTTAATATATTGTTCAATGTTTTCAATTTTAGTTGTATCAACAAAATCTACGTCTATACCAAAGCGAGTAAATACTTTAGTTAATGCACGATATGTGCCACCATAAACATCAGAATTAAGAACTAAGTGATCTCCTTTATCTAATAACATGATAACTGCACTAATTGCTGACATTCCTGAACCAAAAGCAAAACCATGCTTACCATGTTCTAAATTAGCAATAACACTTTCAAGAGACGCACGTGTAGGATTTGCAGTACGTGAATATTCGTACCCTTGTCTTAAATCCCCAATATCATCTTGTAAATAAGTACTTGTTTGATAAATAGGTGTTGTCACTGCTCCAGTATAGTTGTCTGTCGTATGTCCCCCATGTATCATTTGCGTTTTTTTATTCATTATTAAAACTCTCCTTATAGTTGAATATTTGTTTGGACATGTATCGATCGCTCCCATCTGGAAAGATGGTAACAATCACACCAGTTTGAATGCTTTTTTTTAATTCCAATGCTCCTTGTAATGCCGCTCCCGAAGAACTACCAACTAACAATCCTTCTTTATTCGCAACAAGCTTAACATTATTAAAAGCATCGTTATCAGCAACAGTAAAAATACCATCTACTAATTCTTTTTCTAAAAATGATGGCCACTTTTCAGAACCAATCCCTTCAGTTGCATGAGGATGACTGACACCACCATTTAAGACAGAGCCTTCTGGTTCTACAATATAATTTTTTACATCATAAGTTTTTAAGTGTTGTGCAACTCCTGTAAAGGTACCACCGGAACCAACACCTGCCACAAAATAATCAATATGTGAAAGTTCATCTGTGAGTTGTTTGGCAAGTGTTTGTGTATATGCCTCAGGATTATCTTTAGTTTCGAATTGATTCATATATAAATATCCATATCGTGTTGCGTATGCCAACGCCTCTTGCTGTGCGCCAGTCATTCCCTCAACTTTGGGAGTACGTCTAACATCTGCACCCAATGCTTTCATAATTGAAATTTTTTCTTCTGCAAATCCTTCTGGAGCAAAGATGATACATTTTACTTTGTGCCGATTAGAGGCAATAGCAAGTCCAATACCTGTATTACCAGCAGTCGCTTCGACTATTGTATCCCCTTCTTTAAGTCGTCCTTCGTCTATTGCTTTTTCAATTAAGTACTTCCCCAGACGGTCTTTGATGCTACCTCCAGGATTAAATTGCTCAAGTTTGGCGTATATTTTAACATTCTCGTCACTAAAGCTTTCTAATAAAACTAATGGAGTTTGTCCTATCAAATCGTATGCAATCATTATTTTTGGTTCAGATGACAACAATGAGTATCACTGAACTTAACCCACTTTCTTTATTTATGTTAGCGCTAATCCTTACTTATCAGATATGAATTATAACTTATCGACATTGTTTTTGCAATTTCTGAAAAACGTACAATCAATTTGAAATTTAAACATTATTTAAAATAAGTATTTTTATTTTTATAATTGATTACGTTCATATGAGAATACTTAACGAAAGTGTTATGATAGGGGTAAATAAGCTAGCACATCGATAAACGTTATCGAATTACATACACTAGAAATGATAAGGAGCTGCTTTAATTATGACGAAACAAGATTTATCTTTATCTGTATTTACCAATGAAAATTATAAGAATCTTCGTTACACATCATCTAGTTTTAGAAATTCTATGTATGATGAATTAGAGGTTAATAAAAGTCGCTTTAAAAACTGTAATTTTAATGAAGGTATTTTTAAGAATATAGAAGCAATTTGTAATTGTAAATTTACAACGTGTGGGTTTAATAATTGTATTTTCGAAGATGTTCATTTTTATAAAAACCAATTTAAAGATTCAACATTTGTGAATACACCATTTGATCAATCCGTATTTAATAACACTTTATTCCAAAATGTAATGTTCGATAGCAATCTCATTCGTAGCGTAAAATGGACTGATATTATTTTTAAAAACGTTTCTTTTAAAAATGTAGAAATTGAAGGAACAACATTTAAAGATGTAAAATTCAAGAATTGTGAGTTCAAAAATGTAATTATTACTAATTCAACTATGTCGCAAAAGTTAATGAATGAATTACAAAAACAAGATGTTACTTTAGAAGATATAGACACTTCTATTTAACATTCATTAACTTGATCTTAAGAAAACAATTTAAGATTATAGTTAAACATTCGCTCGTTTAATGGTGTTAGATATTTCGAATCAACTACATAGCATTCTTTATATAGTAAAACGGTCAACTCCACTAAAAAATGGAATTGACCGTTTGTTTTAGTTTTATCAATAACGTCTCAATGATTTAAAATAATTGAACTATAAATACTAAAATAATGACAATGGGCATGACGAACTTAATTAAATAATACCACGGTAAAAATAGGTTGAATTTGTCTTTCCCAAAGCTTTCTTTTAATAATTTTTTATCTAGTAATTGGCCAACCACCAATGTTGTTCCTAATGCCCCTAATGGCATAAGAATATTAGATACAATAAAATCCATATTATCAAATATAGTACCAGCGCCAAAACGCAAATGACTTAGACTACTAAAAGATAATGTTGCTGGGATACTAATGATAAATACAAGTATACTACCTATGATTGCCACTTTTTGTCTTTTACTATTATCATTTTTAGTAAAATTAGATACATTTAACTCTAATAATGATATAGAAGACGTTAATGCCGCAAATAAGAATAATAGTAAAAATATAAAGTAAAAGAATGTACCAAAAGTCATTTCGCTAAACACTAGTGGTAAGACCTTAAATAATAAGCCAGGGCCTTCTTGGGGTTGGTAACCAAATGTTTTAAGCGCAGGAAATATAGCTAATCCAGCCAAGACAGAAATTAAAATATTCATTACGACAATTGAAAGTGCTGAAGACTTTATCATCATATTTTTAGGTGCATAACTTGCATAAGTAATCATTCCGGTTGTACCTAGAGACAGCGTAAAAAACGATTGCCCTAACGCAAATAGTACCCCTTGAATAGACATATCTTCAACTCGAGGTTGCAGTATATAACGTACACCTTCTAAAGCACCTTCTAAAGTTAAAGATTGTGCTACAACAATAATTAAAAAGATAAATAATAGAGGCATCATTATTTTAGAAGCTTTTTCTAAACCTTTTTCAACACCTAACATAACAATTACCATTGTTATCAAAATAAATATGCCTTGACCTAAAACAGTCAACCATGGATTACTAATAATTGTTTCAAATTGAATATTTGTCAGCGTACTTGATTTAAAAATCGCGATTTGTGCTATGACATAACCTATATATATAATAATCCAACCACCAATAACACTATAAAAACCAAATAATATAAATACGGCTAAATTACCATTCCACCCGATAATATTAAGCCATTTCTTTCCCGTTAATTTCTTATATATTTGCGTTGTATATGTACGCCCCATTTTACCTACCGTAAATTCCATAATTAACAGTGGTAGTCCTACAAATATAGTAAAAATTAAAAACATTAAAAGAAAAGCGCCACCGCCATATATACCTGCCATATATGGGAACTTCCACATTGCACCCAACCCTATTGCAGAACCTGCGCTAGCTAATATAAAACCGGTAGACGTTTTCCATTGTGAATGACCACTCAAATTACCAACTCCCTTTAAAGCGCTAAAGTGTTAAAATGCTTAAGTCCTACTCTATCATGAGTTTATTTTATGTGCAATGTACCTATATATTGTCAGAATAATGAAATACACATTTTTTGATATTTATGGATTGTTGCTGTATTTTTATTCAAAATCATAAGTAATGTGTTGTCCCTCTGTCACTTCTTCAATGTCTAGACTTTCAATGTGATCAACATTAATATAATGTACAACATCTTTTTTAATATATAAGTATGCCAATTCATCAAATTCATCTATGATTCGCGATACACATGTATCGTAATCAGGACCATTTTCAAATGTTTTAAATTCCGTATATGTTTTTCCTGATACAGTTGTATAAGTTAATAAAAATGTACGTTTCATATTCCTACACTCCTTTATTTACTGAAAAATTGGATAATAGATTGTTCTACTTTGTATGCATAATCACCGTATGTCATAAGATGACCACTTTTTTCAAATTTGAGAAGTTCTTTATCTTGACTATTTACATTATCATAAATGTATTGCGCACTTTGAGCATATAATGGGTCATCTTCATCGCCATACATAATATTCACTGGTACTGTAATATTTGCAAGACAAGCCATAATTTCATCAATTACACCTTGAAATACTTCAATTTCTTTATCATAGGACAAGATGGTTTCCATTTGGTGACGACGCTCCTCTTCGCTCAAACTCAAAATTTCATTCATTCGATGCCCATACCTTTCAAGACGCCAAGCAATCTCGCTTTCACGCTTTTTATGTGGGGCTGACATCACAGCTATACGTTCTAAATTAAAATGTTCAGCCAACCTTAAAGTAAATAATCCACCTAATGATACGCCTGTCACATTAATTCTGCTATATCCTTCATTTCTTAAAAATTGATATGCTGAAGTAACTTGTTCCCACCAATCATTAATATTGTGTTTAGTAAATTCCTTAAGCGGCAAACCGTGCCCTGGATAACTAGGAACGTAACAAGTAAACCCCTCTTCATTTAACTGTTGTGCTAAATGTTTTACATCACGTACAGTTCCCGTAAAAGAATGTAATAACAATACAGCTTGTTGACGATGTCCTTTTAAGTAGATTGATTGTGGTGATTTAACTTTCATTTTTACATTCACTCCTATTTATGTAGATGTTGATATAAAATAGACGCCCTGCACTCTCAAGACCGTCTAAAAATTGATATTTTAAAATTTTTCAAGCTACTTTCACTTACTTTTCCCCAAAAAATTTAATAAAGGTGACACTAATATAAATAACGATACCCAAATAATCGCTAAACTTACGCCTCCTACAACGTCAGAAAAATAGTGTGCATGAAAATACAGTCTACTTATTAAAACGCTAATCCAAAATACAATACTTAAAATTGTGATTATAAATTTAAAAGCACGCTGTCGGATTAATGGGATAATAATGATCATAATCATTAAAAAGAATAACGTATTAATATTAGAATGCCCACTAGGAAAAGACCATCCTGTATCAATACTTAAATGATTCTCAGGCCTTGACCTTTCAATCGTTTGCTTAATTAAATAATTAATCAATGCGCCACTAGTCATCGTTATGATTAGCCATATTGCTTGTTGAACCTTCTTGTAAAACATGAGTAGCACTGCAATAAGGATAGCCACAATTAATATAGTCTTAACATCACCAAAGGTAGCGCAAAACGTCATTATGTTGTTGATGAAACCATGTCCAAACACTCTATTAGGATCCCCAAATTGTTTACTAAACCACTCTTGCACGCTAAGATCAACCATTCCCAACCACTGATTATGCGCTAGCACATGAGTAGCGATAAAGCTTAAAAGAATAATCATGCATATTAAAATTGGGATTATCCCTTTTGCTATATTCATATATTTAAAATTCATATCAACACCTATTTCTTTAATATGGTTCAGTTAAGTTATTTTGTCTTCTTTTGAATACGAAATATGTCTTCGCACCTCAAACATAATCATTCTTTCTCATTTTACACTATATCAGTGTTTTATCATTAATTTTACTTAACAAACATTTACTTGAATACTTTAAATGTCTTTAAAATATCATACTCATTACATATACAATAATGTATAATGTGATTTAACATAAAATATAATTTTAATGAGGAGGCGACATATTGTTTACTAAAAAAATATTGATTTATATTGCGCTCCTTATTACCTTAATTCGTTTTTTTATTCCATTACATCCAGACTTTGATACGTTGTTAGTATGGTTGTTTATTCTTTACATAATTCCAATTATTTTATGTATCATTGGCTTTAAATCAGATAAACTCATCGCTACTATGATTATGATTCCAAATTTAATGGGTATAGGTTATCGTCTATTCATCTTCTTTAATGACTTTTTGCATTTAAAATAAAACAGCACTATCTATTAAAGATAGTACCGTTAAATAATTTATTACTCATGTAATGCTTTATCAAAACGATCTTCCAACTTAAAAATCATTACGCGTTCACCGGTTATAGTACTTAAATCACTATGAAAACTTTTCACATTAAGTCCAGTCAAATCTTTAATAATGCGACTCAAGTCCTCTTCACCAGACTCTACAAGTTCAGAACGTGTACGTTTAATATTTAAAAGCCCTTCATTTGTTTTACACACGCGATATTCAGCAGGTGTCAAAATGCCTTGTAAACTAACAATCACCATATCACGAAGAATGTCTGTTTTTACAGACAAAGAACCCCTCCCTAAAAAATCTTTTTCCCATTGCGTAATGGCTTTACTAATTTCAGATTCATAAATACCTTTCGTCTTTTTCATAACTGGGCGACTCCTATTTCTTGATTACTTATAGTTTAACATTAAACTGAAATAATCAAAAAACTTAATTTCTTCTAATGAATCTTTAATTGTTAATCTCACCGAGTATTTTCTACCAGTCTTTCCAACTATTATTTTCATCAATACTAGCAAGTCTTATCCATTGATGATCAACCTTTTGTCTAAAATGATCATGATGTTTTAACAAACGTTGAATATATGCATCTGGCGCTTGAATAACAATTAAAAGCCTAATAGGTGCGTGATACGCCTCTTTATCATTCAGCATTACTGACTGCCATGGTAAGCCATACATTAAATCACTAGCATTTCCTTGCATGACACCTACACCACTTGTCACAGTTTGCGTTGTTTTACTACCGCTTCCATAATAATGAGGTGCCACAGTTGAGGCGTAGTATTGTAAATTAATCCATTGTGCTACTAGTGCCGGCCCAGAAATAATTGTATTTAAAATCTCACCGTCTTCATCCTTTGTCCAATCATAATTATGAAGAAATGCCCGTCCCTCTAGGTTACTATTTTGAGTGATTTGACGTTTCCCAATAATGAATTCAGCATTTCGTGCTAGGCCCCATTCTGGACGAACCTCACTCCAATCGCTAGCGTGACGATGCGCTTCAGCTTTAGGATTTTGGTCAGTTTTTTTTATATTTGGCAATGATGCCAAACGTTCTAAATTAGCTTTATAAGATACTTTTGGCATCACACACTTAAGTTCGTCAAAGGCATTTTGAGCTTCTGTAGTTAATGGTGGAACATAAATATACTCTAACTCATCAACTGACGTTTGATGTTCAGCAGCTATAAACACTGTATGTCTTGGAATATCGATTCCTTCCATCACTAATCCACGTCTAACATTTTCTTGATTACACATTACTGCTAATAATTTCGCATTGAATCCACTCGAGGCACCGCCGCAAGCACCGCATTCTAATGAAGCATGATAGGGATTATTATGTGATTCACTACCGTGTCCGCATAGAACAATAAGTGGGGCAAAATCATCTGTTAAGTCCATTAATTGTAATGCTTTTTTGGAAAATTGAATCTGTTCATCTAAAGTAAAGCCGATAGGTAGTTTTGAATACGCATCTTGCTCACGCTGAATAGTTAACTTACCTGTTGGTTTACGTAGCCATTTTTGTGAGAATCTATGCACAATACGTTGTGCTTTTTTAGGAAAAATTGTGTTAGCTATAGTCGCAATACTTAAAAAAGGACCACTTAATTCTGGTAAAAGCAAACTTGGCAAGACGTTGTTTTTCATTAATTTAAAGTTATAAAACATAGATGTAAGTGTATGTTGTTGTTGATTATAAATTTTCATTTCATGTTGATCAGCATATTCTTTAATACGATATGCAGGTTCTACCATCACTGGTAAAGATGGATGTGCAAATTGCTCATCAAGTACTTCTTTTTGAATTGGCAGACCAAAGAACCCAGCAATCCCTATTGTTTCAAAAGGCCCTTCACTTTCTAAATGTCTTCTAAACGGTTCGGATCGTACATCAATACAAAACGCAAGTTGTACTTTTGCTTTTGCTTGATCAGTATCTTCGGTTGGAACACGATAAATTTCATCAACCAATCGACGTTCATGCGTTTCTTCCCATGCATCTAACCATAACTTTTTAAAATAAAACGGGCTGAATCGTGTCCCCAATTCAATGTATGCTTGTTGCTTTTTAGATGATAGATTTAACCACTGCTCAACATTCATTTGTATGTTAAATAGCAAATAACGTATTTGCTCTAACTTTTTTTGAAGATATATAGATTTTTTTAATAATGTTGTATGGTGGTCATTTAAAAGTACCATCTCAATTGATAGACGAATCGCAACATAGTCTGTTAATAAGTAAGCATCATTACTTTGTGTCTGTGACCGATGATACATGATTCCTGCCCAACCTGGTAAAGATAATAAATGACTCTCAATATATGATTGTCGATATTCTTCTTTTACCCCTAATTCTTGAAAGGCGTACTCTATTGCTTCGGTTGCTTGATTTGGCAGATGTACTAAAGTAAGTCGTTGTTTTTTTGTGAATAGCGGATCATGCTTAACTAAACGTTGCCAAGCATGATAGAACCCTTTTTCTCTTTTTGGCATGGTCCAACTTGATTGAAAGTCATCAACATATAATTTAGACCACTTAATCATATGAGCATCTAAAATATCAATAAGTCGTGTACCTTCCTTTGTGAAAACACTAGCACTTTGCGCTATCACATCATCTTTTTTCTTATAATCCTTAAAATAAGTTTGCACCCATTTTTCCAGTTTCTCGTTATCTTTTGTATCAAAGTAACCTTCTTCAATCGTTTTTAAATTTTTCGCTCTGTGAATATATGTGTTGATATCACTGTCAGATAGTGAACTATTATTATAATGCGCACGATTTTCATCCAACCGTTCTTCAAATACTCTTAAATCTATTTCTTTATTACTAATCGCTCTGTGAATGGAAGACGCATTAGGATAAATGTCAATATCCTCTACACTTTTTAACCAATGTGCCACTTGATCAAAAGAAGCATCTTCTAGCCCCTCCCACGGATTACGTGCAGCAAATGTTGAAATCGGTGATAAAGGGGTAATCACACGTTTAGCCTGATTAACTAATTCATTGATATCTGATTGAAGCATAATTTCTATCCTCCTTTATTAAAATCTTTTTAAATATGAGGGATGACTTTCTATAGATTGGGTTTTAGCCTCTCCTACTTTAATAAGCCACAGGTATAACTTCGCAAATGCCTTTGATTCTCTTCGCCGTGCTACCCATATGCTTAACATACTGCCGAAAACTATAATAGCAATCGATAGAATAATACTTATGCGTGGTGGTGAAACAATATGAATATCAACAGTACTTAATGTCGTGAAGAAGTAATGATGCGTAATAATATAAACAAGTGCTACAACAATAATCATACATATTCCGATAATTCTTCCGATGAGTCCATGACTAAAAGCAACTAATTGATTCCATGACACCATTAACGACCAAGCTAATATAAGAGCGCTTAATATATCATAGGCATGTCTATCACTATTCAACCAAAATATTATCGCTATAAGAATAGCTAGTAGACGACCAAATACAAGCCATCCATATGACTTTTTAACAGATGGAGGCGTAGGGATGTTAAATCTTTTAACAACAGAACCCGATTGTAGAAATAATGTCGCTTTAAACACGCCATGCAATATTAAATGTACTATCGCCGCAGAATATGCTCCAAGCGCACATTGTACTAACATAAAACCCATTTGACTTATTGTAGAACCTACAAGTTGTCTCTTGTAATCAACATGCACAAGACTGATTCCAGAACCTAACAATACTGAAATGCTTGCAATAATTAATAACAGTGAAATGGCTATTTCGTCATTAAATACCGGAGAAAAGCGTGTAAGAATCACGCCACCAGCATTAACAATACCTGCGTGCATAATAGCTGAAACTGGCGTAGGCGCAGCTACAGATTCAATAAGCCAGCCTTGAAATGGAAATTGTGCCGCCGGAATAATCACTGCTAGAACAATAAGTAAATTGATACAGAGACGCATTCCATAATTGATTGCATTATCATCTGACATATTCGAATGAATATACCAATCTCCTGTAGCGATATACAATAAAATGACAGCAATCAATAGCGACAACCATGCCAATGTAAATGACCGAGCTGAAATTCTTGCCGCTTCCCTAGGTACCTTCCATAATTTGTTAACTTTAATGAGACGTGTTAACACAAATAATGTTGCCCCCCAAAACATGGTCATTAACCTTAAGTCTCCACTTAACCATGCCAATGAAGCAAATGAAGTAATTAGTGTAAGAAACGGAAAATATTTACGGTAATGCATGTCACCAATTAAATAACGCATAGAAAACTTTTGAATGATAAAGCCTAAAGTCAAAATAAATGTCATCATCAACCAAGTAAGATGATCAACTACAAAAGGTCCAACATTCACCCTTTCACCGAAAAATATTAATCCACTTAATCCCGCAATGATAGGTAAAACAAGTAAATATATATGAAATTTAATATATTGAATGGGCACTTGATGATTCAAAAATATTAATCCACTCAGTATAGCAATGACAAGTGTGATAAAAAACATAAACAAAACAAACTCTGAACTTAACATTGCGTATCCTCCATCTCAAAAAATATTTAAAACATAATAAAAAGCCTACAATAGCCAACCTTTCATATATCATAATGAAAGAATTTAAACTATTGTAGGCTTCAATTTAACTCAAGTGTTTCGCACTTTTATCCTCAATATGTATATAAATCTTACGGAGTATAAATAAATCGTACACTTTATTTAAATAAGCTGCCTATATCATTTTGTAGTAAAGTAAGAACTCTTTCCCCTCTATCAATCAAGGTTACTCAACCTAAAATTGCTAAAGCAAGACTTAGTTATTACCTTTTCGAATAATACTATTAATATATTTTAAATGAGCAAGAGTGTCAATGGTTACGCTTCTCAAAATAAGATTCAATTAATCATATAGTAATGATTATTGAAAGCTTAATTACTCAAAGATCCTTTTGTAAAGCTTATGTAAACAGTATAAAGACAAAATAACACTTAGGAATAACTCACTGTTGAGTGAAAAACATGAATCATTCACTTAAGACATTGATATTTTAATTTAGGGACTATGCACATATTTAATTCAAATTCCAGTTACACTATAGATAACAAATTAGTAAGGGAGGTCATTTAAATGGCAGATGTAATCGCTAAAATTGTTGAAATTGTTAAAGGCTTAATTGATCAATTTACTCAAAAATAATATTTAAAAGTTAAGTATTTTATAAGTTAGCTTTTGAATATTCAACAACCATCTCTAAATACATTTCCCTTTTGAAAGGAGGTCATGAACATGAGCATCGTATCAACTATCATCGAAGTCGTTAAAACTATCGTAGACATCGTTAAAAAATTCAAAAAATAGTCTACATTCTACATAGCCACCATCTTTTACGATGGTGGTTTTTTATGTCTATTTATTTTCAGCTCGCTTAAACACCTTTAACCACCCAACATTTACTTCTCTTCATTATTGGATAACTTTTCAAAATAAACTATTGTAATGAATATATTTTTACTTATAATGGTAAACACGGCATCACGTTTATTAAAACAACGATGACTATTGATTCATTTGGTAAATAACGACATCGAAAGGAAGGACAAAATGAAGAAGGGTTCAATTTCCAGCTTATTATCAATTATTGTCACGCTCATTAGTATTTTTATATGTTTTACAACCATGTTTACGAACATCTATAACAACACTGACTTTAACTTTTGGTATTTCCCAGGAGCAATTATCTTTGTTATCTCAATTATTATTAATATCATAGCAATGTTTAAAGGTAATAAGACGTTAAACATCATCCTATTTTTTATTAACTTTTTTGCCTTACTTATCTTTACCACACCATTTGCAATCGTTTAAATGTTGTTTTCAACTGCAAAATAGTTAGGCACAAGTCATATCACATCTTCGCCCGTAGAAATTTTTTGCAACTAATAACTGATTTTGAAAATATGTCGATATTAATATTTTAGGTTTCAATATTTAAGCGGGCAAGCGTCTCTGAATTCGAAGCCACTTGTCCACTTAATTTTTCACGTGAAACAGCACAGTATATTCATTCGTATTACATTTTCATTTAAAATGATGAATCAATCAACTACATTCTTTGATCATACGTCCACTGATACGGACTATCTAGCAATCGCCAATCTTCATCAATCTCATCACTACGAATTAAACATGCATCTAATTCCCGGGAAATTTTTTCTTGATCTAAATCCGTACCAATAATTACAAATTGCGTTTGACGATCTCCATATTCGATATCCCAATCTTCTGCTACATCTTGACGTGCTTCCAAAATAGCTTCCTGCTGGCGCTCACTCATTGTTGCCACCCAGTATGTAACGGGGTGAATATTACAAGATGAACCAGCCTGTGATAACAAACACGCTACATCATTATACTGCGCTAGCCATACAATCCCTTTTGTTCTTACAATATTTTCTGGCATTTGTTCTAGCCATTGATGAAATCTTTTTGCATGAAATGGTAATCGTCTAGTATAAGCAAATGATGTAATCCCATACTCTTCTGTTTCCGGCGTATGTGTCGCATGTCCTCCAGCTGTTAATTCTTTGATCCATCCAGCTGATTCACTTGCCTTCTCAAAATCAAATAATTGCGTATTAAGTACATCTGATAGTTCCACTTTAGCATTTACTGTTTTAATCATTTTAGCTTCGGGTTGCAATGCACGTAATACATTTTCTAATTTTTCTAAAGCTTCGTCGCTAATCAAATCGATTTTATTGATAATCATCACATCACAAAATTCTACTTGATCAATGAGTAAGTCAGCAATAGTACGCTCATCTTCATCATCAACACTTTCATCACGGTCTGCCAATAAATCTTCACTACGAATATCATTAACAAAGCGATTCGCATCTACAACCGTCACCATTGTATCTAATCGACATATAGAGGTTAAATCAATACCTAATTCTTCATCTATATATGAGAACGTTTGAGCTACTGGTACAGGTTCAGATATCCCAGTTGATTCAATTACAATTTGATCGATTCCTCCTTTTCGAACTAAACGTTCCACTTCTCGTAGCAAATCGTCTCTTAAGGTACAGCATATACATCCATTAGAAAGTTCTACTAATTTCTCATCTGTTCTAGATAAGCCACCACCTTGTGCTACTAAATCCTTATCAATATTAACTTCACTCATATCATTGACTATGACAGTAATGCGACGCCCTTCTCTATTTTTTAATATATGATTAAGCAATGTCGTTTTTCCCGACCCTAAATATCCACTTAATACAGTTACAGGTATTTTCGCCATTTCAAGAACCCTCTCTTTTGTAAATAGTAATTATTACGTTTTACATTCTATAGAAAGTTTCTTCTTTTATCAATACTCAATTTTTTAAAAATTAAATAAACGTTATTAAATAAAAAAAGCTAGTTGGAATCATTATAAATTTCCAACTAACTAAGATTAAAATATTACAATTATATATGTTCATCTAAAAAGTAATTAAATACCCAAATGATACCATTGAGATGGTCTTTTACCTCTGCATGATAGGCATTAAAAAAAGTTTTATTGAGTTTCACTTTAGCATGACCACCATCATCAATTAACCTTTTATAGACACGCTCCAACTCTTCTAATGAATCACATTCAATAATAAGATGAGGATTTTTAGAAACGGGATGCTTATGAAACGTATCGGAGAAATGAACGAACGTTTCATCACCAATAATAAGTTGGGCATGATAAGTTCGACCATCTTTACCCATAAGTATTTCTGTTTGAGCATTAAATACATCTTTGTAATAACATAAAGATGTATCTACGTCCTTAACGTAAATAAACGGACTTACATTCTTCATAATTTCCTCCTTTTTTTATTTATTAACACATTTAGACACACTTTCATCAATTTAAACTAATCATTTTCGGGATTATTGCAAATTAATACAATAAAACCACTCCTCAATGGAGTGGCTACTTTTCTATTTTTTAGGTTCACCGTTGACTAGCACACTATTTAAAAAGTTGAGAAATTGTATTACGAATTGAATTGAATCGTTCATAATCTACATCTCCTCTCAATACTTTTTTAACACTTTTATTATAAAACGTTTATGCTTCAACATACTAAATTTGCCTAACTGTATATTTTTCATACTCAAGTGTCAAATAAATGGTGTGATATTATTTTGTTCAACTACATTTCTTCTAATATTTAAGAGTTGCACGCATACATATTAACAAAAATATTTTCTCTAACTTTGAATAGAAAATATTCTGTTCATTTTATGTATTCACATAATCGTGAAATCATCTATGACTTTGATCAATTTTCAAATCGCCTAGTCTTAGCGCTCATCATTGTATACTCAGTTATGTCATTGTGTCCCGTTCTAACATTTGCTTTTTAGTAATAATGGGGTACTTTTTGAAAACAATAGACCCTACAATACCAGCAATAGTTCCTATAATCGCCATAACCAAACCATAGATAATCACTTTCGTTAAACTATTAAAACCAAACATCACTAAAAAACCTGCAATAGGTGTAGCAGTGCCAGTTGCATTATTAATCATACCTGACCAAGCAATTATAATACCGGCAATTGCCCCACCAAAGAAATTAGTGACATAAATAGGAATAGGATTAGCGGAAACAATATCAGCTTGAGAAAGCGGTTCAATTCCGACTGAAATGGTTGATTTACGGTCTCCCAATTTCAAACGATGGAACAATGCACTATTCATAAACGCAGAACTAAATGCGGCCATGGCACCTATGGCCATAGGCACACCCGTTAAACCAAGCAATGCAGTGAGAGCCATTGAACTTAATGGAGCAGTACCTACTACTGTAATAATACCTCCCAATACAATTCCCATAATCAACGGGTTAGTGTCAGTACTACTTTGTATAATATCCCCAATTTTAATTAACGTGTTATTAACCACTGGCGTCAATCCAGTAGCAATTAATCGAGCAATGGGGGCAAGTATAACAATTGAACCAATTAAATCAATACCGTCTGGCACATATTTTTCTGTATACTTCATCATATAACCTACAATATACCCAGCGAAAAATCCTGGTAATAAATCCATACCTCCACAAGCTGCCCCAATAACAAGTGCATAAACTGGAGATACGCCAATCGCTAATGCGGTTAATCCAGCCGCAGCCACACCACCTAAACCTCCAGCAGCATCTCCTAATTCTTCTAAGAATTTAATACCAAATACTTGTCCACCCACATATTTATTGAAAGCTTCAACTAAAAACGAAGCAATTGCCGCATTCGCTAAAGCACCCATCGCTTTCATCCCACTGGGTGCCTTGTATGTAAATAGAGTAAAAATAACTAAAACTAAAATTAAAAATAAAGTACCTATAAGTAAATCCATATCAAATATTCCCCCATTTATTTAAAATTTTCAGATTTTTTAGAAAACAACTATAAAATACATAGTACCAAAAAAATATACCTTTGAGGAGAATTTTTTGAAAAATAGAAAATATTTATTAAATTAAATAAAGTTAAATAGTAAAACATTGTAGCAAGTGAGTCATTTAGTTCGATGATTGATCAATCTCTATTATATACATTTGATTCTTTTTAATGCGCTTGAACAAAACATTATCAAATCGATTTCTTAATAAAGTTGATTCTCTTATTAAAATGTTCAAAACGAAACTAAAATATGCAATCATAAACCCATATCACATAAAAAAAGCTAGAAACACTTTTGTTTTAGTATTTCTAGCTTTTAAAATGATTATTTTGTTATTCCCACTCGATGATATGTAATTTTTACATGTATTTTCTACTATTTATATACGTTGTCATATTAGAGTTTTATAGATACTTCTTTTTTATAGATTGCTATTAATTTTTAAATAACGTATTCAAAACAAAAACGATTTATTTAACTTGCCCGTATGCTAACTATTTAATGCTTTTGCCTATGTTTCATACATATACTATTTTTTATCCTTATTTAAAGTAAGATAAATATATAGCTACACTAACCATGAACAATGCAATTACTCCATGTAATATTAAATTAATCATTATCATTTTTCTATTCAAGTTTTTATTACGGTTCATTCTTCTATAATTCATATTGTATAAAAGTGTATTAATAACAGAATATATGATTATAAACAATATACCTAATAGAATAGCATCGTATATATTCAATATAGTTTACCTCTTTTGTTTAATAAACTATCTCAACTGTAAAATTGTTAGTCGATTCTCTCAATGCTTTAGAATGCGTCTCTCAGCGTCTTAAATTACAAAAATGCCACTTATAGTGGTGTAGAATTTAATATAGAAGTTATTTATTTAATAAGAACACTACTTAAACAGCTCTTCATTAAAGTACAAATAAACTAATACGCCTATAGGAACACCTAATAAAGGAGTTGTAAATATGCTTGCTAAGAATATGTAAAATACTAAATAACATACATCGTCAGCTTTCCATTTCTTGTTTACTAAATATCTCCATATTTCTTTAATGCTCACACGAAAACCACCTTTTTAATATGTAATAAAATTCTGTTCACTCTTACATATATCATAATGTTGCTATAAATTAAATAAGCATTTTATTGATTTTAACAATCGAATTTATATTCATTTTCTTATTCCCGATGCCACATAGCACTTATTTAAAATAAAAACGCCACTCGTAAGTGACGTTTGAAAAGATATATTTAACTTGGCAGTGTGTGAATTTTTTATCCCTTATATACTTAGCTAAAGACAGAGGCTATGCACTCAAAACAATCACTAATACTGTTTTGTAAAATTGGCGTGCATATTTGTCTGAAAGTTTCACTATCGCTCATCTTTACCACTCCTAACAAGAATATAATTAAAATTATAGATGCTAAAAGGTCAGAATGAGTACTAGCAACTACCTCGAGCCAATGCCATTGGCTAAATATATAAAGGTTATTACTAGTTAACTATACCACTTAATTCTTTTTTTAAACATTAAAGAGCTCATTTAAAAAACTCCAATTTAGTAATCTGTCTATTTATTTAAGGGATCAACAAAACACAAAACCTTTAACCATATCGCTAAATCAACAAGCTGATAAATGCTGCAATCCTAAATTAGGACTACACCCGTGTAATAACACATATCTAAATTGGTAATGTATCTATGTATCGAAGCGGTTTGCTGTATTCACTTACTAACGTCGCAAGCTGCTACACATGGGGTAGCGTTTCACGACACCATGAATAAGGAAGCATTTCGTTTATTCCCCACTTAGACCACATTACAAAGGGCGTCGTGTTTCCCTACTCTCTTTATCGAATACTTATGTAGCTAACGTCACAAATTGTTACGTCAGCTCATGCACTAAAATACTTCAAAATTGTATTTCTCACAACGTAAATATATAAGTTAGACAAGCCACATTCAGCTTTTCAGAATTTAGAGAACGGATATAGTCGTTTTCTAATGCACTGACTTAGTGCGTCAGCATTTGTATTATTAATTAACGAGCTCACATTTGAGCCAGTTAAATATATATATAGCTTTACTGAGCTCAATTTTGAGCTGAGTATAAACCAATATACCCAAATTTGAGGATATTAAAAGGCACCCCTAATTTGGGGCACCCTTTATTCTTTTATCAAACCACTTCCCTATTTTAAGGTACTGGTTACAAGCGTACTTTTAAGTCTGTTTGTAACTTTATGAAATGTCAAGTTTTGACAAGTTAAAAAGACTACATCTAGCGGATACAGTCATTTAAAGGATACTCAATTTTGAGTAGTACATTTCAGTAGATACGTTCATTATCTTTAAGAAAACTATAATTGTAAATGTTAAACATCTACTTTTGTGTTTATAAATCACACTTACATTTATTTTTTTATTTTAGTATTATTTCTGTATAATATCAAAGCAAGAGGAAACTCGTTTTCAACTCGCTTCAAAAACCCTCCTGATTTTTAGAGAAAAATTCTCTTATTTCATCGTCTTTAATAAAATAATATGCCATTTTTCCCTCTTTATAAAAATCAAGTACCTCATTTTTATATAAAAGTCTTAAATGATGTGAAGTTGAAGCAACACTCATTTTCAATATCAAAGAAATATCACAAACACACAACTCATCTTCTTTAATCAAAGATAATATAATTTTCAATTTCTTCTCATCACAAATTTTTTCTAAAATGTTAAGTAATTTCTTAGATTTATCATCTTCTAAAAAACTTAAAGCATTGTTAACTTTATCCTCATGTACACAGATCACATCACAAGCATTTTCATAACTCATATGAAATCACACCCTAAATTAAAATATAAATCCTAAAATTGTTTGAATAGTGTCATTTTCTATAATAATAAATAAACCTAAAGCTATATAAATAACAGCCATAATCCAACGGCTAAATTTCTCAACAATTTCTCCAACTCCTGGAATATTAGCTAATTTTTGTGCAGTAAATACCAAGAAGAAAATTAAAATTAAAAAGACAAACAAAGTAATGAATAAATTAGTAACACTTAATGTCACAAAATACGGAACAAATAAACCAATATTATCAGCACCACAACTTGCTATCGTAACAATTGCAACCGTACCAACTAATTTAGACAATCCTTTTTCATTCAATTCTTTTTTAGCTCTCTTTTCTCCTTCACAATCATCATAAATAGCCACTTTAATTCCTAAATAAATCGGTATTAACCCTAATAATCCTAATATCCATTTTTCAGGAACATAATTTAAGACAAAGGCAAAGAATAAACTTACGACAATCAATGTCACAGATCCTACATATTGACCAATATAAATATCTCGATATTCCTTTTTAGTCTTTGCTTTAGCAAAAAATATTAACAAAATCACTAATAAATCTACTGCTGTCGCAATATAAAGAATAGCAGCAGTTACAATAGTCTGAATCATAATTACACCTCATTCAAAAATATTTTTGAATATATTATAACTTATGTTTTCAAATAATCATAGATGCTTTATTCCAATTGCTTTATTGATATCGATACTTAGAATTTTTAACAATTTCAAAATCAACATAAATGAGCAATTTATTTTTGTGAATACTTCTTAAAAATTCCAATAATCCAATTAATTAAAAATACAGTTAAAACACCAAAAGTAAGTCCATCTAAAAATCTAAACAATAATTTTTCAGGTGACGGAAGTAAATAGTTCATTGTACAACGAATCATAAATGCTAATACCAATGCTTTTAAAAAGTAATTAACTTTGTCCAATTACCATTCTCCTATTATTTTTTAATCTTACCCCTTTTAGATTATCATTTATTAATCAATTAAAATACTAATAAAATAATATCTCAATTAAAATCAAAAATGCCCATCTGAATATTATCAGATAGGCTCTATTTAATCCTCTAACGGTATATCATCAACAATAATTGTTCTATTAGGAGAGTTTTCTTTTATTTTATCTAGAGCTCTCTGTTTATCTTCTTCATCGCCCTCATACCATTCGCCAATATTAACAATTACTGGCGTATCACCTGTAAACTCTTTTCTCTCAGTAAATAGTTTATGGTATTTCCCAAGCATATCATCACGAACTTTCAAACAATCACTTGGCTTAGTATGGCCTTCTACTAGCTGAACATATTCATTGTAAACAAGTTGCACTTTACCATTTTGTGGGTTTTCCTTATATTCACCATGTTTTATAACAATTTCCTTAGTTTCCGTCACCATTAGCTGAATTGGTTAATAAAAATAGTTATTCATTAATACCTAATAAACTTTCATCAATAATATTTTTCCGCTTTTTCCAACTTCGAAAATACAAAAACAACCCTCTAACCATCGCGGTTAAAGGGTTTAATATTTATATATTCTATTCCCACTCAATCATAAACTTCATTTTATACAATATCAGATTCTTTCAAAAAGCCTTTATAACAACGTTTATAGTTATACCCTCACCAAATTCATATTCATACACTTGCCCTTATCATCAAAATTATGCCCTTTTTTTGCCCTTAAAAAGTAATGTATAAATTATAAAAATAACTAATGTCATTATTCGTAACACATCCAAAAGTATTTATATATATAATGTTAGTTTAAAATTAATTGTTACTCTTATCTTTGTTGTATCTTGAGTGTAAATAAATTAATAAAATACCAATTAATATAAAAATCAAGTGTCCAATTATACTTATAGTTTTAGATCGTTCTAAATTTAAAGTATTGAAAACGATGGGCTGTAATACAATTAAAATTAAAAGATATAAACCTAATTTAAGTGAAGTAAAATATTTTGCCATATTCACACACCTATTCATCATTTTTACTGTTATAGATAATAAAACTAATACTTAAAAATAATTCGTGAATTTGATATTACTTTTAAAGACAAGCATTTAGCCATATACACACTCACTTAATTTTTTCACAAATCCTCATTTATACTTTAACATACATAGTTACACAAACTCATTTCTCACTGCAACACAAAGCCTCTCTCAGCGTCTTAAAATAATAAAAACGCCACTGAAAGTGACGCTTGAACTATTGCATTATTTATCTTCTTTTTTAATTTTGAATATATCTTTTATCAATTCATTACTTCCTATACAACTAGGAATAGTAGTCATAATAAAGTTTATTAATTTACCTATTAATTCCATAGATATATCACCTTTAACAATTTAACTTTATTTATACCATTTTTTTCTTCCTTATCCATCATTAGATTTATATCAGTTATAAATTATTTAATTATATTTTCTTTTTTATTTAAAATATCTTCCTTTTTTATTTGAACTACTTTATAAGGATATTTCGGAAAATACCATTTAAAATATTCTGTTCCTCTTACAAATGTTATAGTTCCGTCACCTTCTTCATTTGAATATAAAATACTAATTTTATTTACTAGCACTGAATCTAGCTGATTCATTATTTTTAAAGTTTCTTCAGTAGCTGTCAATGCTCTTTTTATATCGTGCAGTATTTTTTTATTATTAATATTTTCTTTTTTATAATGCTTCATTAATTGTTCATTTATAAGCTCGTTTAAAAAATATATTTCATTAAATGTTCCACCTATTAGAGCAATTTCATCTGAATTTTTTGAATGTAAATATAAGTGAGTTGATTTTGTTTTTAATATATTAACATCTTTTTTTATGTCGAAATATTGAGTAAGTAATTCTTCTAATTTTTCTTTTTTTATTGCTTCATTATTTTTAAGATCGCTAATATTATATTTTAAACTATAAAGAAAACTAGTACTTTCCATTAATATTTTATAACCTAATTCAATAAAATTATTTATAAAGTCTATAAGTTCTTTCTTGTTATTAAAGTTTTCTATATATTTTTGATTTTCTTCTTGTATTATTTTTTTATAATCATCTTCATTTTTACGATAATTATAATCTTTTCTCTTCCACATTAAAGAAGTAACTATGTTTATTATAGTAAGTATCAACCCAATAATTGATATAATTATAGCTAACATACTCATCTTTATCATCAATTACTAATTATATTTTAGTTCTATAGCATAACTATAAGGAATAATGCTTTTAAGATTAGTATTATTCCAAGCATTTTCTTCATGAGATTTTTCACTTATTTCATTAGCATTATCATTTTTAAATAGTTTTATAACTTTATCTAAAACTTTTATTTCTTCTTCAGTAATATCATCATTACTTATTGTTTTAAGACATTCAATGTATTCACCTTGACCATTAGGAAAAGGAACCCAATTTATTTTATCTTCTTCACTTAAAAGCCCATAAATGTATTCAGATTTGTTAGGAACAGGTCCGTAATGATCTTTAATATATTCCATTCCGGTTAAAGAAACAGTATTGTTTTTGAAATAAATAAAATCACAATAAAACAATAATTTATTTAACTTAGTTTTAGATATTCTTGGAATATGTTTTTCAAAATAATATATAACACTTTCAACCTTCGATAAATCTAAAATTTTAAAACCATTTTCGATATTACTTGATGTTTGCTTTATTAATTTTTCAATGATTTTATACTCATCATCTCCACTTATCTTTTTCAATTCATTTATTCTTACTTTTAGTTTGTCCACTATATTCTCATCAATTTTCATTTTGTTTCTATTTAAAAGTTCTAACATTTTATTAACATCTTTATCTAAATCAATATATATATTATTATTAACTTTTGTAGGAATAGCGCCTTTTTCATATCTTGATATGCTTGCTTTACTAATTCCCGTTACTTCAGCAAAATCTCTTTGCGATAGTTGGTACTTATTTCTAATTGTTTTAAATTTTTCTTTACTCAATATTTGGTTTTCTTGTCTATAAATATCAAAAGCTTTATTTATAGCTATATTATCTAATTCTTCATCAAAAACTTTTTCATTTGTTTCCATATTAAAACGAAATTCTGATTCAATTGTTATATCTTGGTCTCTAACTTTAAAAGTTTCAGATCCTTTTTTTACAAAAGTATTCATTTTAAACTCCTTTCCTAATTCAATGTTATTTATACGGTCTAGTAAAAGGACCATTCGAGGGCTTAAATGATAAAACTTTACATTTCTTAGTATTGGTCAACTTTATTTTGATATATGTTAGCACACCTTCAATTTCTTTTCCAAACTCCCAAATATCTGTACCATCTCCATTATGATCTGGAGTTGGTCCCCTATCAAAATCTTTATATGTCAACCCTTTTAATTCATCTTTTGCTAATTCAATATCCAAGCCTAATATAGTCAAACCTGTGTATGTTCTAGGTACAAATTCTACCCCATCTTCTAGACAGGATTTATACTCAATCAAAAATTTATTTATCTCATCTACAGAAGCGTAATTCCCTTTCATTATTTACATTTTCTCCTTTTTCTCCTTTGCTAATTTAAATTCACATTATCTTTTGGTATCTTTTGGTATCATTTGATACCATATTAACATTTACTTTAATAGAAAACAAATTTTAAAATTCACTATATTCTACTAAAGCATAATTAGTTTTTTTTTAGTATTATTCCTTTCTTTATATTAGATGATTGCGATATTTATAATTTTATCGTAATCCTAATTTAGGACTGCCCCAATGTATTAGCATATTACCAAATTGAGAATGTACTTATGTACAAAAGTAGTTCCTATTATATACATAAAATCATATGGGATAACGTTTCGTTCATTCCATTAGATATCAAAGGGAGACGTGTTTCCCTACTCCCTTTGCTATCTGACTGAACGAATTGTTCATGCATCATTATATAAGCTACGTAGCCATTTCGACTACGCAGCTATCAGTAACTATTCATCCTTATTTTCTTTTCTTCTCTTGCTTAATTTATATATCAAATAAATAACCACAACTATAATCATAAATAAGTCAAAAGACGATAAAAATGATTTGCTAAAAGATTCCTTTATCCAAAAGAAGCGAATTAGAAATAATAGAAATGATTGTATTACCCCAACAAAGAAAATGTTAATGACTGGTTTATCTTTAATGAAGTTATACACAATATAAGCCATACAAACAATAGTTATTATTAACATTAAAGCTTTCGCCATTACTAGTACTCCTTTTTAACTTCACATTAACATATCATTTTATTATTTGTATTTTAAGACTTTCACTGTCCAGAATTGGACTATAAAATTTATTAAACGCTGCTTACTCAATCTAGGTACATAGATAAGCTGTATAAAGCTACATAGCCATTTTAACTATACAGAGATTACATGACTTAATATCGTATTCTATTGTGCCGAAATTTCGGCTATATTCATCTTAATTATAGAGAACGAATATTTTCGTTTTCTAATGCACTGACTTAGTGCGTCAGCATTTGTATTATTAATTAATACGCTCACATTTGAGCCGGTTAAATATATAGAGCTATTCAGTTCTATTACAGAGCTCACATTTGAGCTGTGTATAAACCAATATCCCCAAATTTGAGGATATTAAAAGGTAGCCCTAATTTGGGGCATCCTTTTTGTCTAATCAAACCACTTCCCTATTTTAAGGTACTGGTTACAAGCGTACTTTTAAGTCTGTTTGTAACTTTATAATGTTCACCATTTATTAAAAATAGTTGTAAAAATCAAATTATCTTAAAGTTAAATACTTATACATAAAAAACCACTCCAACTAAGGAGTGGCCTTTTCCACTTAGTTTTTTGGCTCGCCATTAACTAAGATGCTACGTAGAAAGTTAACTACTTTTTCAGCGAATTGTACAAAATCGCTCATAGTTTTCACCTCTAACTATTTGGATTGAACAGCGTCATTTAAAACTTTTGACTAAACGTAATACTATATACCCAAGATTAGCTAAGTATGAATGACAATCATGAAGATAATTAGATTATAGAGAAGATCATATGGGGATAATTATCTTCCCTACAACTAAATTATTAATTACTCTTTCTTGATTGTCTATGATATCGAATTGATTTTTAAAAAGTTTTCACGTCTTTTTTACAATAATTTAATATACATTAATTCTCATTATTTAATATGGTTTATTATTTTCACAAGGATTAATGAATATTCTATCGTCTCCTAATCTGATAGAAGGCACTATGACTCTATCTACACTTCTTCTAACTAATTTTATATTAAAAGGTAAGTGAACACTTGTTTTTTCAGATTCATTCATGTGACAAAATATTTCTGCTTCATCATCAGTCATTAAGTCACAAATCGTAACAATATGTTTGCCTTTGTATGTTAGTGCTTTATCTATCATGCGATCAACATCTATTTTTACTTGCTCATCTTTCATAGCTTAATCCTCTTCTGGTATATTATCTATGAATATTGGTCTGTCTGGATATTGATTTGAAATATCATCTATTTGCTTTTGGGTTTCTTCATCTTCTTCGTTCCATTCACCAACATTAATGATTACTGGAGTATCACCAGTGAACTCTTTTTTCTCCGTAAATAGTTTATGATACTTGCCAAGCATATCTCTAGCACGTAATCTATCGCTAGGCTTTATTGGGACTTCAACCATTTCTACGTGTTCATTGTATACGAGGTTCAATCTATCAGTATCGGGGTTGCGTTGAAAGTCCCCACGTTTAACGACGACCTCTCTCACTTCACTCTCATCACCTACTGCTGCATTACTAAGAATATGCAATAGCTCATTCGCTGATAATACGCCTTCGTCAATAATTCTCTTACGTTGCTCATCAATATACTTAGCTACTTTCTTATTCTTTAGCAGCCTACTTCCCTGTTCACTTGCAGTATGAGGACTATAACCAGCTTTAATTGCACTTTGTGTCATATTCAGCGTCTTTAAATACTCAGCCACAAACTTTTCTTGTCTAGGATTTAATTTGCTCATGTTTTACCTCCTTTTCAATAATTATTAAAAGGAAAAATTTACTTATCTTTAATAATTCGATTTTCTTTAGCTAAATCTGAAAATCTTTTACTAGCCTTTGATTGTTGAGCTAACTCATCTTTACGTTGCGCTTTGATATTTTGAGAAAATTGTTCTTCTACAACATCTAGTAGATCACTGCATTCCTCTCCAGAAAGTGTTGTTTCAGTCATAATATAATTATAAACTTTATCTAAATTGTATTTTCTAGCCATTATTTAGCACCTCTATTTCTCAATTTATTTCTTGTATCAATGAATGGTAACTTATCAGCACCGACATAGTTACTGTATTGGTTTGGACTAAAGTAATTTTTTATTTCGTCTCTTGCTTCATTATCTTCTTCAAAATCTTCCAAATCATATAGTTTTACATATCTGTAAAACTCATCTTCATATTCATTGTTTAACGCTTCGATTTCTTCTATCACTTTGTTATATTCTTTAATAATTGGCACAAATTTAGATAATATACGTTCTTTGTCCTCTTGGTACAAGCGAGGAAGCTCTCCCTGATGCTTGAGAATCTCAATAGCTTTTTTACGTCTTGCATCGTCAAATACTTCTTGCTTTGTCTCTAGGCGTTTCTGTAATGCTTTGAGCTTCTGCTCATTCTTATCGAATGTTGAATATAGTGCATCAGCCTCATCATCTTTTGAGCTGGCAATTAAATCTTTATATTTCTCTTTATCTTCTTTAATTCGTTGTGATAACTCTTGACGCTCATCTTCAAGTTTATTAATATTTTCTCTTTGACCTGATACATATTCATTGTATTCATCAAAGTGTTTAGCAGTTTTCACATATATACCTCATTTCAGTTAGTTTTTAAGCCTATTTCTCTTATGTAGTTGTATGGCTTTTTAATTTCTCTATCTGTTAATCTTTTCGGGATAGTTTGCAGCAATATTAAAACTTTCTCAAAGTCGATATTATTTTCATTTCTATTATAGATAAATTCCTTAAATGCTTTCTTATCTAATTGATTCAATTTCTCTACAAACTCATCATTATTCATTTCTTTTTCTGTAGTAGCAGCTTTCTTTTCTCTCAGTGCTTGCTCTTGGTTTAGCGTTAACTTATGAGGATAACTCTGATCCTTTTGACGCTCGCTACTAATGTATGAATAATCGCTCTCTATAGTCTTATTACGTTCATTCCTATTTGTTTGAATATAATCATGTAATTCAATTTTAAATCGCTCTATCACGTTTATATGAGATTCTAAGCGTGCATAAATATAATCTTTAATATATTTCTGTTCTAGCTTTGAAAAACGTCCTAGAACAGTATAAAAAGCGTTTAAATCTCTTTGGCTTTTCCTCTTATACCGTTCCAATTTTTGACGTTCCTCTAATATAGCGATTGCTAGATTTTCAACGGAATAACTCTCATAGTAAATACTTTCTAATACAGTATCACTACATAAACTAGGTGTAGTGCGATCATACATATCTTCAATATTCCTTTCCATGAGTGCTATTCGTTCTTGTATATAGCAAGTATTAAATCTAGTGAATAATTCATAATCGCTTACTTGTTCTTGAAAAATTTCAATAGTAGTACCCACTACATCACCTTAAATATCCATTTTCTTTAATGCCTCATATCGCTTCATACTACCCTCAATATGACGCTTGATACTTCTTAAAGCTAATTCTTTTTGTTCATCAGATTTAACCATAAAATAGCCTTTTGAGTCCTTTTTATAGCTATATCCTATAGCATAACCATAATCAACAACTAGGCTATGGATTGTGTTTCTTAACCATCTATCGTTGTTTTTATTAAATTCTATGTTTAGTTGGTTAAAAATACTTTGTTTCGTAATAATCTCTTGCTTAGTATTGCGTAACACATTTAATACCTTAATGTGATCGCTCGTTAATTCTTTTTCAATTGTAATTGTCATAAATTATTCCTCTTTTCATCTTTAATGAGGAGGCACTATATAGACAATAACTAAAACCACAAATATTCAATCCTTATTTTTGTCCGATATATAGAAGTCATTTACTTCCTAACACTATTATACTAAATTTACACCTAAATAACAAACAAACGTTCTATTTTTATAAGATTTAAATAACTTCTTAACAATCTCTATATAGTCCGTTATAAAGCTCTATAAAGCCTTTTCACACTAATTCATAGACTTTCAATAATAGAACTAATGTTCCTATTTGACTTAAATTAATGATAAAAACATTAACAAAACTTAACGATTACGATTTACAAAAGCCATGCACCTACTAAAGTGCATGACCTATAAAATTACGCTTTCACATCTTTATAATAAGAATGTTTCAGCTCATTCAATCGTTCAATTAACACTTTACTATCGACTTCATTCGCCTGTTCATTCTGAATAAACTCAGTAATGATTTTAAGCCCCTCAACTAATTCTGGCGCAGGTTCATTAATTCCAGTAGCTAACTGATACAATGCCTCCATATTACCTATAACATCTGCATTACTAGATTGAACGCCCTTGAGTTCATCTATATTGAAATCTCTGCTCATATAGTCGAATATGTCACTATTATTACTTTCTTCAAACGTCTCCAGTCCATACATGAAATATTCATTATCAAACATGAAACTAGCCATCATATCGCTTATAGTGTCATGTGTACCATCTGGTATTTCATAACCTGCATAATGCCCCTCAATGCTCTCTATTAGTTTCTCAGTATGCTTTTCTGACGCAATCTCAAAAGTTTTTCTCACTTCACAATCTTTTATCAATACATGAGCATACATTTTACCTTTACTTATTAGATACACAGTATTAAAAGGATCATTATAAATCTTAAATGCAAAAGGTACTTTATAACTACTTTCACATAGTCCAGTAAAATATCTTAATAATGTTGCTGCTCTAGTTTCAAATTCATTTGCTATAATTTCAACGTTCATACTATACACGTTCCTTTCTTCTAATCATTAAATTTTCGTTATCTTTTCCAACTTTACCGATACTTTTAAAATTATATCTTTCAAAATATTTTGTATTTTTATCGTTCTCAGTCCATAAGCAAGCCTCAAGATTGAGCTTTGTAGAAATTGCCAATATATCTTTTATTAGCATTTTTCCATGTCCTTTTTTAAGTGAATTTAAGTTATCTATTTCAATGATCCAATCACTATTAAAATATTGACTAAGTAACGGATTAGGCTTTCTAATATTAAACTTTATTAGTGCTTTGAAATCTTTAGTTATCAATGATATATCCCCACCAAAACAATAGAGATAATATTTTTTGTTTAATAAAATAACTTCTTGAATAAAGATTTTGTGAGTTTTAGTAGAATTAGTTAAAAGACTTATAATTAAACCTTTAGCCATGTTTTCTTGTTCTTTCTTCACATGCTGCTGAAATTTATTATTATTTATAAACATCTTAAATTGCTGGTGTCCTATTTCTGTAATTGTAGGCATAACTGACCTCCATGTTTAATAGTGTGGTACTAGTACCCAATGCGTACCCGTCATTAATTATTGAGTGGGTACTCTTGAAACCATTGATAGACAAGGATTTAAGGTTATTAGTACCCGTTGTACCCGTTAAAATACTTTTAGTATGTGCATTTAAATAGTGAGTATTAATTAGTTATAAAATCTAAATTTCTTAAAATTATATATACTATTATTAATTAGTGGGTACTTCGGGTACTATCTTTTTCAAACCTTGATATTACAATGTTTATCGAGTACCCGTTTTCTATTTCTAAGTGGGTGCTCAACGGGTACATGTGGTACTTTTAAAATTCTGAATGTGGATTGTGAGAATTTGAGAAATCAAATCCCATTTCTTTTATAACTTCATCTTTAATAGCAAAGCCTCTATGTTTTTTAGTCTCATGTCTAACCTGTATTTGTAAACGGTCTTTTTCTTTCTTAACTAAATAACCTTTTTTATCCCATTGTTTTGTTGTGGTGTACATTTCATGACCTAATATATCTTTTACTGTATCGCCTAAAATACATAGGTAACCACGTTTATATACTGCTTTAATCTCCCCATTTTTCACGTGACTATATCCATCGCCAGTTATATTATTTCGGTGAGCGTCTAAATATTGCAGCATATCCTCAAGCATTTGTTTAGGTTTATCTATCGTTTTATTATTATTCAACATATTTTCATATGCTTGGTTAATAATCTTATAGTAATCATGTTCAAAGCCATCTATATCATTAAGAATTTCACCAGTAAGCTGTAATAAGGCAAAGCACTTCCCAATACGTTGCATTACTTCATTGATACCTTTTTCATTAAAGTATCTTAAATAGCTTTCAAAACTTTCTTTATACTCATCTTTTTTTGATTGATATTGTTTAATAAATTCAATTCCTAGCGTTCCGTAATTCTCTCTAAATTCATAATCTAATGAGATGAAGTCAAAATTATCTGGATAAGGTTGCTCTTCTAAAGTAACGACACGAGCCGATACCCCTGCTTTATCTTCTGCCATATTCGTAATTGAGGCCTCACCAGTAGAAAGCAAGATATTTTTCCATTCTTTCTTTTCATCAATAGTTAAATTCTTATTACTTCGGCTTTTACTTTCACCACTTGAATAGTTGTAGACTGCATTAGCTATAAAATTAGGTGATATATTACGTGTATCATCTTTAAACATTGGAAAAGAGTTCAAAAATGCAGCCATAGCCTCAATGCTATTTCTAGTAGAACTCCATGTAGTTGTGAGGTCAGTAGTCCCCCACACACTAGCTACTAAATTTAAAGTGAATGTTTTACCTGTTGAAGTACTTCCAGCAAGTTCAACAATGAATGGCATAATATCAAATTCATAAAGTAATACTGAACCTAGTGAGGCGTATAACATCACCATCACCATAGGCAACTCTTTAATTTTTACAAATACTTTTTCTGAATAATCTTTAATTGTACCTTTACTTTGAAACGAATTGACTAACTTTTGAAAGCCTTTATCATTATTGAAAAACTTTATATTTTTGTGTTCCATTTCGTCTTTATATGGATAAATAAAGTAATCTTTTACATGGCCTAATCGAGTTGCTACCTTTATATTGATAGGTGGACTATATCTCTTGGACTGATTAATATAATCAACTAATTTTGATGAAGTATTTGAAGTTACATCTAGTTTTTTATTTGCTAGTTTGAGGAGTTGTCTATTGTCAGTAATTTCTTCGGCAGTAACACTTAAATTCACTGGTGTTCTATCGTCTATAAAGTGCATATTATAACTAACTTCACCATTTTCAATATTTTCATATCTAGTATTGATTTCTGGAATAGTAGTAGTGATGAACTTTTCTCTATCTGGTTCACCATCTTTTTTACTTGGGATAATTTGGTAAAGTGCTGCACCGTATTGATTTGGTTTCACTTTATAACCATCTGGAATAAAATCAGGTGTGTAAGATTTTCGGTTTAAATTTTCATTGATTTCATTCAAAATTTCATCATTAGTAAAATTCATAGAAAACTCCTCTCTAATTGTTGTAATGTTTTTTCATAATAGAATAAAAAGTAGTATTAATTTCACGTTCATTCATTGGTGGCGTGCATGATTGCCCCCACATCTGAGCAAAAGAATAGATAATGTGTTCATTTACTCTACGATTAAATAAGTGCCCTAAAATGCTTGCTAGTGAAGAATTACGCCCACCTTCACTAACGCCAAAGGCTTTTTCTTCCCAATGGCTTGGATCACGTCTTTTAAAGTTTTGAGTAGAATTTTCTTGAGTAGAAATATCAAACAATTTAGCCCACTCTTTAAGTGTCGATTTATCTAATATTGCAGCATCGTTAAATTGAAATTCAAAAGGACTTTCATTACTTTTTCTGACTGGTAACGCCATAGCCCTAGATGGTTGATAACTGCCCTCATCAATTTTGCACGCAATTTTTTGTGCTAATGTTCTCACATATGCACGATATTCATTTGCACTTATACGCTTACTCAATGGCACGTACAAGCGTATTCTAGGACTTTCATTTGTGTGTCTGAATGTTGTATGCCAAAACCATGCAAAGCCTTCTAATTCGCTTTTAATTGACTTGTGTAGCATGTTTAAATCGTCTTCATCATCATAATCAAGTACAAGTACATCTCTATAAAGTACATTGTCATTATTTCTATATTTTCGATATGCATTACCTTTATCATCTACGCCATCAGCAACATCACCATATACTGCTGTCCCTCTAGCGTACTTATTGCCATTATTTTGTGGAATTGATAAACGACTAATTAATTCACTCCACTTAGGTTGAGAGAAGTTTTTGAATGAAGTTGATTTTTCATTTTTATACCAAACCACACTCACTTGAGTATCATTTTCTAATTGAATTATGCTCAATTTTATACCTCCATGTATTAAAACAAGAGCAAAGATGTTATAATAAAAATGTGTAATTTCTTAATTACTCTGTTATTAATTTATTCAATCTATGCATTATCTGTTTCAGTTTGGTCGCTTGTAACAGATAGTGCATCTTTTTTATCTAATTCTATAAATCGCTCTAATAAGCTATCAAACTCTTTTAAGTACATACACATTAAGTCAATTGTTTGTGTATTTTGTATTCTGTGTTCATGATATCTATATCCATGAGCTAAAATTTCATCTTTACTTAATACATGCTTAGGTTCATGAGTGAAATATTCTTCATCAAACCATGCGAAAGACGTAATTACATCATCAATTTTTTCTTTTACTACCTCTATATCGCATATTAAATTTCTAATTTCCCAACTCATTTATATTCTCCTCATCAATATTAAAATTTTTTTCTAACTCTTGTACTACCCATTTCATTATTAATTCGAGATGTTTCTCTCGATTAATTTCTGAAACCACCTCTTGACCATTTATATACTCCGTATGCTCATAACTCTCAAATTGATTAAAGATACTTGTTTTAAGTTGATAGTTTATATGTTCTATCACTTCAAGTTGCTTTTGTTCCATCTTATTCATCTCCCTTGTATTCGTATTTATCAACAATTGGTAATGTTAAAGTTTGTATTAGTGCAGTTATTGCAATCCCATGAATAAAATCAATAGAGTATGCATATAAGCAACCAATTGTTATAGCTAGTGTTGAAATCAAAATATACAATCTCATTTGTTTCACTCCTCATAAATATTTTTTGTGCTTTCTCTGTAAAAACTGTTCAAATTTTTCTACATTCACTAGTGTTAAAGTGCTACTAACATCCATGTACAAATTTTCGATACCTAAATTATCTTCATCATAAGAAATGAGTAATCTGCGAATAGTAGAGTAGCTACAATTGAATAACTCACCCAACAATTTAGGTTTTGCATATTTCACTGGAAATACGATTTGTTTTTCATCTAATGCTGTATTTTCTTTAGTTGGCAAATCTTGTAACTTTGTTCTAGGCATTTATTTAACCCCCTCTTTTTCATTGATTCCAAAAAAATCGTTTGGTGTAACATTGAAGTATTCACATAACTTCATCACGGTTCTTGTATCTGGATTCTCAGTACGTTCATGATACAAGCCATGTATCGAAGTTCTAGAAATGCCAGTTTCTGCACTCAACTTAGATGCTGTTATTCGATGTTTGCCCATTAATAAACTTAAATTATTATTCATATTATCACCTCTTTTGTTATTATTAACTATGTACAGTTAAAAGTACAATATTAAGTTAACACTTCTCAAGTATTGTTGTCAACAATTTTTATTGAATTGTTATCACTGATTTTTATTTGTATCGAAGTACAATATGTTTTATTATAGATTAGAGGTGATAGAATGAAATTTTCAAAGTTATTAAAAGATATTAGATTGCAAGAAAATATTTCCGTAAATAATCTCTCAAAACTATCTGGAGTATCAAATGCTTATATTAGTAAACTTGAGAACAATAAAAGAAAATTCCCCACCACTAGGACATTATTCTTGTTATTAGTAGGATTTAAAAACTCAAAAATAAACGACCAATCTAAATTAAAACAAGATGTAGACAGTGAAATTAAAGATATTTTAAATAATTTTATAACTGCTGAAGATAGCGATATTGATAATGAAGAACTAGAAAATTTGTATAACGATTTCAATACCTTTTATGAAGATTTGCACAATAAAGTTGGAAATAAAGATGAAAGAAATAAAAACAAGAATATATTTGCATATGAGGATGATAAGAAAACTTTACAATTAATTAATTTAGAAAAGCCTATAAACGATATAGCATTTCACCTAAAAGACAGTGAAAACCAAAAATTTTATAACGGTGTAATATTAAATGATTATGATAAAAATATGATCAATGAAATTATCAACTCATTTTTAGTCACTAAATTATCCCAAGAACAGGTTGACTTAAGTGAAGATATTGAACAACTACAAAAAGACTTTAATGATTTTAGAAAAGAATCTATGTTAAATAAAAAGCAATTAAAAATGTTTGCTATCCATAACAATATCCAATCACTTAAAGAGAAAAAATGAGGAAACTCTTACACATGCAATATTAGGAATTCATTAATATTAATAGCGATAATCAACATAAACTCTTCTAACACATCACATTAAAATACAAATAATTAGGAGGACATTATGAAATTTGGTAAATACAAAATTGATGAATTTTATCTAATAATGATTGGTGGCTTTTTAATAACTTCTATTTTTGTACCATTTATGCTTATTTCAGCAGTGCTAATGCTAATTATAGGATTAGAGAAAGAAGATTAATATATAACAAAGGAGAACTATTGAATGAGATTCAAACTATTAACTGTATCATTATTATCTACAACATTATTACTAACAGCATGTGGTCAACATGATAATGGCGAATTGAAAAATAATGATTCAGAGAAAAGTGAGAATAAGGAAAATAGCAACAATAAAAACAGAAGTGATCAGAATCAAAACAACAGAAATAGCCAGCAACAAAATCAAATCACTGCTAGAGATGCAGAACAAATCGTTCATGACCATTACATAAATGATTTATCAGCTACTGAAGCACAAATAGGCGATTTTAAAACTAATATGCAACGAAGTAATGCAAATGAATTCTATGTTGAATATTTTGCGAGAGATGCAGCAGGTACACCTATTTCTTTGTGTGCAATAGTTAATAGAAGTACAGGAGAAATCATTGATAAATTTAATGATATGAGCGAAGAAGAACAGAAAAATCTTGAAGAGTTGAAGAAGAATAGCCCAATATACAATCCAAATATGAACAAACCTAAAGAGCAAGAAAACAGTAATAATGAAAAACAACAAGATGATTCAGATAACAAAGAAAATAATGAAAGCTCTAATAACGAACCATCAGTTAAAGAAGAAAGTAATCAACAACCTAAACAAAACGTAAAAACTCAAGAATCTATCGAAGAACCAAATACGCAAGAACAACAAAACACTGAAGAGACTGCAAGCACAGAAGAAGTTAAGAATCAAAATTAGAATGATTATCTATTTATCTAATCAACGACAAGGAGGGATGAGAAATGTGGCATGAGAAATTTACTAACAAACATGGCGAAACTAAATATCGTTATTATGAGAAATATAAAGACCCTCTCACAAACAAATGGCGACGTGTTAGCGTGGTACTTAATAAGAATGGTAAGCAGTCACAGAAAGAGGCTCAGAAACGCTTAAATGAGCGTATAGAGGCAAAGTTGAACGATAAGACACCTACTACACTTAAGTCACTAACTTTCCATGCTGCATGCGATGAGTGGTTTGAAAGATACAAATTAACATCTGGATCTAAACAATCTACCGTTACAACGAAGAGTTATAAAATAGCACACATCAAAAGAAATATTGATAAAAATATCCTCGCTCAAAATATGAATGCTGATATTTTACAAAACTTAATTAATTCTTCATTAACAGAGGGATTAAGTCATAAAGTGGTTAAAGATGATTTGAGTATTATAAAAAATATAATACGCTATACACAAAAGAAATATAACATTACTGATATATCTTACATAGATGATGTAATAGTACCTAAAAAAGCGACTACAATAGAAGAAGTTAAAGCAAAACGTGAGAATTATTTAGAAATGAATGAAGTTCATCTTATCGCTGAAGAGTTAAAACGTATAGCAAATAATAAGCGTGCTAGTTATATGAAAAGATCGTATTTATTTACTGCTTATATCATTGAATTTCAAGTATTAAATGGTATGCGTATAGGCGAACTTTTAGCAATACAACCAGAAAACATTGATTTCATAAACAAAAAACTTATCATTGATGGCACTATACATTGGCGTAAAGAACGTAACAACGTCGGTTTTAAAGATACTACAAAAACAGCTTCATCTTATCGTACTATCTCTCTGACTACTCGAAGTTGTGATATTTTACGTAAAGTTATGCTAGAGAATAAGAAAGCAGTTCAGTGGGAAAAAATGTATGTAGATAGAGATTTTATATTTACTAACCATAGAGGAAACCCTCTATCACTTACATCAATCAATCGAAATATACAAATTGCTGCAAAGAATGTAGGTATTGAAAAGCATATAACCAGCCATACTATGCGTCATAGTCACATATCATTATTATCACAATTAGGCATATCATTGCGTGCAATTATGGATCGTGTAGGTCATACAGATCATAAGACTACCCTACAGATTTACAGTCATGTTACTGAACAAATGGATAAAGATATGATGAATAAATTAGAAACTATCAATATTGTTTGAAATACGTCTATATCAAAGGCGTATTTTTTAGGTTTATAAAGCAAAACTTTCATATAATGCCCTTTTTCTGCCCTTTTTAAATATTCCAAAACACAAAAACAACCCCTTATGACTATGCCTAAGGGGTTTCATTATTCTATGCTATTATTCCCACTCAATTGTACTTGGTGGCTTAGACGTTATGTCATAGACAACGCGATTAACGTGGTCCACCTCATTGACAATTCGACTTGAAATCTTTTGTAAGACTTCCCAATCAATTCTAGCAAAGTCACTAGTCATGCCATCGATGGATGTTACCGCACGAATACCTACAGTATGATCATACGTACGGTAGTCTCCCATGACACCGACCGATTGAATACCTGGAAGTACTGTAAAGTATTGCCAGATATCTCTTTCAAGACCTTCCTCACGAATCACTTCACGTAAAATCGCATCTGATTCACGAACAATTTCAAGCTTATCTTCAGTAATTTCTCCAAGTACACGGATACCTAATCCAGGTCCTGGGAACGGCTGTCTCCAAACTAAGTGTTCAGGTATACCTAATTCTATTCCTAATGCGCGCACTTCATCTTTGAATAATGTATTGATCGGTTCAATAAGTTCAAATTCCATGTCTTCAGGTAATCCACCTACATTATGGTGAGATTTAATTGTTTGAGCTGTCTTAGTACCTGATTCAATCACATCCGTATATAACGTACCTTGAGCTAAGAAATCTACATCTGTTAATTTCGCAGCTTCGTCATCAAAGACATATACAAACTCATTACCAATGATTTTACGTTTACGTTCTGGATCAGAAACACCTTTTAGTTTACTCATGAAGCGTTCTTGAGCATTAACACGAATAATATTCATATCAAAACCTTCACCGAATTGCTCCATGACCATGTCACCTTCACCTTTACGTAATAGACCATGGTCCACAAAAATACATGTTAATTGGTCGCCGATTGCCTTATGTAAAAGTACAGCAACTACGGATGAATCTACTCCACCACTCATTGCACACAATACTTTACGATTACCTACTTGTTGACGGATTTTCTCAATTTCAATTTCAATGAAATTCTCCATCGTCCATTCACCTGTACAATTACAAACACGACGGACGAAGTTTCTTAGTAAGTCGTTCCCATATTCAGTGTGACGTACTTCTGGATGGAATTGTACACCGTAAATGCGACGTTTTTTATCTTCAATAGCTGCATAATTAGTACTTGGACTATCTGCAATCACTTCAAATCCTTCAGGAATTTCAATTACTTTATCAGAATGACTCATCCATACTGTTTGTTCAGAAGGTAAGCCAAAGAAAAGTTCATCTGATTTAGCGTTAATTGTAGCTTTGCCATATTCACGCTCATTAGCACGCTCAACTTTACCACCTAAAAGCTTAGTCGTTAATTGCATACCATAACAAATACCTAAAACTGGAATACCTAAATTGTAAATTTCAGGGTCGATGGTAAATGACCCCTCTTCATACACTGAATTTGGACCACCTGAAAGAATGATACCTTTAGGATTCATTCGTTTAATTTCTTCAATAGAAATTTCGTGATCATGTAATTCACTATAAACGCCCATCTCACGGATACGACGCGTAATTAACTGGTTATATTGGCTACCAAAGTCTAAAACAAGAATCAGCTCTTGCTCTTTCGCCATTTCCATAGTCATGAATCTCCTTTATTGTTTTATTTTATGTAAAAGTAAGAGAAACGCGCCTATCAATGCCCTAAATGATAGCTTTAAGTATTGTTACCGTATCATTAAGCATTTTTGTTTTAAGAATTAAGCGCGTTCCTACAAATGATTAATTCATCATTCAAAGTTTAACACTAGAAAGAATAGTTTGGTGATTCTTTCGTAATTTGAACATTGTGAGGATGACTTTCAGCTAAGCCAGCTGGTCCCATACGTGTAAATTGTGCTTCTTCACGTAATTTTTTTAGGTTTTCTGAACCAGTATAACCCATACCAGCTCTAACGCCACCCATAAGTTGATAGATTGTATCTTGTAATGGTCCTTTATAAGCTGTGCGACCTTCAATACCTTCAGGAACAAATTTTCTTGGCGTCTTATCTTCTTGGAAGTAACGATCATTTGAACCTTTTTCCATAGCACCTAAAGATCCCATACCGCGATAAACTTTATATTGTCTACCTTGGAATACCTCAGTTGCACCAGGACTTTCTTCTGTACCAGCTAACAAACTACCTAACATAACCGCATGACCACCAGCAGCTAATGCTTTGATAATATCACCTGAGAACTTAATACCACCATCAGCAATAATAGCCTTACCATGCTTACGGGCTTCTGTAGCACAATCATAAACTGCTGTAATTTGAGGCACACCTACACCTGCAACAACACGTGTCGTACAAATTGACCCTGGACCAATACCTACTTTAACAACATCGGCACCTGCTTCAAATAAAGCACGTGTTGCCTCTGCAGTCGCTACGTTACCTGCGACAACAGTAATTTCAGGATATGTTTCCTTAATGTGTTTAACTTGATTAATAACGCCTTTAGAATGACCATGAGCCGTATCAATAATTAACGCATCTACGCCAGCTTCAACTAATTTTTGTGCACGAATTTCAGTATCTTTAGACGTACCGATTGCTGCTGCAGCTAACAATCTACCATGTTCATCTTTAGCTGCATATGGGAATTCAAGTACTTTTTCAATATCTTTAATCGTGATTAATCCTTCTAAACGACCATTTTCTACTAATGGAAGTTTCTCAATCTTATGTTTTTGAAGAATAGCTTCGGCTTCATCTAAAGTCGTACCAACTGGAGCTGTTATTAAATTATCTTTCGTCATTACATCTGATATTTTTATTGAAAAATCTTCAATAAAACGTAAATCACGATTTGTTAAAATCCCAATCAACTTGCGATCCTCTTGATTATCGACAATAGGTACACCAGAGATACGGTATTTGCCCATTAATGCTTCAGCCTCATACACACTTTCGTCCGGTGTTAAGAAGAACGGGTTAGAAATAACACCATTTTCTGAACGTTTAACCTTTTGTACCTCATCAGCTTGCTCTTCGACGCCCATATTCTTATGGATAACACCTAAACCGCCTTGACGAGCCATAGCAATCGCCATTTTTGATTCAGTTACTGTATCCATACCTGCTGAGATAACAGGAATGTTTAATTTGATCTTATCTGATAATTTGACACTTAAGTCAACATCGCTTGGTAAAACATCTGATGCAGCTGGAATGAGTAACACGTCGTCAAATGTTAAAGATTCTTTAGCAAATTTATTTTCCCACATTAAAAACAGCCTCCAATTTTATTTATACTTAGTTACATTATTTCACATTTTCTTCGGTTTGTTTATACTTTATACCATTAAAAAAGAAATTTAAGATGATTGCAGAAATTGCGCCAAGCACTATACCATTTTGAGTTAACCAAGCAAATTGTTCTCCTAATCCTTTAAATGCTTGAGGTACTGCACTAATACCAGCACCTAACCCTACTGAAATTGCAATAATTAATAAATTATTTTGATTTTGGAAATTAATGTTACCCAAAATACTAACACCGTATGCCATAACCATTCCAAACATTGCTATCATTGCCCCACCTAAAACCGGCAATGGAATAATATTAGCTAAAGCACCTAATTTAGGTATACAACCACAAATTAGTAAAAGAATAACCATTCCATATATCACATTGTTCTTTTTAGCTCCTGATAAAGAAACAAGACCTACATTTTGGGAATATGCAGTGTAAGGAAACGCATTAAATATTGAACCTAAAATGATTGCTAGACCTTCCGCAGTATACCCTTTTCGAAAATCTTTTCTTTCTAATTTTCTACCAGTAATTTCACTCAGTGCATGATAGACACCAGTAGATTCAATTAAACTTACAACTGCAACAATGAAAAATACAAGTATCGAGCTTACATCAAAGCCAAAACCAGAAAATCTGAATGGAATAGGGAATCCAAACCAATGTGCATCGCCCACTTGTTTGATATCAACCATTCCAAATATACCAGCTAAAGCAGTACCTATTGCCAATCCTATAAGTATCGCAATTGATTTCAAGAAGCCCTTTGTAAATCTTTGTAAAATAAGAATAATGAGTAGTGTAATACCACCTAACATTAAATTCTTAGTATCGCCATAGTTTTTCGCTCCTTCGCCACCTGCCAAGTAATTCATTGCAACTGGCATTAAATTGATTCCAATAATTGTCACGACACTTCCTGTTACAACAGGTGGGAAGAATTTAACTAAATAAGAGAAAAAAGGCGCAATTAAAACAACTAAGATACCGGATATTAAAAGCGAACCATATAAAACATCAAGTCCTTTGGTTTGACCGATGAGTATCATAGGTGCAACAGCAGTAAACGTACATCCTAGTACAATCGGTAATCCAGTCCCTGTGACTTTATTCGCTTGAAGAAATGTCGCTACCCCGCACATAAATATATCAACCGTAACTAGATAAGCAATTTCTTCAGCTGAAAATTTTAAGCTTGTCCCCACAATAATAGGAACAAGAATCGCCCCTGCATACATCGCTAACAAATGTTGCACACTTAATATGAAATTTTTCATTACGCTTCACCTAAAAGAGTTACCTTATTGCCTTTTAATGAAGCTACCTTACAAAGTGAAGATACATATAAGCCTGCATCTTCTAAACGTTGGCGCCCATTTTGGAAACTTTTTTCAACCACAATACCCACGCCAACTGTCGTCGCATTTGCTTGTTTTACAATGTCATTAAGACCTAGCGAAGCATCGCCATTAGCTAAAAAGTCATCAATGATAAGTACTTTATCGTCTGGACCTAAAAACTCTTCAGATACAATGACTGTACTCGTTTTATTTTTTGTGAATGAATGAATATCCGTGCTATAAAAGCCATCTTTCAAAGTACTAGGTTTAGCTTTTTTAGCAAATAGACAAGGAACATCAAAATGAAAAGAAGCCATAATAGCAGGCGCAATACCAGAAGCTTCAATAGTTAAAATTTTAGTAATACCAGCGTCTTTGAAAGACTCATAAAATGTTTTACCTACATCATTCATCAACTTTGCATCAATTTGATGATTTAAAAATCCATCTACTTTCAAAATTTTCTCATCGATGACAACGCCATCTTCTTTGACTTTTTGTCCTAACGACTCCACTCAAAAAACCTCCTCAAGTAAATTCAAATTCGATTCCTAGATACAAAAAAACCTCAAACTACCATTAATAGTTTCAGGATCTATGAGTGAACGTGCAATACTTTGCCTTAAAGCAAATTAAGAAGAAGATACGCATACGTAGTCCTAAAAACGCTTATTAAATTTGATAAACCTCAAACAATTGCACTCAATTTATACAGGCTTATGTGTATCCTCACTTGTTTCCAGTTATACCAAATGCGTTTTACTTTTATGTTGCTTTAGCGATTTAAACTGCTCTTAATGTATTGGATTGTTACTCATAGTCGCGTCGTTTATGGCGACACGGTAGAAACTTCTAAAGCCATATTCTCTAGATTATATGAGTCATATAAATTATTTAATGATAATAGCAAATTTTTGTTGTATTTTCAATATAATTAAAGAGATGTTCACGATTCAAAAAGCATCAAAATTCAGTGTAAGCGTTATATTAAAGGATGAATTATCATTGAAATGTTTTAACACAAAATTATATAATTATCTGTGTAATAGTTTTATTAAATTAGACTAGGGTATAACCATGTAAGACAACATTTTTAAAAGGGGCGATAATCATGGCAAAAATTACTGTAGTGAATAACCAAGACGAATTATATAAAGTCATCAATCAAAAAAAATCTGAAGGTTATTTAGAGACAGAATTAGCTGTTATCAGTAAAAGTAAGTTGCACTTAGATGATTTACACAACTCTCAAATCTCATTAATGTCTACAAGTGGCTCATTTAGTGACCGTATGTCTCGTTTACTTACAGGTGAAGATGGAGAAGAAGCAGTATTATCTCGTTATGATTTAACTGACAATGAACTAGAAGGATATAAACAAGATATTTTAAACGATAAAATGCTCGTTGTTGCTAACAGTGATCGTTCTTCTCATGATGAAGTTGAAGATAATAATGCTGCATATAAAGAAGTGGATATTACTCATTATGCCGCAGAGTCTGAAGGGCCTAAAGCATAATTTTATTTCTACATTATAAAAGCATTGCACCATAATGTTTGTTTAGTCGAGCAGACATTATGGTTTTTTTTATCATTAAATAAAGCTAATTAGCTACGATTGAATAATATTAGGGAGAGGATATAACATGGAATTTAAAGTAATAGAATCAGCTAAAGATCCATTATTTAGCGAGGCACTCAAATTATATGATAATAAATTGGATATTGGTTTAGATGAAGATAGTAAAATTTTTAAACGCTCACTTGAAAACAATAAAACAGAAAATGATTACGCCTTTATCGTTGGAATTGAAAACCAGACTGTAGTTAGCTTAGCAACTGCGCATTACGAAGCAACAACCAATTCTGCATTTTTAATTTACTTAATCGCAAAAGAAAGCCCCAATCATGATGAAAGAATGTCCTTAACTTTAGAGGCAATAGAAAAACAATTAAACCTTTTATCACAAGAAGTTCATAATAGAGATATTAATTTCATCATGTTAGAAGTTCCAAAAGAACCCTCGACTGTTGACATCGATGACAAGCTCAGAAACGCACTAGAACATCGTCGTCAATTCCTCTTTGAAAATCAATTTGAAAAGCAGGACGACATCGACTACATTCATCCAAATCAAAACCAAAAGGAAACGCCACAAAAAGTAGATTTATTTATTAAAGCTAACATTGAATTAACAAAGGACATTTATGGCACAAGCGTCAAATCTAATTATATTCTTAAATATGTTTTTGCAAACGGCATTTCAAGAGAAATTATTTACCCTCTCCTAAAAGAAATGAATTTAAGATAGTCTGTCTAAAACACCTTGAAATCAATATTAAGAAAAGGTAAACTATCATATGAGGTAAGACTGACGTTTCACTGGCCGAAGACAAACGTCACCATACATAATTAAAATATGAAGGGACTTTTTCAATGTTAACTAAAGAATTTGCTCAACGTGTAGAACTAAGTGAAAAGCAGGTCCGAAAAATTGTACAACATTTAGAGGAACGAGGCTATCACCTTAGTAAAACAGAATATCGTGGTCGTGAAGCCACAGACTTTAAAGAAGATGACATCGAATTATTTACAGATATCGCTAACAAAGTTAAACAAACGAATAGTTATGATTTAGCATTTGAAGAGCTTGAAAAGGAAAAAGACTTTTTACAAGTCATTGTTAAAGACGAGGATAGCCAATTACCAACTGATCAAAATGTAGCACAACTCGTTGAAGATTTACGTTCTGAAATTCAAAAAATGCGAGAAGAACGTCAAATGTTAGGGCAAATGATTAACCAAGTACATCACCAACAACAGGAACTTAAAGAATTACAGACTGATATTACAACAAAATTAGAATCGAATGCCCAGTCTTTAAAATCAATCCAAAATTCTCAAGAGGCTATTCAGTCAGCACAAGAACAACAATCTAAAGACATCGCTAAAGCTAACGAATTAAAAGATAGTGAATTACGCAGTCATTTTGATTCAATGTCAAATAGCGCTTCAATATCTCAAAGCAACATCGCAAGTCAAAGCACTACAGCAAGTTTAAGCCAATCTGAATCAGTAAATGATTCAATGAGTTCATCTCTATCCGAGTCTAACTCGATAACATCTGAAAGTAATACAAATAGCAAATCGGAAATTGAATCAAAAAGTACGTCTACAAGCGAGTTCTTGTCAGAATCAGGAAGTGTATCTAACTCAGAAAAATCTGAGTCAATTTCTCATTCTCAATCAACATCAGCTACACCTTCTTCTCAATCGACTTACCAACAACAACCTAAAGAAGAGAAGAAAGGTTTCTTTGCACGTCTATTTAACTTATAAATGATTTGTATTCATAGCTGACTCATGCTTATTCACAATATTAAATAAAAAACGCGCGCAATCTTGTCTTCTTATAGCATGATTGCACGCGTCTTTTTTATTAATGTAAATCTCTTTATGTCCTCTTTGCTCACTTTTCTAATAAATGTAAACTTCCAATTTTTCATTGTTCTAGTAATCACCTTCACACTATTCAACTTTAAGTGAATCAGAAAACTATAAATCAACAACTTGAATTTCTTCTTAACCCCCTTTATTCTTATTACATATGTCGGAATACTAAAATTATAAAAGGAGCTATATATTGATATGGAAATACTTTTTACAGTAATTAATGTCATCGTGTTACTTGTTTTCCTAATTATGTTAAATATTATGGCAAGAAAACACGTCTCATTCCCTAAACGCGTCTTTACCGCTTTAGGAATAGGTATCGTATTTGGCATTGTATTACACCTCATATATGGTGCAGAGTCTAAAACGCTCGAACAATCAACAGACTGGTTTAGTATTGTCGGAGATGGTTATGTTGCACTATTACAAATGATTGTCATGCCACTAATATTCATTTCAATTGTTGCCGCTTTTAGCAAAATACAAATTGGTGAAAAATTCGCTAAGATCGGTTCTTATATTTTTATGTTTCTAATTGGTACTGTAGCCATCGCAGCTATCGTTGGAATTTTTTACGCTTTGATCTTTGGTTTAGATGCATCGTCTATTGATTTAGGTAGTGCAGAACATTCACGTGGTACAGAAATTTCAAAACAAGCCAAAGATTTAACTGCAAACACTTTACCACAACAAATTCTCGAAGTATTCCCAAGCAATCCATTTTTAGATTTCACAGGACAACGTACAACTTCGACAATTGCAGTTGTTATTTTTGCAACGTTTGTGGGCTTTGCTTATCTTAGAGTTGCAAGAAAACAACCGGAACATGGAATCTTACTTAAACGTGGTATAGAAGCAATCTATTCTATCGTTATGGCTATCGTAACTTTTGTTTTACGATTAACGCCTTATGGCATTTTAGCTATTATGGCTTCTACTCTTGCGACAAGTGATTTTTCTGCAATTTGGACGTTAGGTAAATTCTTAATTGCTTCATACGCAGCTCTAATCACAATGTATATCATCCATTTAATTATACTGAGTGTCTTAGGTATCAATCCCGTTAAATACGTGAAAAAGACAATAGAAGTACTAATCTTTGCATTTACTTCACGATCAAGTGCAGGTGCATTACCATTAAATGTTCAAACGCAAACAAAACGTTTAGGTGTCCCTGAGGGAATTGCAAACTTCTCTGCAACTTTTGGTCTATCCATAGGGCAAAATGGCTGTGCAGGAATCTACCCTGCTATGCTAGCAGTTATGGTAGCACCAGTAGCAAATGTAGAAATTGACTTCCAATTTGTTGTTACACTTATTGCTGTTGTTATTATAAGTTCATTTGGTGTTGCAGGTGTAGGTGGCGGTGCAACATTCGCATCAATACTCGTATTATCTACACTTAATCTACCAGTTGCTCTAGCAGGAGTACTGATATCTATCGAACCTCTCATCGATATGGGTCGTACAGCACTTAACGTTAATGACTCAATGCTAGCTGGAACAGGTACCGCACGCTTAACGAATCATTGGGACAAAAAAACATTTGACTCAAATGATTACGGCGATTTATCTGCAAATTAAATGTAAGATAAGTTGTCATTGGTCATTACGATATACAATTATAAAAAGAGCGGGGCAAAATTTGTGTTTAAAATATCGCCCCACCCAGCCTGAGACGTGTATTTCTGTCTCAGGTTCTTTTTATCTTTGAATAAATCCTGCTTTTTTCAATTCATCTAACATATCTAAACGTGTTTTACGTCCTAGAAATGTTTCTATTTGTTGTGACCAATTTTCTGTACGCACACCGTGGGTACGTTCTTTATAATATTCACTCACTACTTGGTCGTATGCTTCCAATTCTTTACGTTGTTGGTGATGATTTGCATCATACTGATCTTTATGAAAAATATGTTTAAATGGCAAGCGCGGTTTAGGTGACCCATTTTCTTCATCAGAAGGTTCACCAACTGCCATACCAAATAACGGAAACGTATAATCAGGTAAATTTAAAATTTCACGCACTCGCGCAACATCATTACGCAATGACCCTAAATAAACAATTCCATACCCCATATCTTCGGCAGCAACTGCCATGTTTTGTGCAACTAATGCAACATCTATTGTACCCACTAATAGTCCTTCTGCAGAACCATACGATGTCTCCATATTTGACGCCGCAACTTCATCTACTAAATGATGACGATAATAATCTAAAACAAATACAAATAAATAACCATTATCTAAAACATAAGGTTGACCTGACACTTCCTTTAAACGCGCTTTAATGCTTGGATCTTCAACACCAATAATAGAATAAGTTTGAAGATAACTGGATGTAGAAGCACTCTGTCCCGCCTCTACTAATTTTTCTACCGTCTCAGAACTAAGTGGTTGATCCTTAAATTTTCTAACTGAATGATGTTGTTTCATCAACTCATAAACATAATCTGACACTATACCCACTCCTATCAAAATTTACGTTATTAATAATTTTATACCCTAAATGAAGTATATTTAAATAGATTTGCACACTTCATATTTAGAAGTTATCATAAAAGTATCAATTTTCAGATAATTTAGGGGGATACAATATGACACTAACAAATAAAGAAGTTGCTAAGGTTTTATTTAAAGCTTATAGATATAAAAAACCCATCGATTTCATTAGCGAGAACTATCAATTAAACGAAGAAGAAGCATATCATGTACAAGAAGAACTAATTGACCAATTAACTTTCAAAGACCGTTCGACTGTTACAGGGTATAAAGTTAGTATGACTAGCAAGGCAACGCAAGCAATTGCTAACACTAACGAACCAGCATATGGAACACTCTTATCTAACCAAATTGTTAATGATGGTGCCTCAGTCTCTCTTTCAGAATTATTTTCACCATTACTAGAACCAGAAATTATCTTTATAGTGCAGGAAGACTTACCTTATGATGCTGATTTAGAAACAATTAGATATCATACCCGTATCGCGCCAGGCATTGAAATTCCAGATGCAAGATATAAAAATTGGTTTCCAAATTTTACTTTATCAGATTTAATATCAGATAATACCGCAACAGGGCTCGTCGTAGTAGGTGACCCTGTAGACGGCCTTGATAATGATGCATTTGCTAATGTACATTTAAATTTATATAAAGATGATAAATGTATCGCCACAGGAGAATCATCCGAAGTACTCGGAAATCCTTTAAACGCTATTCATTGGCTAATTAAAAAACTACACACGCACGGCAAACAACTAAAAAAAGGAGATATCATTTCATCTGGAACTTTTATATCTCCATTAAAATTAGAATATGGCACGTACCGTGCTGAATATAGTGGTATCGGTAAGGTGTCATTTTCGGTTAATAAATAAAGTAAGTTTAATAGGGTTATTTTCACAGAAAGTTATAACAACTTGTGGAAATAACTCTTTCTGTTTTATACAGTTGCTAAAAAAGGAAATCCATGTATGATACATGTTATTATATATATGAAGTAGTAATAAAATTACACTTCATTATCAATAAAATAACCATAGTTGAGAATGATAACTGAGATTCAATGTCATACACATTTGAAAATTTCAGTTTCACATTGGATTTTCAACTTTTTTCACTCGTTATTCTTTAATCAATGAAGGATTTAAAATGGCTTAATTATAGCTTTTTTATACTTTCATAGATTTTAAGAACTTCTAAAGTTGACTATTCAATGCCAAGATGTAATAATACTAAACAAGAGATTAGAATTATTATAAACAAACAATTATTTTTAAGTAATTCTAATTAACACTTAACTTTTCAGGAGGAATTTATCTATGTCTTTAATTAACAAAGAAATTTTACCTTTCACAGCACAAGCTTACGATCCAAAAAAAGATGAGTTTAAAGAAGTTACTCAAGAAGATCTTAAAGGTTCTTGGAACGTTGTATGTTTCTATCCTGCTGACTTCTCATTCGTATGCCCTACTGAATTAGAAGATTTACAAAATCAATACGCTAAATTACAAGAATTAGGCGTTAACGTGTACTCAGTATCAACAGATACACACTTCGTACACAAAGCTTGGCACGACCATTCTGATGCAATCAGCAAACTAGAATACAGCATGATTGGTGATCCTTCTCAAACAATCACTCGCAATTTCGATGTGTTGGATGAAGAATCTGGTTTAGCACAACGTGGTACTTTCATTATCGACCCTGATGGTGTGGTACAAGCAGCAGAAATTAATACTGACGGAATCGGACGTGACGCAAGTACATTAGTTAACAAAATTAAAGCCGCTCAATATGTACGTCAACATCCAGGTGAAGTTTGCCCAGCTAAATGGGAAGAAGGTTCAGAATCATTACAACCTGGTTTAGACTTAGTAGGTAAAATCTAAGGAGGCATTAAAATATGCTTAATGCTGATTTAAAGCAACAATTACAACAATTACTTGAGCTTATGGAAGGCGACGTTGAATTCGTTGCCAGCCTAGGCTCTGATGATAAATCAAACGAACTCAAAGAATTATTAAATGAGATTGCTGAGATGTCAGCACACATAACAATTACTGAAAAATCTTTAAAACGTACACCAAGTTTTTCAGTTAACCGCCCTGGTGAAGAAACAGGTATTACATTTGCTGGCATACCTTTAGGCCATGAATTTAACTCTCTAGTATTAGCTATACTACAAGTGAGTGGTCGAGCACCTAAAGAAAAGCAATCCATTATCGATCAAATTAAAGGACTCGAAGGTCCATTTCATTTCGAAACCTTTGTAAGTCTTACTTGTCAAAAGTGTCCTGACGTCGTTCAAGCGTTAAACCTAATGAGTGTTATTAATCCTAACATCACTCATACTATGATTGATGGCGCTGTTTTCCGTGAAGAATCTGAAAACATTATGGCAGTGCCTGCCGTCTTCTTAGATGGTCAAGAATTTGGTAACGGACGCATGACAGTTCAAGATATTTTAACTAAATTAGGAAGCACGCAAGATGCCTCTGAATTCAACGATAAAGATCCTTATGACGTGTTAATCGTTGGTGGCGGACCTGCAAGTGGTAGTGCTGCAATTTATACAGCACGTAAAGGGCTACGTACAGGTATTGTCGCTGATCGCATTGGTGGTCAAGTTAATGATACTGCTGGTATCGAGAACTTCATCACTGTTAAAGAAACGACAGGTTCAGAGTTCTCATCAAATCTTGCAGAACATATTGCACAATATGATATTGATACAATGACTGGTATTCGTGCTACAAATATCGAAAAAACAGATTCAGCTATTCGAGTAACTTTAGAAAATGATGCTGTTTTAGAAAGTAAAACTGCCATCATTTCTACAGGTGCAAGTTGGCGCAAACTAAACATCCCAGGGGAAGACCGTCTAATCAATAAAGGCGTGGCTTTCTGCCCTCACTGTGACGGACCTTTATTTGAAAATAAAGATGTCGCTGTCATCGGTGGTGGTAATTCTGGTGTAGAAGCAGCTATTGATTTAGCCGGCATCGTTAAACACGTAACATTATTTGAATACGCTTCTGAATTAAAAGCTGATAGCGTATTACAAGAACGTCTACGCTCACTACCTAATGTTGATATTAAAACGAGCGCTAAAACAACAGAAGTAATTGGTGACGATTACGTTACAGGTATCAGCTATGAAGATATGACTACCGGAGAGTCACAAGTAGTTAATTTAGATGGAATATTTGTACAGATTGGATTAGTTCCTAATACATCTTGGTTGCAAAATGCTGTCGAATTAAATGAACGTGGCGAGGTTATGATTAATCGCGATAACGCAACAAACGTTCCTGGTATCTTTGCAGCTGGTGACGTTACTGATCAAAAAAATAAACAAATTATTATTTCTATGGGTGCTGGTGCCAATGCTGCACTTAATGCATTCGATTATATAATTAGAAATTAATTTTTAAAACGTTACTTATCATAAATATTTTAACCTCACAGAGTTCCCATGGTGGAGCTCTGTTTTTTATTATAAAAAAACCTATTGAAACAAGTATATTATTCATATAATCCGACATAATTTAGTCATATCTAACGGTAAATGTAGTTCTAAAATATTCAAATATTTTTCGATAAATGATACTCTAATAGATGTATAAATTTAAAACACTGTTTAATGATAGAGACGTAAAAGGAGTTACTCAATTCTATGAAAAAGAGAGTCATTACATACTTGATACTAGCATTGTCTTTAACACTTGCAGCATGCTCAAATACGAACGATAACAATAACCAAGAGCATCACAGCAACGCTCATGCACCTAAAAATGCTAAAACTTTAAAGGAAAAAGATATTTTTTCTTCAAACAAAAAAGGACAAAAAATTAGCGAAAAAGAGATGAAGCAAGCTTTAGAAAAATATTTACAAGCGAATAACGATGTACTTGATAATAAGTATGTCATGCAACATAAATTAGATAAGCAAAGTGATAGTAATCCTAAAATCACAGAATCACAAGCTGATCGTCTTAGCAAGTTATCCAATTTAGCAGTTAAAAATGATTTGCATTTTAAAAAATTTATAAAAAACAATCACATCCCTGAAGAATATAAAGATCCAACAGATCGTATAATTAATTATTTTCACGCTTTAAATAGTACTATTTCAAACGTAGATGAAGACATTGAGAAATTAAACTACCAACCACAAAATTCAATTAACGTTGTTGATGTACCCACAAAATATTCAGGTGATGTAAATAAAAAACAACAAGATAAAATCACTACTTTCCTTAAGAAAAAAGGAATAGACACAGAAGTATTTAATAAATAAAACAAAAGGCTTTTTCTATAGCACATTATTTTACTTGCCCAAAAAAGATGTTGGACTAACATCTTTTTTGGGCTTGTTTGATATTCGAGTTAATTTCATCATCTCATCTTTTTGAAACATGCTTTCGCTATTTTGACAATTCAATATATTTATTACACAATAAAATTAATATAGCATATATATTTTTCTAAATAAAAAGAAATGAGGAAAATCATTATGAAGATACGTTTAACATTTATTATCTTATCAATACTATCTACCATCGGCTTAGTACTTGTTTTAGCAAAATATCCAACAGGCCCACACACAATCAACTATAACGAACCTTATACAGTACTCATAGCCATTACGACAATAGTTATAATGGCTTTACCAGCACTCATATTAGGTATATTTAATCATCTTGCATGTAGAATCATATCGGCGATATTACAAATAAGCGCACTGATGATATGGGGATTTTTAGTAATCATTAGCTTAATGATGGGGCAAATTGTCATTACACTTATGGCTTCCTTAACGATACTTGCATTACTTGTTAGTTCTATTGTCACACTTTCAGTACACCCATCTACTTCAGATAGAATAAATTAATCAAGTAAAGGGGTAAGAGAGGTAGAATTTACATTAAAATCCTCTTTGTTGGGGCCCCACCCCAACTTGCTTTGCTTGTTAAATTTCTCGGTGAAATTCTCTTTGTTGGGGCCCCACCCTCTTGTAAAAAATGGTTTGATATTTGTGTATATTTTTAATTCTATCATTGACTGATTGTATATTATGAAAGCCTGAGGCATCGATAATCTATGCCCCAGGCTTCACTCACAATCCTATATTATATATAACAATATTGCTACGGTTGTTGATAGACCTCAATCATACCTTTTGATAGAGAATTAATATCAATTTAGCCAGCAATTACAATTTTACAACTCAAATGATTATATATGTATTCAAGACTTCATTTCTTTTTTAATTAAATATGGATAACAATTAAGAATTTCCGTCGATAAGGCTTCTTCCTTAGTTATCATTTTAAAATAAACGAAAAAACATCTAATTACAACTTGGTGCGCAACTATCACTACACGTCTTTGCCGTTGATTAAGCTCATTTTCAATGAAAGTAACCACTCTATCATAGACATCTTGATAACTTTCTCCTTGTGGTGCTTTTTGTGAAAAACTATGTCTAAAGTATTTATAATTAGGATCATGGAAATATTTTTCGAACCTTTTGTCTTTACAAACTTCTTCTTTATTTTTCCCTTCAAAAACACCTAACGAACGCTCTCTTAACGTCTTAGTATATATTGTTGGAAGATCATAAGGAAATAGCTCATCATACGTTTGCCTTGTTCTTTTTAAATCTGATACATATACAGTGTCAATGTATTTATTTTTAAAATAAGCAGATAGTTCTCTAGCGCTTTTTATACCTCTTTCCGTCAAAGGGATGTCTAACTGTCCACAAAAATATAGATACCCGTGCTTATTATCATAATTGGACTGCGACTCACCATGCCTCACTAAATAAATTTCCATTCTATCTCCTCATTTCTGACTTAGCTACTTTTACTTAATAATAAATTAATAGATAAGCCAATTAAAACAAACCCTACAATATAATCAAATATAGCTTTGAATCTTGGTCTGCTGAATAATAATTTAATATATTGAAAGATAAATACACAAAATAAAAACCATAAGCATGTAACTACAACAACTGAAAAAGCAAATAACGCAATCTCAGATTTCATATGTATATTACCGTTAGAAAGAAACTGAGGGAATATACTAACATAAAATAATAAAGCTTTAGGGTTAAGACTTGTACTTAAAAAACCTTGTCTAAAAGAAGTGATATAACTCACATTTCTGACATCAGCTAAAGCTTGTTTACTAAAATCAACAGAACTGTGCGCACTTAAAATACTTTTGATTCCGAGATAAATAAGATAACAAGCACCCAATATTTTTATTGTTAAAAAAACAAAGTGTAAACTCGTAAGTATGTATATAATTCCAAAAATTGCTAATGAAGAGTATAAAATATGCCCCGTAGTGATACCAAATGCGGCCATAAAACCATTCATTTTACTTGAGTTAATAGTATTTTTCATTACAATAATGAAATCTGGCCCAGGCACTATAATAATCAATAATGTAATAATGATAAATGTAATTAAACTGTCCATAAGAAACCTCCTCGATGTCGTTTTACAATTCATTATTACATATCACCAATGGCTTATGAAACCGAACAGAGGCCTTTAAATCAAAGTAATAATTTTCTCAATTTTGTTGGAAATTTTAAAAATCAAAACCTTTAATGTTGTCAGATAAATAGCAATCTGATAATATTAAATTGTAGTTATTAGTAACTACAAAGTCTTTTATATTCATGAACATAATACTCCTGGATGGCGTAACCCAGCGCCATCCTTTTTTATGTTTTATAACATGAAAAAAGCACCCACACCATTTTTATTGGTTTGGATGCTTTGATAACTATAATTAATGTAACTCAAACGATTAAAGACATCATCAATATCTATCATTGAGTTACGTGCGTATAGATAAACACACATACTTTAACTGTATTAATTGATTACTTTCAAATAATCAAGCAACACATTTTCTACCTAAATTAAACTTAATCTATAATTATTATTTTTTTCTTAGTGCTTTTAAAATTAATGAAATAATAAAGATTAAAATAATTGAACCTAATAATGCTGGAAAGATGTGTATTTTACCTAATTGTGGTCCCCATTCACCTAAAATCATAGTACCAACCCATGATCCTACAATACCAGCAATAATATTTCCTAGAATACCTCCTGGTACGTCTTTACCTAAAATTAAACCTGCGATCCATCCAATGATACCGCCGACAATAATCATACCTATTAATCCAAACATAATTGATTGTCTCCTTTATTTATATATTTTATTCACTAGTATGAGATACCCCATGTCAAAAATGATTAAACGCTTTGTATAAATTTTTATTTTACTGATAAAAGCTATTTTGCTTTTATTTTTTCAATATTTATTATTATCAACCTCAATCCTATTGTGTTAAGCTATTAAAGATGACTAAAATGAACTATTTCTAAAAATATTTAAAGTAGGTATTTTACATGCAACATAAAAATAAATTTCAACGTATTAACCAAATTATACAAATTATAGGTTTCCTTTCATTTTTAGCAATTCTCACTATCATTACACTTAACTTTTTTATAAAAGGACACTTACAAGGTCATTTTGAAATAGGTTTTAATATTCAAAGTAATCAAGTCTATGTAGTAACGACACTAATCATGGTTACAATCATCTGTACTATATTATCAGCTATTCTAAACATGCTTTCTAATAAAAAACAAAATTACAAACATTAAATTTTAATGATGGTGCTACAACTTCAAAGTATAACCCTTTAGATATGCTAATTGATAAAATGACATCTTGATGTCAACGTAGACACTTTCATCATGAATAGAAGATGTAGCACATAAATTTACATATTTTATATAACTTAAGAACTAAAAGACATATAGAGATTGAAGAATTAACTACTCAACTTAACAAGAAAAATGTCACGCATAACAAACCACTTCAAATTTGGGAATGGTAAACCATTATCATCAATCAATATTTAAAGATGTTATGCACCTAACCCATTTTTTCAACGTACCGTATCAAATGTTTAAAAAATATATTGATGGCCTAGTTTTAGAAAGGTAAGTATAATAAACTAAGATGTTCCGTTTTAAACCACTTTACAACGCATAATCTTAACTCATTTTGGGATTCAATCTCATAACATTACTGAAATATCGTCGAAGGATATGTATCTAAAAATCTAGCTTTCAAATGCACTGCTTTTTCTGCCCTTTTTAAATATTCAAAAACATAAAAACAACCCCGTAAGCCTATACTTACGGGGTTTTACAATAAATAAAGTATTATTGTTCTTCTTTAACATATGGTAATAAAGCCATATGACGAGCACGTTTGATAGCTGTAGTCAACATACGTTGATATTTCGCTGAAGTACCTGTTACACGACGTGGTAAAATTTTACCACGTTCTGAGATAAAACGTTTTAATAATTCAGTGTCTTTATAGTCGATGTGTGTAATACCATTTGCTGTGAAATAGCATACTTTTTTACGACGACGTCCGCCTCTTCTTGGTCCACCTGCCATGGTTAACTGCCTCCTTTGACTCATTTTATTTTATTCGTTCATTATTAGAATGGTAAATCATCATCACTGATATCAATCGGTCCATTAGCATTTGCAAACGGATTATCCGACTGATTTGAGTTTGATGAATTATTGTTGTTGTAAGATGTATTTTGTCCTGATTGCTGACCACCAAATCCTTGACCGTAGTCTTGGAAATTATTGTTCTGTGAACGTTGGCCACCTTGTTGTGCGTTTTTAGGTTCAAGGAATTGAACACTATCACATACGACTTCAGTAACAAAAATACGACGACCTTCTTGATTTTCATAACTACGTGATTGTATGCGACCATCAACGCCAGCTAAACTACCTTTAGACAAGTAGTTATTTACATTTTCTGCTTGTCTACGGAAGACTACACAGTTAATAAAGTCAGCTTCGCGTTCCCCTTGAGCATTCGTGAAAGTACGATTAACTGCTAGAGTAAATGTCGCTACACTTACGCCTGAGGGTGTGGTTCTGTATTCTGGATCTTTCGTTAGACGACCTACTAATACAACTCGATTTAACATTTAAACGCCCCCATCTAAATTATTACTTATCTTGGTCTTCACGGATAACGATGTAACGAATGATATCATCATTAATCTTAGCTAAACGTTGGAATTCGTCAGTTGATTTATTGTTATCAGTTTTAATACGTACGATGTTATAGAAACCTTCTTTGAAATCATTGATTTCATAAGCTAGGCGACGTTTACCCCAGTCTTTTTCTTCTAAAACTTCTGATCCTTCTGAAGCTAAGATACCATTGAAACGTTCAACTAACGCTTTTTTAGCATCCTCTTCAATGTTAGGACGTACGATATACATAATTTCATATGTTCTCATAGTTTATTTGCACCTCCTTGTGGTCTATACGGCTTATCAACATTTAATGTGATAAGCAAGGAATAATTTTCATTACTCACAGAAAAGAATTATAGCATAGAGCTTTACTTTTTACAATCAATTTCAGATGAATCTTACCCTTAAATATTGATGAGCATTATTTATTTTTGAAAATATCAATACAGATTATTGGTTTAAGACTCCTCTGAGACTTCCCTCTTTGTTCAAAAGCAATCATCCTATTTATGTTATACATTACTTTATATTCAAATTATATTAATGTTACTTAATAGATAGTTGATACTTCATTTTAGTTATAATAACATCAAAATTATATTTCATATAATTGCACTTGATACTAAATTCATTATAAAGGAGTCGTTTATGTTAAAGAAATTTTCTTACTCAATCATTTCACTTTCAATTTTCGCTACTAGCCTTAATTTTATAGATACTCAAGCACAAGCGTCTTCATCTTCTGTAAGCGAAAAAGGTACAATGGGGTATGGCTATCAACAATACTTAAAAGACCATCCTAAAAAGCAACCTCATAAAACACAAAATCGTTCTACTTTCTCTGCTGAATCTAATATTACTGAAACAAATAATGGTGAAAGAGTCTTAGATATTTCTGAATGGCAAGGACTTTTAACTAACGAACAAATAAAACAACTAAAGAAAAATTATGATTTTATTATTTTAAGAGCACAGTACGGTTCAGAATACGTTGATAAGACTTTTGAAAAAAATGCAGCATTATTAGAACAAAATAAAATGAAATACGGCGTGTACTCTTACAGCATGTACGAAAGTCCAAAAGATGCACGTTATGAAGCTAACACTTTATCTCAACGTGCCCCCAAAGCCGCCTTTTACATCAATGATTATGAAGAACAAACCGTTAAATCCGGAGATGATGAAATAGCGACACAAGCATGGGCAAACGAAATGAGAAAACTTGCTGGAAACAAGAAGATCCTTTTTTATTCATATGAAAACTTCATGTTAAATCATGCATCAAATGCTGTCAGTTCTTATGATGGCTACTGGTTAGCAGCATATCAAGCTGAGGAACCAAACCGAGAGAAAGTGCTATGGCAATATACAGATAGTTACTACTCTCCTGAATTAAATCAAAATGTCGATGCAAATTACATTGACGAAAATGTGAATTCGTCTTGGTTCACTTCATAAATACGAACACATGTGAACAAAAACACTTCACTTTAACGAACATTTGTTCTAAAATACATATGAGGTGTTTTTCATGAGATTAAATTTAGATTGGAATAAAGATTTCCAAGAGTTTCAAGATATCTTAAATAGTGGCATTCACCCAGAATGGCTATACTGCGCTAAAGCAAATTTAGTTCTTGAACCCGCATACACTGGTGAGGGCAAACAATTTTTTAGTACACAAGACATCATTAAAGCAAGTAAAATCATTCCATTTTTTTAAGAATTTGGAATCCTTACATAAGAGCAATGAAAGTTTAATGGAAAGCTTCATTGCTCTATTAATCAATGATTCTATTTCCTAACTACAAATAATCGCCTCATTAATAGTTGTCATTGTAGTATGCAGAATAATTTATCTCCTAATTTTCAATTTTATTATCAAAAAAACACCCTAAAACTAGAATTTGCTTCTAATTTTAGAGTGCCTCATTAATATAAATACATGCTTTAAGTTAAACATTAAAACGGAAATGAACAATATCCCCATCTTGCATGATGTAATCTTTACCTTCTAAACGTTGTCTTCCCGCTTCTTTAGCACCATTTTCGCCACCATGTTGTACATAATCATCATAGCTTGTTACCTCTGCACGAATAAAACCACGTTCGAAATCGGTGTGAATAATTCCAGCACATTGTGGTGCAGTCATTCCTTGTTTAAATGTCCAAGCACGCACTTCTTGCACACCGGCAGTAAAGTAAGTAGATAAACCTAACAAATCATATGTTGTTCTAATGAGTCTGTCTAAACCTGGTTCTTCAATGCCTAAATCTTCTAAGAACATTTCTTTATCTTCATCATCTAATGTGGCGATTTCTTCCTCAATTTTTGCACTAATAACGATAACTTCTGAATCTTCGTTTGCTGCATATTCACGGATTGCTTTCACTTTATCATTATCTTTATCTCCAATTTCATCTTCACCAACATTAGCAATGTATAACATTTTCTTAGATGTTAATAACTGAGCTTGATTAACCCACTTTTGATCATCTTCATTGAAATCAATACTGCGTACTGGTTTACCGTCTTCTAACGCTTCTTTAATTTGTGTTAATATACGTAATTCCATCTCAGCTGTTTTATCTTTTTGGCGAGCCATCTTCTCTATTTTCGGTAAACGTTTTTCAACAGATTCTAAATCTGCTAAAACAAGTTCCATATTAATGACTTCTATGTCATCAAGCGGATTAACACGCCCTGATACATGTGTAACATTCTCATCGTCAAACGCACGAACCACCTGACATATAGCATCTACTTCACGAATATGTGAAAGAAATTTATTTCCTAAACCTTCGCCCTTAGATGCACCCTTAACAATACCTGCAATATCAGTAAACTCAAAAGTAGTAGGAATTGTTTTTTTAGGTTGAACCATTTCTTCTAATTTTATTAAACGTGAATCTGGCACTTCAACGATACCAACATTGGGATCAATCGTTGCGAAGGGATAGTTTGCTGCTAATGCGCCAGCTTTAGTAATTGCATTAAATAGGGTAGACTTACCTACGTTAGGCAAACCTACGATACCTGCTGTTAAAGCCATTATTCATTCTCCTTACTTTCTTTGTCTTGATGAAATTCAAGAACTTTTTTCATTTTCTTATTAAACACTTGCCGTGGAATCATGACACTGCGCTGACAATGTTCACATTTAATACGAATATCAGCGCCCATTCTAATAATCTTAAAACGATTTGTTCCACATGCATGTGGTTTTTTCATTTCTACTATATCATTTATTCCATACTTTGACGTCATGAAATGACCTCCAATGATGATTAGCTTTTTCCTTCATTATAATTTGAAATGACTGGTTGTGGCATGCGAATACCTTCTTGTCTAAACATTTTTTGAGTTTCTTTACGAATAATACGAGCGCCTGAAAATCCTTCACCAGGAATTGTTTCTGCTGAAATTCGTATAGTAACCTTATTAGATTCTATCGCATCAATGCCATCAACAACTGGATCGCTGACAAATAAGTAATATTTACTGCGTAAAGAAACAAATAAACGATTGAGTTTCTTTTCAACTTGATCTATATTTTCATCAACTGATACTGGTAGTTCTACAATAGCAGTCCCATTTGTAATTGAAAAGTTCGTAATTTCACCCATGCTACCATTAGGTAAAATAGTCAGTTCTCCTGAAATTGTATTAATTCGCGTTGATCTTAAACCAATAGATTTCACAGTACCTTCTGCTACCGTAGTTCCTGAACTATTAATTTTAACATAGTCACCCACATCAAATTGATTTTCAAAGATAATAAAGAAACCTGTAATAACATCTTTCACTATCGTTTGCGCACCGAAACCAACCGCAATACCTACAACTCCAGCACTAGCAATAATACCTTCGACGCTAATACCAAACTTACTTAAAATTGTTGTGATAACAACAAACCATACGATATATTTTACTATGTTTTGTACAAGAGAAATCAGTGTTTTTGAACGCTTTTTATTCCCTTTTTTACTTTTATTTTGAATTTTAAATGCTTGCTCAATAATCTTATTCAAAATTGCTATAACAACAATCGCTACAAGGATATAAATTAAAATCATTATTACTTTAGTAATTAAATTTTCATATGTTTCAACCTTTGTTAAAGGTTCGAACAATGAAGATAAAATATGTTTTAGTTGATTCATATATAATATGCCCTCCTTTTCATTTTTTTCATAATTCATTTATTATAACTTAATTTATTCATTTAGATAATACGTCTATGGTTTTAAAATACTATCCTTTTGAGGGATATTTATAAAACTATGTATATGCTTCCTGTTTATAGAGGGCTAAACTTTTAATATTCCATATAATCTTTATTAAGTTGACGAATCAAGCGTTTGAATTCTGCTTCAGATTTAAATTCAAATGTGATTTTTCCAACATTTTTTGATGTCGAAATATCTACTTTCGTACCATATTGCTTTTTTAAAAATCTTTCCTGCTGTTGAATCATTTTCGGTTTACTTCCCTTAGTCTCTTTGTCAAGTTTCATTGAGATGTCTTTACTGACTAAACCATTGACGTACTCCTCTAAATACCTTACACTCCAAGACTCCTGGGCCGCTTGTTTTGCCGTCTTTTTTATTTTACTGGCGTCTTTCAAAGTTAATAACGTACGCCCATGAGCACTAGATAACGCCCCGTGTTGAACCATCTGAGCAACATCTTTAGGTAACTGTAATAACCTAAGCATGTTGGCAATATAAGGACGTGACTTACCTAATCGTCTCGCAACTTCTTGTTGGGTAATGTTCAAATCTGTCATCATTTTTTTATAACTTTCCGCTTCTTCAATGGCATTTAAATCTTCTCTCTGTAAATTTTCAATAATTGCCAATTCCATCATATCTTCATCAGATAGTTCTTTAATAATAGCTGGCACTTTTGTTAATCCCGCCAATTGAGATGCTCTAAATCGTCGCTCACCCACAACAATATAGTAACCTTGAACAGTTTGACGTAATACAATAGGCTGTAGTATACCATGTTGTTGAATTGATGAAGCTAAATCATTGAGTCGTTCTTCTTCAAACGTCTTACGTGGCTGATAAGGATTAGGTCTAATTAATTCTAGTGCAATAAATTGCACACTATCATCATTATTCATTTTCAACCTCTGATCATCTGTATATGCCATCTCTTTTCCACATCTTTCTATCTTAGTTTAAGTACCTCTAATGAATAATCAATCCTCATTGATTCATTCCTTATTTTAAAAAAGTTCAATCCAATAATACAAGCCTTTCAAATTAATACTAACAGCTTAATATGAAGCTTATTACGTCATATATTTTCAGATGTATTTCTGATAATAAATTAATAGTTAAATCAAAATTTTCAGAAAAATCATTGACAAATAAATTCAAACTATGTAATCTATGTATTAACAATTTAAAAAACATTTTACACACTGTAAAAAGGAAAGTAAAACTTACACTGCTTATACAGAGAGTCTTCACACGCTGAGAGAAGGCATTGAAAGAAAGTTTGAAAATGGCCTTGGAGTGTTGATGCCAATATGAGGTATCAACGGGTTCGCCCGTTATAGCGATACAGTATTAACATTGATGTTAAATGGCGTACTGGAAATTTTATACGTCACAATTTATCGTTAATACTCATTTATTCACATATGGATTAAATGAGTTTTTGTTTTATTTAATGATGTTACGATAAGAAAATTGTGTATCAGCTATTTTCAGTATACTGTTTTAACACTATGGCGTACTGATTGAGGTTACTTTAGTAATAAAGTAGCAAACAAAGGTGGTACCGCGAAGTTTAAGCTTTCGTCCTTTACATCCGAATCATTCGGGTCTAAAGGACGGAAGCTTTTTTATTTTTACTGAATAGGAGGAGCTAGCTATGAAGGATACAGATTTAGCTCAAATTGCTTTAACACAAGATCACACTGGCGCAATTGCCAATCCAATATATTTATCTACTGCATATCAGCATCCTCACCTAGGTGAATCAACAGGCTATGATTATACACGAACGAAAAACCCTACAAGAACAGCCTTTGAAGAAGCTTTTGCACAGCTTGAAAAAGGCATTGCTTCATTTGCTACTTCCAGTGGTATGGCAGCGATTCAGTTAATATGTAATATATTCAAACCAGGTGATGAAATTCTCGTTGCATTTGACCTTTATGGTGGAACGTTTCGGTTATTCGATTTCTACGAAAAACAATATGGGTTGAAGTTTAAATATGTAGACTTTTTAAATTATGAAGAAGTGGAAAAAAACATTACGCCACAAACTAGAGCATTATTTATTGAACCAATCTCAAATCCGCAAATGATTGAAATTGATGTAGAACCATATTATATCCTTAGCAAAAAACATCAACTATTAACAATTATCGACAACACTTTTTTAACACCTTATCTTTCGACACCACTCGAAGAAGGTGCAGATATCGTTCTGCATTCAGCAACAAAATACATTGGCGGACATAACGATGTGTTAGCTGGAGTTGTAACTGTTAAAGATGCTCAATTAGCTGAACAATTGAATCAATTCCATAATATGATTGGAGCAACGCTATCACCTCTTGATAGTTATCTTTTACAAAGAGGTTTAAAGACATTACATCTTCGCATAGAGCGTTCCCAAAAAAACGCTCAAAAACTCGCACAACGATGTCGCCAGTCAGATTCAATTGATGAAGTTTTATATAGCGGACGAACAGGCATGCTTAGTTTAAGACTGAACCAAGCATATAGCGTCGCTAAATTTTTGGAAAATTTAGATATTTGCATATTCGCAGAAAGCTTAGGTGGTACAGAAACATTTATCACCTTCCCTTATACACAAACACACGTTGATATGCCAGATGAGGAAAAAGACAAACGTGGCATTGATGAATATCTCATCAGATTATCCGTAGGTATAGAAGATTATAACGATATAGAAGCTGACATAATTCAAGCATTAGAGAATTCTAAAGTAGGAGTGATTTCATGAGTTTATCTAAAGAAACAGAAGTAATATTCGATGTACGTAGAGGTAAAGACTACGACTCAGCTAACCCACCACTTTACGATTCATCTACGTTCCATCAAAAAGTGTTAGGTGGTGAGAGTCAATATGATTACGCACGAAGTGGTAACCCTAACCGAACTTTACTTGAAGAGAAACTGGCACGCTTAGAAGATGGTAAATATGCATTTGCTTATGCTTCAGGCATTGCCGCAATTTCAGCCGTTTTACTCACATTAAACGCAGCGGATCATGTTATTTTACCTGATGATGTTTACGGGGGGACATTTAGATTAACTGAACAAATACTCAATCGATTCAATATTGAATTTACTACAGTTAACGCCACACATATAGATCATATCGCTGAAGCTATTCAATCAAACACAAAACTCATCTATGTAGAGACACCTTCAAATCCACTTTTCAAAATTACAGATATTCATGCTGTAGCAACGCTAGCAAAGGAACATAAGTTACTATTAGCTGTTGATAATACATTTATGACACCTTTGGGTCAATCACCTTTAGCACTAGGCGCTGACATAGTTATTCATAGTGCAACTAAATTTCTAGGTGGACATAGCGATTTAATCGCAGGTGCAGCAATTACTAATAATAGAGAGGTTGCAAATGCATTGTACTTATTACAGAACGGCACGGGCACAGCCCTTTCTGCTTATGATAGTTGGGCACTTGCAAAACATCTTAAAACATTACCAGTTCGTTTTAAACAATCTGTTCATAATGCTGAACGTCTTGTTCAATTTTTGAGTCAAAGAGAGGAGATTTCTGAGGTGTATTACCCAGGAAATAATCCTACACACCTCAAGCAAGCTTCAACTGGAGGTGCAGTGATAGGTTTCCGAATTAAAGATGAATCTAAAGCACAAAAGTTTGTCGATTCTCTTACTTTACCGCTTGTATCAGTGAGTCTCGGTGGTGTAGAAACTATCCTATCACATCCCGCAACAATGTCTCATGCAGCAGTGCCAGAAGATGTGAGACGTGAACGTGGCATCACTTTCGGGTTATTCCGTTTAAGTGTAGGTCTTGAGAATCCAGAAGAACTCATCGCAGATTTTAACTACGCTTTAAAGGAGGCTTTCAATGAGTCATTTATTGAACCAATTAAAGAGCAACGTTTTAGTAGCTGATGGCGCTATTGGAACAATATTCTACTCGGAAGGACTTGATACTTGTCCGGAAGCCTACAATCTTACTCATCCAGATAAGGTCGAGCGGATTCATCGTTCTTATATCGAAGCTGGTGCAGACGTCATTCAAACGAATACGTATGGTGCCAACTTTGAAAAATTAAAGTCCTTTGGTCTTGAACATAAAGTTAAAGAAATTCACCAAGCTGCAGTTCAAATTGCCAAACGTGCAGCAAATGAGGACACAATTATACTTGGAACGGTAGGTGGATTTAGAGGCGTCCGGCAAGAGGATATTAGCCTTTCAACAATTCAATATCATACAGAACTTCAAATCGATACATTAATTGATGAAGGTGTAGATGCCCTTTTATTTGAAACTTATTACGATTTAGATGAATTAACTCGCATCGTCACTGCCACACGACAAAAATACGATATTCCAATCATCGCTCAACTCACCGCTTCAAATACGAATTACTTAGTTGATGGCACTGAAATTAATGAGGCATTGAAATACGTAGTTGAATGTGGCGCCAATGTAGTTGGATTAAATTGTCACCATGGCCCACACCATATGCAACGATCATTTTCACATATAGAACTTCCTAAACATGCGTATTTATCGTGTTATCCAAACGCGAGTTTATTAGATATCGAGAATAGTGAATTCAAATATAGTGATAATGCTCAATATTTCGGAGATATAGCTCAAGAATTAATTAATGAGGGAGTCAGATTAATAGGTGGTTGTTGTGGCACAACACCTGAACATATTCACTATATTAAATCAGCAGTTAAACATTTAAAACCCGTTAAAGATAAAAAGGTAATCCCTATTAATAAAGCTTCATCTCAAAAGCAAGCGCGAGTTCTTAAACAAAACCTTACTTCTAAAGTTAAAAATGGCCCAACAGTCATCGTAGAACTTGATACACCCAAACATTTGGATACTGATACATTTTTCGATAATGTAGGCAAATTAGATGAAGCTGGCATAGATGCTGTTACATTGGCGGATAATTCGTTAGCTACCGTAAGAGTAAGTAACATCGCAGCGGCAAGTTTAATCAAACAACGCTACGATATTGAGCCTCTTGTACATGTAACATGTCGTGACCGTAATTTAATAGGATTACAGTCTCATCTTCTAGGTTTATCACTCATTGGTGTCAATGAAATACTGGCTATTACCGGAGATCCTTCTAAAGTAGGTCATTTACCCGGAGCTACAAATGTCTATGATGTGAACTCAAAAGGCCTTACAGAACTTGCACTAAGATTTAACAAAGGTATTAACACTGACGGCGATGCGCTGAAGAAACATACTAACTTTAACATCGCTGGTGCGTTTGATCCTAACGTACGAAAATTAGATGGAGCCATTAAACGACTTGAAAAGAAAGTAGCAAGTGGCATGAGTTATTTCATAACTCAACCCGTTTATAGTAAAGAAAAAATTATTCAAGTATATGAAGAAACAAAACATTTAAATACACCTTTCTTCATAGGTATCATGCCAATCGCAAGTTATAACAACGCACTTTTCTTACATAATGAAGTGCCCGGCATCAAAATGTCAGACGATGTACTTAACCAATTCAAAGCTGTTAAAGATGATAAAGAAAAGACTAAAGAATTAAGTTTAAGACTTTCTAAAGAACTCATTGATACAGTACACGAATACTTCAACGGTCTGTATATTATTACACCTTTCCAAAAGGTAGATTATTCGTTGGAACTCGCAGCATACTCTAAATCAATCACTGCCAACAAGGAGGCAATATTATGACAACAATTAAAACTTCAAACTTAGGATTCCCAAGATTAGGTAGAAAAAGAGAATGGAAAAAAGCAATTGAAAATTATTGGGCACATAAAATTGACAAAGCAGAATTAGATCAAACACTGACTGATTTACACAAAGAAAATCTTTTACTTCAGAAAAATTATCATCTTGATAGCATTCCAGTTGGAGATTTCTCTTTATATGATCATATTTTAGATACGTCTTTATTGTTCAATATTATCCCTGAACGTTTCCAAGGACGCGAAGTCAATGATGATTTATTATTTGATATTGCTCGTGGTAACAAAGAGCATGTTGCAAGTGCACTTATTAAATGGTTTAACACCAACTATCACTACATTGTACCTGAATGGGACAACGTAGAACCTAAAGTTGAAAAAAATACGTTATTAGAACGTTTTAAATATGCACAATCAATTAATGTAAATGCGCATCCTGTAATTGTTGGTCCTATCACATTTGTAAAATTATCAAAAGGTGGTCATCAATCGTTCGAGGAAAAAGTTGAAACATTACTTCCTTTATATAAAGAAGTTTTACAGTCACTTGTAGATGCAGGTGCTGAGTATATTCAAATTGACGAGCCTATTCTAGTGACTGATGATAGCGAAAGTTATGAAGACATTACTAGAAAAGCATACGACTATTTCTCAGATGAAGGTTTAGGAAAATACCTCGTTATTCAAACTTACTTTGAACGTGTTCACTTAAAATTCTTAAGTTCATTACCAGTAAGCGGTTTAGGATTAGATTTGGTACACGATAACGGCTATAACTTAAAACAAATTGAAGCTGGTGATTTCGATCAAAGTAAAGCACTTTATGCAGGAATCATTGATGGCCGAAATGTATGGGCTGCTGATATTGAAGCGAAAAAACAACTAATCGAAACATTACAACAACACACACAACAGTTAGTCATTCAACCCTCATCATCACTTCTACATGTTCCAGTATCACTAGATGATGAAACACTTGATGAATCTATTGCAGAAGGATTAAGTTTTGCTACTGAAAAGTTAGATGAATTAGATGCATTGCGTCGCTTGTTTAATGATGATGACCTGTCAAAATATGAACATTACAAAGCTCGTTATGAACGCTTCCAAAGTCAATCTTTTAAAAATCTTGAATACGATTTTGAAAGTGTACCGACACATCGTAAATCACCATTTGCTAAACGCAAGCAATTACAAAACCAACGTCTAAATTTACCAGATTTACCTACGACTACGATTGGTTCATTCCCTCAAACTCGTGAAGTCCGTAAATTTAGAGCAGATTGGAAAAATAATCGCATTACAGACGCTGAGTATCAAGAATTTTTACAAAATGAAATCGCTCGTTGGATTAAAATCCAAGAAGATATTGGTTTAGACGTACTTGTACACGGTGAGTTTGAACGTAACGACATGGTTGAATTTTTTGGGGAAAAACTTCAAGGTTTCCTAGTAACAAAATTCGGTTGGGTACAGTCTTACGGTTCTCGTGCAGTTAAACCACCAGTTATATATGGAGATGTGAAGTGGACTGCTCCACTTACTGTAAAAGAAACAGTATACGCGCAAAGCTTAACTGACAAACCAGTAAAAGGTATGCTTACAGGTCCAGTTACTATTCTAAACTGGTCATTTGAACGCGTAGATGTACCTAGAAAGGTTGTTCAAGATCAAATTGCCTTAGCCATTGATGAAGAAGTGTTAGCTTTAGAAGAAGCAGGTATCAAAGTCATTCAAGTTGACGAACCAGCGTTGCGTGAAGGCTTACCTCTACGTTCTGAATATCACGAACAATATTTAGAAGATGCTGTACATTCATTTAAATTAGCAACATCATCTGTGCATGATGAAACACAAATTCATACACATATGTGCTATTCTCAATTTGGACAAATCATTCATGCCATCCATGATTTAGATGCAGACGTTATTTCTATTGAAACTTCTCGTAGTCACGGAGACTTAATTCAAGATTTCGAAGATATTAATTATGATTTAGGAATTGGATTAGGTGTTTACGATATTCACAGTCCACGTATTCCAACCGAAGAAGAGATTACCACTGCAATTAATCGTTCATTACAACAAATTGACCGTTCTCTATTCTGGGTTAACCCAGACTGTGGTCTAAAAACACGTAAAGAAGATGAAGTGAAAGATGCATTAACAGTGTTAGTCAATGCAGTTAAAAAGAAACGTCAAGAATCTGAATCAACAACAGCATAATACGAGCTAGAGGTGAGACAAATGTCACAGTATCCACTTTGGAATCAATTAAATACTTTAAAAGAGGCTCAGTGGGTCGATTTAACACATACTTTCGACCCAAATATCCCTCGTTTTAGCGAATTTGAAAAAGGTGAAGTCTCAACGCTATTCAATGTTAAAGATCATGGGTTTTATGTACAACGTTGGAGTATCGTAACTCAATATGGAACACACATTGATGCTCCAATCCATTTCGTTGAAAATAGAAGATATTTAGAAGAATTAGATTTAAAAGAACTTGTTTTACCATTAATTGTTTTAGATTATTCTAAAGAAGCTGCACAAAATTCAGATTTTATCGTATCACGTAAACATTTAGAAGACTGGGAACAACAACACGGTCGCATTGAAGCAGGTACTTTTGTCGCATTACGTACTGATTGGTCAAAACGTTGGCCAGATATAGAAAAATTTGAAAATAAAGATGTAGATGGCTATCAACATCTTCCAGGTTGGGGCCTTGATGCATTAAAATTTCTCATTGAAGAACGTGGTGTTAAATCCATAGGTCACGAAACATTTGATACTGATGCCTCAATTGATACAGCTAAAAATGGTGACATTGTTGGCGAAAGATATATCTTAGGGCAAGACACATTCCAAGTCGAATTACTTACCAATTTAGATCAATTACCTACCAGAGGTGCAATTATCTATGCAATCAGTCCAAAACCAAAAGATGCACCAGGCTTTCCAGTTCGTGCATTCGCAATAAAACCTTAATTAATGTCTTTCATCTAGCGTTCTCAACCACGTGGTGTTCAAGTTGTGCACAAACGCTATGATATGATTCCATTAATGTTCATCATCATAAGATTTGAATAGCAATGAAATCTTTCTAACTAAGTAAAAAGCTATAAACGAAGTTTTTAAAACGACTTCGTTTATAGCTTTTTTAATACACATTTTTATTATATAAAAACCGTGCTCCACTAAATATTAAACGCCATATTTAGATACAAGCGTAGCGATACCTTGACCGCCTCCGATACATAAAGATGCCACACCTGTTGGCTTAGCATCACTTAATTGATGTAATAATGAAACTAAAGTGCGTGCACCCGAAGCCCCTATTGGATGTCCTAGTGCAATCGCACCACCATTAACATTGACTTTATCTTGCGGTAATTGCAACTCACGATTTACAGCAATTGATTGTGCTGCAAAAGCTTCGTTTAATTCAAAAATATCAACATCATCTATCACTTTATTAGAACGTTTTAAAGCTTTACGTATCGCTTCAACTGGACCAATGCCCATAATTGAAGGCGCCACACCACTCGCACCAAAACTATCTAATACAGCTATAGGTTGTATTCCCAAAGCTTTCGCTTTGTCCTCCGTCATAACGAGCATAGCAGCAGCACCGTCATTGATACCAGATGCATTACCAGCAGTTACTGATCCATCTTTTTTAAATGCTGGGCGGAGTTGTGCTAACTTATCAATTGTCGTTTGAGGTCTAATGCCTTCATCTTGAGAAATCATTAGGGGATCACCTTTACGTTGTGGTACCTCTACAGGTACAATTTCAGCATCAAACACACCTGCTTGTTGTGCACGTGATGCTTTTTGTTGGGAATCGAATGCAAACTGATCTTGTTCTTTACGACTAATCTGATACTGTTCAACTAGATTTTCGGCTGTGATGCCCATATGGTAGTCATTAAACTTATCAGTTAAACCATCAGCTATCATACTATCTTCTAAAGTTTGATTTCCCATTTTAAAACCGAAACGACTATTTTTAAGCAGCATTGGAGATTGAGACATACTTTCCATGCCTCCAGCGATAACAATCTCATTATCTCCCGCTACAATAGATTGATAGGCAAGTTGAATCGCTTTTAATCCAGAACCGCAAACTTTATTTACAGTGAAAGAAGGTACCGCTTCTGGCACACCACCATGAATCGCAGCAATACGAGCAGGATTTTGTCCTTGACCTGCCTGTAACACGTTCCCTAGAATAACTTCATTGATTTCATTAGGATCTATTTGACTATGTTCTAAAATTTGACGAATAACTGTTGCACCTAGTTCATAGGCAGGTATATCCTTAAATGCACCACCAAACACGCCTATAGGTGTTCGATATGCTTCAGCTAATACTATGCGTGACATGTCATATTCATCTCCTTAATATAACTTATACTTTTCTAAAAATGAGGGAAGAAGCAAACCTTCTTTTCTTATTGTCATTATATTTGGATATTCAAATCTATTATTTAAGAGTTTATCTCTTACCTTCATTGCATTTAAATGAGTATTACATACTTTAATTGTAGTAAACACATTCCACATTATATTACCAAATTTACATAGAAAAATTCCATTATGATCTATCGTCATCAAATGCATCACTTTCTTTCTAAGCAATGATTAATTTTAATTTCAGAATCACTTTCACTTCACTAAATATAGTTAATTCATTGCTGTAAAAAAGAGGAAACCATAAAAGAAATACTCATGTCTATACAAACGGGGTAGTCTAACCGTCCCACTTAACACAAGGCATCTTTATAAGATTTCCTCAACATCTACTATTATATCTACGATGATTTAACATTTCTAAATTTTATTATGCAATCAATACTTACTTTCCTTTATATTTGTCACCCATGCTTCATAATAGAAACAACATATTCTACACTTATCTTTCCTATCAATTCACTGGTAAAGTGTTTTTAGAATCACCAACATCATTGATAATAGATTAAGAAGCCGTATTTAAGCGTCTTGATGTCCCATAGACTTTTATAAATAAGTATAAAACAATCGCCATTGTTAAAAAACAGTTGAGACATATCATTTATTATTTTGATTATTTATTCTAAACATGAAATCATTGATTTATTTGCACTATTTTTCCGAAAATGAATCCTATCAACGTATATGTATAAAAATTACATTAAAAGATTTTGACTAAAACCCTGATTTATTCAACAACCTTTTAATATAGATGAAAGTTATTTATTTTGATACTGCTTAATCGCATCTTGTATCGTATCGTGTAAACTAGGTTCTTGTAACCAATGTTGGAACTTTTCCATAATTTCCCTTGGGGTCGTAATGTTTTCAGGAAAATTAATATCTTTCATACCTTCAAACAAATCTCCAAAATGACTTTTTTCACCTTCAAAATTCTTCATAAAACGATAAAAGCTCAATACCTAAACCTCCTATATTTTGCAACAATAGGTATATATTACCAAAATGAAGGCATTTACAAAATACATTTGTTTAAATTTAAGTAAAAAATTAATAGTTGAGGTCTTATTTATATGTTAAAAGTATTTCTTTTTTTAAAAACTAATAAATTTTATTAAAACTTGTGGTACTAAAAATCAATTTTATACAACCCCTAAGAAGACTATTATTTTTGTCATTTTGACTAATATACTTGTCATAATGACAAATATATTATATAGTTTATATGTAAGGAAGTGATACAATTTGCGCAATAGACTTAAAGAATTACGAGCCCGTGATGGATATAATCAAACAGAGCTTGCTAAAAAAGCTGGAATATCACGACAAACGGTGTCTTTAATAGAACGCAACGATTTTACACCATCTATATTAACCGCAATAAAAATTGCAAGAATTTTTGGTGAACCTGTTGAAGATATCTTTATTATGGAGGAGGAAGACTTTTGAAAATAAAAAGGTATGCACTTCTATGTTTATTAGGAGGATTAGTTGGAGGCATCATCGGATACATCATAGGAGCTATTAACTGGGAGAAGTTATTTAATTATGCACAGTTCGCTAACTTTAAAGTTGTGCTTTATACAACCATCGTAGCATCATTAATAAATGTTATACTCACTGTGTATTTATTTATAGTCCAAAATGCGTCACTTCACTATAAAGCTAAAATTGACGCAAATATTTCAGATGATTTGGCAGATACATATGAAAATAAATCATACACCAAATCATTGAAAGTAAGATTTATTTACACAATGCAATTAATTGTCGCTTTTATTGCAATTTTAATACTCGTCATAGGAAATGCATCTGAGAATCACATTGCTCTAATAATAATTCCTTTCATTATTACAATCGTTTCATCCATAATGATTGGGATATTTTATAGAAAATTTGATGCTCGACACCCTAAATTAGGAGAGAAACATTACACTGAAAAAGCATTTAATATTATGGACGAAGGAGAGCGATACATCACACTCGTTTCCTTGTATAAAGTGCACCAGCTGAATATTGTATTACTTTTTATAGGAATTATGATGTTGGGGATATTCTCAATAACTACAGGTATGAATCAATCACTAGGCATGATTTTGTTCATCATTTTATTTATCTATAATTCATTGGGATATTTACTGAAAGTCAGTAATTTTTATAAATCAGAACAGAAATCCTAAAACTAATTTAAAGAAAAGGAGTAAATTATGGAAAACTTATTAGAAGTTCAGCAACTCAATAAATCATATAAGAATTCAGAATTTCAGCTTACTGACATCACATTCTCTGTTAAACCTGGCGAGGTAGTGGGTTTAATTGGAAAAAATGGTTCAGGTAAGTCTACCCTCATTAATACACTTGTAGGAAATAGACATAAAGATAATGGTTCACTGAAATTCTTCGATAAAGAGGTGACAGAGAACGACTTCAAATATAAAGAACATTTAGGCGTAGTTTTTGATGATTTACGTGTTCCAGATAAATTAACTCTACAATCTATCAATAAAGTTTTTACTGAAATATATGATGCTTGGAACAGTGATACATTCTTTTCTTTAATCAAAGCATTTGAACTACCAACAAATAATCAAATTAAGACATTCTCAAGAGGAATGCGTATGAAAGCAGCTTTAACAATTGCTTTAAGCCATGATGCTAAATTATTAATCTTAGATGAAGCTACAGCAGGTATGGACGTATCAGGACGTGAACATGTGTTAGAAATTCTAGAAGATTATTTAGGAGACGATCGTGCCATATTAATTTCATCACATATTTCTGAAGATATTGAACAGCTAGCTACTCAGCTCGTTTTTATGCGTGATGGTCGAATTATTTTAAAAGAAAGTAAAGAAGTTTTATTGAGCCAATACGGTATCATCGATCAACCAGTTGAGCATTTCAATATTTCAAATGAGTATCTAATCGCAACGCGCAGACGTAATGATCGACAAATCAGTTTAGTGAATAACTATCAAAAAGTACCTGATGCACAACCACTAAAGACAATCGATGATGCAACTAAAATTATTATGCGAGGTGAAGTATAATGAAAGGTCTTACTCTTAGTATATTTTATACAGCTAAAAAATCATTTTTCATCTACTTAGTAGTCGGAATTATTGCTGCAGTCGTTTTCTCATTTTTAAATCCAACGATGAACAGCTTTCTTGCTATCATTTTTTTAATATCTCCTATTACGGATAACTTCAAACGTGAAAAAGACTCAAGATGGATGAATTACATATCCACACTTCCTGTTAGAAGAGCTGATTATGTTAAAAGTTATTATACTATTTTTCTCTTGTGTGCATTAGTTGGGATACTTGCAGGTGTACCTAGTGTCGGTCTAATCACACAAAGTTTAAGTATGGTATTCATTTCACTATGTGTTGCCATTGGTGGTGCAGGGACTTTCTCCATTATGTTTCCTCTAACATTCAAATTCGGTTCTGAAAATTCAAATGTCATTGTGATGACTACAACATTTGCTGTCATTATTATCTATTTCTTATTCTATATCGCATCAATGATATTGAGTAATCAAACAGGAAGTGGCTCTATGATTACAATGCTGAGCAACACACAAAGCTATGTTGTATATTCCATTTATGGAATACTTGGATTGATTTCAATGATTATCTCTTATATTTTATCGATTAAAATTTTTAACAAACAAGAACTATAATATTAAAAATCCCCCTAAATTTTCGGTAATTGAAAATTCAGGGGGGTATTTATATCTTTTAAGTTTTTAATAATTTATTTGCATTTAAAGATAATTATTTATTAATATATTTATAAATAGTTAATTAAAAATGGGATAAAGGAGTAATTTAATGACATTATTAACTAAAGTTTTAGATATTTTAACAGGCATATGTGTTGCTTTATTGTTTACCAAGTATTTTGTAAATTATGCAAATGATATGTTTGACTGGCACTTAAGATGGTATTTCCTAGAAAATGTACCTCACTTAGCGCTCATTTTGTTTATTCTAGTATTTATCTTTGCTGTTCCTTCTGAAATGATTAAAGATAAAAATAAGAAAAAGCATAATGATTCATAATCAATAAGTATATGACCATCATATTTTAAGTGTCACTGGCTCAATAGAACCCAACTTATCGGATTAGATGATAAATAAATGTATCTCGTAGGAGCTTAAAAAGAAAGAGGCACGCTTTTCCTATACTAATCGCGAACTACTTTATACACATTCGTTATTTACTCTAAATCATTGCTCTTTATTTCGGTCAAAAAGGGCCTACTGCATTCGAACTAAATTTCGAGTTATTAGTTGAATTATCAATCCTTTCGTATATCAATGTCTCCAATCAACTCTAGATTCATCTTACTTCTCAGTTTTTACAGCTAATACACTGATATGTTTATATATATGTATTAAAGGAACAGATTAAAAAAGAGAAGATCCATATACATTAAATTTTAACTAAAACTTGTGATAACTTTTATCTTTAATGCATATGCTACCTTTTTAATGGGTATTTTTAGTAATACCATCGATATATGAAAGGAGTAATATGATAAGTAATATCACAGTTTATAATGTCATTGAATTGGGCGTAAACAATCTTTTAGCCGATTATGACAATTGGAATGTTGAAGAAGTATTAGATAAAGAAACTCAACATTTCCCAAACACTTTACATTGGCAATATGGTCATGTATTAACAATCTTTGAACAAGCATTATCATTAGGCAATCAACATGTCGTAGATGTTGAAAAATATAATAAATTGTTTGGATATGGTTCAAATCCTAGAGACTGGAAAGGACAAGATGTACCTGCTATCAACGAAATCAAACAACACATTCAAACATTACCAGAACGTGCTAAAAAATTAACACACGAGCAGTTAGCTCAGAAATTAGACCAACCTATCGCAGGTTGTAACACACTTGATGAATTATTAATGTTAAATGCTATCCATGTGCCTTTACACACTGGTAAAATTGAAGAAATGACACGTGTACTTCGTGAAAAATAAGCATAATATATTTAAGCGTCTGGATTATCATCTCCAGACGCTTTTAAAGTTGTTAGAGGATTATCAAATTTTATTTGAATGCTTTCGCTAAAACAAAGATAAACATATCTTTCGAGGAGTTTTATCTAGTATACGTACATTCTTCTCTCAACAAGCTAAAAACATAACTATCTGAGAATTCTCCTTGTAAACGTTCATTACTTCTCAATATACCTTCTTGTGTAAACCCCAGTCTTATAGGTATAGCTCGACTTTTCTTATTTTTGGTAGACATTCGTATTTCAATACGATTAATATCATATTCTTCATATACATAACGAATTAAAGTTTTAGTACATTTAGTCATAATACCTTTCTTTTGAAAGTCTTCAGCTAAATAATAACCAATTGAAGTTGTTTTATTAACTAAATCTAAGTAATGCAATCCTATGACTCCAATCAATTCTTTATTATTCCATATTCCACAATGAAATCCATTACCATCGATAAATTGTTGCAACGCCGAATGGATAAAGTTTTTACTATCTTCAACCTTCTTCGTATGTTCAACAAAAGGTAGAAATTCAGCTAGATAGTCACGATTGCTATCTACTAATTTAAATAACTGTTCTGCTTCTCGTTCTTCTAATATTTTTAATTTAATATTTTTATTTATTTGATAACTAAACATACAAAACCACCCCTTTTTTAGAATTTTCTGTTATTTTAGTATACACGAATATAGGATTATGTCATAAAACTTGATTACTAGAATTCGATATTCTCTAAGTCATAAGTGTGTATGTAGTTCTCTTGTTTCTATTGTCTTATACCTACAACCAATATTAGAGTGAAAAAGCTTAACTTAAGATAGATAATCATCAACAACACAAACGTTAAAAACACAGAGAAAACTTTTTTAAAATATACTTCTCAATATTGATTAGTAAAATCCAAAAATTGTATTTATTTTTATAGATGTCTTAGAAACTTTACATTTTCTATAGAATTTTCGTTGATAAGAGAGTTAAAACAAGGTTTTTACAAACAACTTGAAAAATAAATTGAACCACCACAGATTTAAATTAATCTTTATCAAACTTCGATACAGTCTTAACTATAAATTTTTAATATTTACCAAATGTATTCATAAATAAAGGTTAAATTATAGGATTGTTTGGAAATATGTATCATGGAAAAGACTATTACCTGTAAGTGCTAGAAACCTCAAAATAGTGATAGTCAATTTTATACAAAAACTTGAAAAATCTATCTAATTTTTCAAACCCAAAGACAAAGCGATTGGGCTAGATGATTTTTCTTTCAGAACTTTCCTGTAGAAAATCTTTAAGTTAAGAAATTAATGATATCTAGTCAATCTCAATGAAGAAGATACTAATAAATTTGAGGAATTCGAGTGATAAAATTTGTTTCAATTGCGAGGATATTCTATATATTCATTCATTTTAAAAATGAACATTTCTCAAAAACCAAATGCTTTCTAAACTATTGCAAAAATCTAATTGCTTTTCATTTATTAAATAATACAACAAATTATATTTAATCAAAATAATTTTATAATTATATTATTTTAAATTATTAAAAAATATCCAACCTTTAACCATATGTATACAAAGAAAATATCTTTATTTATTAATAAATTTATAAAAAATTAAATCTTTTGCTTTCATAATAAATTAAACATGATTTATCATACTATCTATATCTCCAACATTTAAAAGTGTTGATAGCAAATAAACAGCTATGATTGTCACACAATTCTGTAAATTATACACATACGATCAAGCTATTGTGGATAATTTCACCCTTACTTAAACATTGCTATAACAACTTTTTTATTTTTCACCTTTCTAGTTATCCACAAATTACTTCTCATCTTTAAAAACATTAATAATTTTTTAATCTTAATTTTATATTGAATTAACGACCTTGGATTACGATTGAAAAGAAGATGAAAATAAGGGATGAAAATATGAATTTCGTTAAATCAAAAACTGACTTATTTAGACTCATAGACAATGAAGCTCAAACATCGACATCTAAGGTGGTTTTATTCTTAATATTAGGAACTATATTTTTAGATGCATATGATATTACTATTTTAGGTACAATGACTGATCAACTCACTCAACAGTTTCATTTATCACCAGCAACGCTATCTATAGTAATGACCTCTTTACCTATTGGTGCATTATTTGGTGCATTACTTGGTGGTACATTAGCATATCAGTTTGGACGCAAGCGCATTTTATCAATTGCCTTACTAACACTCACTGTAACGTCTCTTGGTGCAGCATTCGCACCAAATGTAATTATTCTAATAATATGTCGTTGTGTAATGGGGTTTGCTATTGGAATGGATAGTCCAGTTGCTTTCACTTTTATTGCGGAAATAAGTAATTTAAAGCATAAAGGAAGAAATGTTAATTATTGGCAAGTCGTTTGGTATGTTGCAATAGTTACTTCTGCTTTAGTGGTCATTGCGTTCTTTATGCTAGGGGCTGGTGCACATTTGTGGAGATATGCAGTTGGATTTGGTGCATTTATTGCTTTTGTCTTGTACATCTTGCGAATTAAATATTTACACGAAAGTCCGACATGGGTGATTAATCATTATTCTTTAGAAAAAGCAACTGAATTTGTAAGAAAATATTATCATAAAGACATCCACCTAGAGGGAACGCTTGACGATGATTTAAGTTCTGATGTGACTTCGCCTCAAAATTCTTGGACAGACTTATTTAAACCGAGATATATAAAAAGAATTATCCTGGCAACCGCAATTTCAACGTTACAAGGTATGCAGTACTATGGTGTTGGTTTATACATACCTATTATTGCAACCTATCTTATTAGTAAAGAAAAAATAGGTGTATTATTAGGCACTGCCATAGTCAATATAGCAGGTATTCTAGGCGCATATTTAGGTGCTCAATTGACTTATAAATTAGGTACACGGAAGCTTACAATGATAGGCTTCACACTTGTTTTAATTTCAATGGTATGTGTAGGACTCTTTTATCATCATCTACCAATGCTTCTTAACACTTTCCTTATTGGATTATTTCTATTTGGCCATTCAGGAGGTCCTGGTACTCAAGGAAAAACAATTGGCGCCTTATCATTCCCGACTCATTTACGTTCACAAGCTACTGGCTTTGTAGAATCTGTAAGTCGTACTGGTAGTATCATAGGCACTTTTGTCTTTCCAATCATACTTGCTGCGGTAGGTCTAACGAATACTATGTTAATCTTGTCCATTGTCCCTTTACTTGGAATTATCATAACAGTATCTATAAAATGGGAAGCTGTCGGTAAACATATTGAAGTAGAGTAAATATTAAAAAACCCCTTAGTACGCATGTCATTGAAAATATGCACTAAGAGGTTTTTATTTAATTAGTTAGGAAATGTTCCAGGATTAAAACTACCGCCCCACCGATTAAATGGCCAGTATCTCAAAACTACTTTTCCAACAACTTGATTTTTATCTAAAAGACCTACTTCATCCATACGACTGTCAATACTGTTTTGACGATTATCACCTAAAACCAAGTATTTACCGTTAGGAATTTTCATATTGCCATTCGTACCCTTAAGATCTTTAGAATTAAAGTTTTCCGTTAGATATTCTCCAACTTTATGTTTTTTATTTTCACTTAAATAAGGCTCATCTACTTTTTTACCGTTTAAATATAGTTGATCTTTTTTATATTCTACTGAATCACCTGGTTTACCAATAAGTCGCTTAATATAATCCTGCTTCGCGTTAGCATGAAAAATCACTACATCTCCTGTATCAATATGATCAAGCGTTTTTGCTATACGACTTACTATCACTTTTTCTCGATTTTCAAATGTTGGATGCATAGACGCTCCTTTGACTGTATAAGAAGCAAATAAAAACTTTTGTACAAGTGTGACGATAACAATTGCAACGATTATGGCTACAATCCATTCTATTATTTCTTTCTTCATTATTATAGCTCCCTTGATATGTTTTTATGTCATTTATCACTGAGCTTACATGGGCTCATAAAAGATTACTGAACAACACCATTTTTAACTTTAATGTGTTTTCCTTTTTCAATTTTGTCATATTGTTTTTTAGGTACAACAACGACACGCTTTCCTTGTTTGGTCTTTACAGTAACAGTATAAAGTTTCTCATGAGGCTTCATTTGTTGTTTCAACATATTAAATTGAGCATCTACACTGTTTTTCTTTTCATGTTGATTTAAAAACGAATATGCAAAGATATAATAGAATAACCAATTATTATAATAAGTTGTAGCTATATATTGAGACGAATACGGTGCACTTGAATCATATGGCCTTTGAGATGGCATTAAAGAACGAGATTGTGCTTTTTGGCTTGATACACTCTGTTGTCCTTTATTTTTGGTTGCTGTCACACGACTTGATTTTGTCGCTTGTTGAGCAGCACGCTGACTAGATTGTTGTGCATTACGAGACGCATTTATTGCACTAGAACGACTCATACTTGTACTTGAAGAAGTTGAACCTCTAGATGCAGAAGCTGCACTGCTACTTGAACTAGAACTTGCCGAACTGGAACTACTCGTTCCGCCCGATGTTGTTGCATGAGAATATGTACTGACAATACTTAAAGAAGACGTGAGAAATACCATCATTACGCAACTTGTTTTGTATAATAGCTGTTTCATTTTGTCACCTTTCTTTTACTTCGTAACTTCATCTTTCGAAATGGCTTTGCCTTCAACATCATCATCACCATAAATCATATATGGTGGTCGGTATACATGAATTTTCTTCCCATCTTTTACAATATATGGTTTTTTATTACCATCATCTAGTATATGTTCATACACGTGATCTAAATCAGCTTTTTCTATATGTGATTTACCTTTTTTATCTTTATATTTAATCTCAACATTTGGCGTTTCAGAATCTCCATCATTTAATATTTCATAATAAACATAATCATATTTATCAGATTTTTGACTTTCCTTAGATGGCTCTTTTTGTTTTCCAGAACCTCCACATGCACTTAAAGTAACAGTTATGGTAAGTATACTTATGATCATAAATACTTTTTTCATATTAATACTCCTTTTCTCCATTTATAAATTCATAATAAATTATAACAAACAATTTTTAAATTATTATTAATGATTAACTAAAACCTTATTTTTAAAAATTCAGTTTAAATTAAGCGTCATGGATAATCCGGCAAATTAAACCAAAAGCATACACTTATATGTATTTTGATAAATTATAAAACAAGTATCTTTCAAACATGTAAGTTTCATGTCTATAAATGTAAGTTTAGATAAAGGCAAGGAGGTCACAACCATCCTACAATTTAAATATAGATAACTAAAGGAGTGAGAGGATGGCTATTTTAACAGCAAATCAATTATCAAAAGTATATGGTCACAAACAAAAATATCGAGCTTTAAATAATATAAGTTTTTCAGTTGAAAAAGGGGAATTCGTAGCTGTCATGGGTCCATCTGGATCAGGTAAAACGACTTTACTCAATGTGTTAAGTTCAATAGATACTATTTCAGGTGGAACTGTGGAAGTTGAAGGCAAAGAAATTAATAAACTGAGCCACAAAGAAGTGGCAAATTTTCGAAAACAACATCTCGGTTTTATTTTTCAAGATTATAGCGTTTTACCCACATTAACAGTAAAAGAAAATATTATGCTACCACTCTCAGTACAAAAATTCCATAAATATGAAATGGAACAAAATTATAAAGAAGTGGCTGAGGCATTAGGTATTTATAACCTGGGAAATAAATATCCAAGTGAAATTTCTGGCGGTCAGCAACAACGTACGGCGGCTGCCCGAGCATTCGTCCATAAACCAACGATCATTTTCGCAGATGAACCTACTGGCGCCTTAGATTCTAAAAGTGCCCAAGATTTGTTACACCGTCTAGAAGATATGAATAAACAATTTAATTCAACCATTATGATGGTGACACATGATCCTTCAGCCGCTAGTTACGCTGAGAGAGTCATTATGTTGAAAGACGGTGATATACACTCAGAAATCTACCAGGGTAACGATTCAAAACAAACATTTTACCAAGAAATTATGAAACTTCAAACCGCACTAGGTGGTGTCACTCATGACATTTAACCAACTTATCCTTAAAAATTTAAGAAAAAATATTAAGCATTATGGAATGTTTCTATTTTCATTATTGATTAGCATTATACTTTATTTTAGTTTCTCAACTTTAAAATATTCACATAGTATTAATAACTCAGATTCTTCAACTATTATTAAAAATGGTGCCACAATTGGTGCTACAATTCTTTTTATCATTATTGTTGTTTTCTTAATGTATGCAAATCATTTATTTATTAAAAGGCGTACAAAAGAGTTTGCCTTATACCAACTGATAGGTTTAACACGTAGAAATATTCTAAGAATGCTCAATATTGAACAACTAGTATTTTTTATTGTAACAGGAATTTTAGGCACTTTAATTGGTATTTTTGGTTCAAAACTTTTACTTGTTATCGCTTCTAAATTAATGAAGTTAAACACACATATCTCTATTGGCTTTGAACCCCAAGCTATACTTATTACTATCGTAATGTTAGCTGTCGCTTTTTTATTGATAATGATACAAAATTACATTTTCTTAAAAAAACACAGCATTTTAGCTTTGATGAAAGACAATTATACCCCGGAAGCTACCCAAAAACGAATAACTACGTTTGAAGCAATCAGCGGTGTTTTAGGAATTATAATGATAGTATTTGGATATTATATGTCTACTGAAATGTTTGGTGTTTTTAAAGCCTTAACAACTGCTTTGATTACACCTTTTAGCATACTTTTCTTAACTATTATAGGTGCTTTCTTATTCTTTAGAAGTTCTGTATCACTTATTTTTAAAACGCTAAAACATATTAAACATGGTCGTGTAAATATCACAGACGTTGTCTTTACATCATCTATCATGCACAGAATGAAGAAAAATGCGATGTCTCTTACAGTTATTGCTATCATTTCAGCTTTCACTGTTAGTATTCTTTGCTTCGCGGCAATTACACAATCTAATACTAATACAACTTTAGAAATGACTTCTCCAGATGATTTTAATATAAGCCAGAATAAAATAGCTACGCAATTTAAACATAAACTAGATCAAGGAAATTTAAAATATCATCAACGGACTTATGAAGTAATCAATCCAAAAACATTAAGCGACCACGTCATGAAGAGTAAGAATGGTTCTGATATGTCTACTAATACAACATCACTAATGATGAACTCACATCTCAAGGGTCATGAAGCTAAAATAACGAATATACAATCATCAACGGGATTAATAGATATTCATTTAAATCATAAGATAACAGTTAAAGGAAAATCTAAACAATCTATTATCGTTAAAGACAAAGATGACTCTAAAATATATCCATCACAATTATCATTTGGAGCTCCTATAGTTGAGGTGAGCCCGGAGGTCTATAACACATTAAAAACTGACAATATTGTTAATAAGATGTACGGTTTTAATTTCAATACTCACAAAGATGTGAAAAAAGCAGAAGAAATTGCCTCAAAAGTTAATCGTAATATTGTGTCGCACGATGAATATAAGAAATTTATAAACCAAAGCAATGGCATACTTATCTTTGTAACATCATTCTTAGGAATAGCGTTTTTAATGGCTGCTGGTTGTATTATTTACATTAAACAAATGGATGAAACTGAGGATGAACTTGATAACTTTAAGATATTACGTCGTATAGGATTTACCTACACTGATATGTCTAAAGGTTTACTATTAAAAATTGCATTTAATTTTGGATTACCGCTTCTCATTGCTTTATTACATGCATTATTTGCAGCACTTGCATTTATGAAACTTCTAGGAAATGTCTCAATGTCACCTATATTTATAGTAATGATTATATATACAGTTGTTTATTTCATTTTTGCTATGATTTCATTTATACACTCGAGTCGTATGATTAAGCATTCTATTTAGTAACTCAATTCACAAAATTATTTTAATAAAGGACGGTTTTTACTATGAAATTCAAAGAATTAATCAAACAATCATATGAGGATTTAAAAAATTTAACAATCAATTGGTTTAACGTACTTAGTTTAACTGTAATCATATTTATTTTAAGTAACATTGTCACACCGCTTATTGGTATACCTGTGGGTTTACTCGGTGGTGCATATGTCCTAAAGAGACGTGAAGAGAAAAATAAATAACCATAATACAAAAGCCCTCAATAGAGAGGTCAGTGTGACCTCTCTATATTATGAGGGTTTCCTTATACTATAAATAAAATTATTTATTTGTAATACCGTCAGCTTCTTCGATTCTCATGATATTATCCATAATACCTAGATAGAATTGACCTAATTCTCTACCTGTATGTGTTAAATCAAATGCATCCATACCTACTAAATCTAAATGGTCCCAATCATGTTGAACAGGTCTCACTTGCCAAACTCCTTTATCAGTAGCTGGTGTATGATCATCAACTTTTTTAAAGGCTTGATTAGAAGGATGTTGTGATGATATAACTGGAACTACACCATCATTCGGTCTAATTTCTTTGTTTGCATCCTTACCAATAATACGACTGGTTAAGTTCAACAAAAGAATTTCACTAGAATTAGGTAATTCATTACCAAGAGGTCCTGTGTGCGTCGCAGACCCCGTATAAGTAGTGTAGACAATATTAGGATTTAGACTTGTTTGTTGATTAATTTTTTCAGCACCTTGCGTTGTCAGATCATTAACAGCTTGATCTTCAGTATTCCAAATCTTACTTTTGGATACACGTTCCGCATAATCAATGTAGCTTTCATTTGGTTGTTGTTTTAACCCCCATTGAGAAAAACCTAAATCTATATCTACATCTTTACCACCACTTAATCTACCAATACGATTAATCGTTTCTTTTACAAGTTTACGTGTGCCAATTTTATCTGCAGCCGGTGTACCATTATGTGGTGTGCCAAGTGTAGTAATTGAAGCAACCATATTATCTTTACCACCTGTAAATAAATCGGATATAGTACCCCCATGTTGACGTTGATATTCTATTTCTTCTTGGTTACCATTTCTTAAGAACTCTTCCATTTGACGAATGGTTTGACCACCCATACTGTGACCTATAAAATGAATTTTTTTGCCAGGTTCCCAATCACGCATGATACCCTTGTATGTTCGACCATAGCGATGATGACCATATTTAGCTGCATGCGCTGCGCCGTAATCAACACGTCCTCCTTTGACATAGTAATATAATTCTACTGCGCGATCATAGTTACTACTAAAAGCACCGATATTTGCTTCATGTACATTGTAACCCTCATTAGTTAAATTTCTGTCAATATTGTATTTTGTACCGCCCCAATATTTTGGAGCTAAACTAAATTGATTATCACCTGCAAAGCCTAGGAAACCATGGACAAATACGACTGGATATTGGTTTTTGAATTGTGCTTGATGTGTAGACTGATGATTACGATTAGAATTTGCTGATTGCTTTTGTGTCTCCCTTGTTGTACTTCTATTAGATTGTTCTTTTGTAGCTACTTTATGATGATTTTTTTGTAATCTTGATGTATCATTTTTAGGCTCTTGAGTATGTTGTCTAGCATCTTGAGTGTCATTAGCTTTTTTAGAATTAACGTTAGTTGTCTGTTCATTTTCAGTTGTTTGAATTTGATGTTTTGCTGTTTTTTCTTGAGGGAGTTGTTTAGAACTATCTTGCTTAGCTTTTGATTGTGTTTGATATGTAGAATCATTAGACGGCTTTTGTAATTTCACTAATGGCTGATCGATTTCTTCTGAGTCGCTATCTTTTGTTCCTATTGATTGATTATGACTGTTAGAACTCTGAGTATGTTGATTGCTCGCCTTTGAAGTTTGGTCTTCACCTTTTATGTCATTATTTTCTCTCTCATTTGATTGAGTAGCTACGTCTTGTTGATTTACATTTTTAGACGGTTGGATGTCTTGTTTTACTGAGCTTTCTTCTTCTACTTTTGGCTGATTTGCTGTCTCATCACTTTTCAGTTGTGCACTTTCAGCTACAGAATGTTGATTGTTTTGATTTGTTTTAGATTGATCAATTCTTTGTACTTGTTGACTATCAGCAGTACCTTGTTTTGAAGCTTTTAGCGTTTCTTCTACCTTATCATTTTTTAATTGTTGTGTTGTTTGCGAGTCTTCTGGGTGTGCATCCGCATGTTGCACTGAAATTTCAGCTGCTTGAGCTTGTTGCCCTCCGATGAAAATTGTTACACCTGTAATAATTGATACTACTCCCACTGCGTACTTTCTAATGCTAAATCTTTTTATTCTATTATTATTTTTCAAAGAAATCACCTCTATAAGATTTTTCCCTTATAAAGAATGAAAAAATAACTGCTAAATTCAAAATAACATATAAGTCATTAATTTTTTTAACTAATTTAGTTAAATTTTTGTTAAATTTTTAGTTTTTAAAACATTTTATTGATTCTATTACAGCATTTAAACTAATTCAATACATTATTTTTAATTATATTTATCTATTTTATCGCATTAATCACAATTAAAATTGATAAAACGATATTATTAATAACAATTCAGGTATCATTAAATGAAAAAGTAGCATGAGAAACATTTTAAATAACTAATCTTAGTTTTTGAGGTGAGTCTTCTCAATGCTTAAAGTTATATATCATCTCAAATTTTCAAATGACCTTTCTATATTTTGCTCGATAGACAATACTCTTGTATATCCTACAATAATGAGTTTTTACCTCACAAAATCAAAACCACCCGTACAAACGGATGGTTTACTTTTCATCTATAATTTTTTCTATTGATCAACCACTATTCGTGCGCTGATAGTAATCTAACTACATTAGCTTTTTTATTTTTCCTGAAAATAATTATAAATACCCTTCTATAGAAATTTAATCTATATCAATATTTTCTAATAATTAATTACGAATATAATATTTAATCACTTTATATTTCCATATCTATTTTTTAAATTCATATTACGAATTAATTAAAGCTTGTGATAATTTTAGTTAATACATACACTACTTTTATCTTTTTATTCAATTCATGAAAATTAAATTTTTTGCATTCTTCAACTGACCGATAGATAGTCAAAAATAAGTATTCATGTATACATTAACCCCCTCTACTTGAAACAGTGAGGGGGTATAGGTGATAAAGGCTAATAACTACTATGCTCTCAAATTATCGTGTGTACTTAACCATTAAGTATATAATGCAACAGTATAAACACTAATAGCTGTGTTAACAAGAATTTCGACCATATGGTACCTTACGATAAACCATTCTATGTTATAAATTATTTAATAATATCAATTAATTCTTTTTTAGAAGCTGAACGTGCGGGTATCCAACCGAAAATGATGCCTATCAATGTTGATACACCTACAGCCAGGATGACGGAACCTAGACTGACGGAACTCTTAACCATTTCAGGTGTCACGAGATCAATCAATGTAGCAATAATAATACCTAGAATTAATCCGATGATACCACCTATGAGACATAACACAACACTTTCTACTAAGAATTGTATTTCAATATCTCGACCTTTGGCGCCAAATGCACGACGAATTGCAATCTCTTCTGTTCGTTCAGTGACTGAAATATACATGACATTCATTACACCAATACCTGCAATAAAGAGTGATATTCCCGCAACAGCAGCTACAAAGTAAGTAATCGTGTCTAAGACTGAACCTATCGTTTTCATCACCGCTTCATTATCTTCATAACTATATTGACCTTCAGATACGCCAGTTCCTTTTTTATTCAACGCTTTTTCGACCTTTTTACCTACGTCTTTCTTATCTGAACCTTTTTCAACTGTAACTAATAATTGAGGCATACCTTGTGTCAAATTGCCCATATATTTATTAAATGTTTTTGTAGGTATTTGAATTAATGACTCAATAGGCATCCCACTTTCATCAACTTCTGAGCTATCAGAGACGCCTACGACTTTAAACCCTTCTCCATTTACATAGATAGATTGACCCATTGCATGATTATTAAATACTTTTTTAGCAATTTTTTTATCTATAACGGCTACTTTTTCTAGCACTTCATTATCATCATTCGTAAATCCTTTTCCTTCATCTACATCTGTCAGTTTATCAACCTTTTTTAAACTAGCATCACTACTGCCATGTGTATTCGTAATTTTGACTGAATATGTGCTATCTTTATCCTCTTTTACTTTAGCACTCTTAACACCATTAACCTGTTCAACAACACTCATATCCTCTTGCTTAAATGGATTGTTTTTAGGTGCATCCATATTTTCTGTCATGTAGGAAATTGAAGCTTGATTTTTACCAGCTCCAGCATTATTGAATTGCTCAGTCGTTGACTTCTTAAAACCATTTCCCAACGACATGATAGTAATTACTGATGCGATACCAATAATGATTCCAATCATCGTAAAGATATTACGTCGTTTGTTTTTTAAAATGGAACGAATAGCAACTGATATGACATTTGAAAAGTTATTCACGTGTCAACACCTCTTCCTCTTGCACACGTCCATCCAAAATATGGATAATACGATCAGCTTTTTCCGCCACTTCACGATCATGCGTTACCATAATAATAGTTGTATTCTGTTCTTTGTTCAGTTTTACGAAAAGCTCCATAATATCTTGAGATGTCTTCGAATCAAGAGCGCCAGTAGGTTCATCGGCAATAATAAACTTAGGGTCATTAATAATTGCTCGGGCAATAGCTACACGTTGTTGCTGCCCTCCTGACAATTTATTTGGTAAGAGATTCTCTTTACCTTTTAGACCGACGTCATGAAGTCCGTCTAAAACTTTACTTTTTCTCGCTTTATTACTCAAACCATTATAAATTAGCGGAATACTTACATTTTCTAAAATAGTGTTATTTTGAATCAATTTAAAATTCTGAAAGACGAAACCTACAGTATGATTTCGAATTTCTGCGAGCTTATTATCTGAGCTTTTTTGATAATTCTCATTGTTAAAAAAGTATTCTCCTTCATAACCACGATCAATAAATCCCAAGATATTAATTAACGTACTTTTACCTGAACCAGACGGACCCATGATAGCAATAAATTCACCTTCATCAATATGAATATCTATGTCTTTTAAAATATGATTTGATTCATTTCCATTTTTAAAGTGTCGATTGATTTTTCTCAATTCAATCATGATGACACCTCTACTTTTTCTCCATCATTTAAATTACCTTTTGGTTTTTTAATGACTTTATCGCCAGATTTCAATCCTTTTTTCACAATGATTTCACCATTATTACGTTCTATTTTAATTTCACGTTTGTGAACTTTATTATTCTTATCAACGACAAATACGTTATTATCTTTTGTTAACACGTTATTTGGTAACTTTTTAGTTTTAAGAGGGATTTTAGCATCCATAGAGAAGCCAGATCTCACGGGTATATCTAAATCACCAATAATAACTTTATATTTTGATGTTTCGCCACTTTTACCACCTGTTGGCTGATTAATTGTAGGATTAGATGCCGTCATTTCAGTTCCTTCTTCACTATCACCTTGTGCCCCTGATTGTGCCGATGATGCTGCACTATCGTCACTTGTATCATAGCTTGTAGGAAGTTCGTCTATTTTAAGGATTTTGCCTTTTCCTTTTTTACCTGTGCTATTTACAGTGACATCTACTTCATCGCCTTCTTTAATTTTATTAATATCAAACTCTGTGATTGTTGCGTTAATTTGAGGATTTGAAGAAATTAATTGCAAAATAGGTTGCCCTTCACCTACATCTGAATCATTTTTAATATTGATTTTACCATCGAATGATGCATTCATGCTGTCATTGAGTTGTCTGTCATATTGTGACAATGACTGCTGAGCTTCATTTAAAGCACTTTGATCTTGAGTCAATTTAACTTGTAATTGATGATTGTTAGGACTTTGATTTACTTTTTGATAATCATCATTAACTTGAGATTGTGCTTGATTCACTTTGTTCACTAGTTGTTGGCGTTTATTCCCATTTGTATCATAATTGATGATACGTTCACCCTGTTTAACTGTTTGACCATCTTGTACTGAAACACTTAAGAAATTACCCACAGATTGATTATTATTATAAGTTTTCACAGATTCTGGAGACGCTTTGCCTTCTAAACTAATAGGTGTCTCTTTTCTTACTGTATATGTATCGTAAGCCTTACTATCTTTACTACCTGAACCATTAACTTGTTTTAATATAAAAGCAGCAATGATTAATACGACAATAATTACAATACCAATGATGCTCCACAATAGTTTTTTATTCATATATATTCTCCTTGTGTAATAGATTCACAAGAAAATGATAACACACTTGTAAAATTATTAATCTTTTATATGTAGAAAAATCACTAAATCTTATAATTTTTAATATAGTAGCAATCATTTTGTCTTTAAATTAGTATTAGTAATTATATTTAATTAAATTTAAGGATTTTACATTTTATATTATGTAATAAAATGTTACCATCAAACTAACCTAAATAAGTAAAGGAGATATATTACATGAGTACACAGGAATTAAAAGAAAATGATATTCAGAACTCAAGTATTCCATTTGTTAATCATTTTAACAAACTAAGACATCAGCCAAAATGGATACTTAAATCAATCATAATGATAGTATTAGCTATTATTAGCGCTTTCATCACATATAATACTAGCAATGATCTATTAGATAACCAATCGATAGCTAATAGCCAAATGGATGAAAATATGTTTCGTATGACTACAACTATAGGTGCTTTCATAGGAACAATCTTTAGTGTTGTTGTAGTATTTTTAATCTTTTTAGTTATTTCTAAAATATTTAAATCAGATGCCAAAGCGAGCAGTTTATTCTCAGCTGCACTCTCTTATTCAATCATTATTTTAGGATTTACAACTATTATTTCTTTAATTCAAATAGTTTTTGGACTAAAGATAACAGATTATAAGCTTGATAGCTTAAACATTTTTTCAAAGGATAATAAAACACTCATGGCTTTCAGTTTAACTAATCTTTTAAAAGCCTTTTTAACAGGTGTTGTCTATTACTCAACAAGTCGATTATCTAAAAAAACATCTATGATATTAGGAATCGTTGCACTCATCATATTAATAGGATCAGGTATGATAGGTGGAATGAATAGCTAAACGCTGCTATTAAGTGCAATAAAAACTATGTAAGGAAATATTTATGAAAACAATAATCATAATGATTTGTATTATGTGTTGTTTCATATTTCCCATTATTATTATGAGTGGACAAAGCAATAAATAATCATTCTTAGAGTAGGCTGGGTGTCAAATTCAATAGACATCCAGTCTATTCTCTTTTTGATTTTTATAAAAAATAATCAGTTAAAATGATACTTAAGTAACTTATACCGATGATCACACCAACAAAGAAAATAAAAGAAATTAAAGATGTCCATATATATCTAAACTTACTTTTCTGCACCTCTTTAGGATCTTTACCATTAATAAACGCTAATATCCTGTCGTATGTTTCAATATCATTTTTTATTTTAATTTTTTCTAATTTTGTAGAAGCAATGATACCTATTAAAAATACTAAATATGTTATTCCTATTCCTAACCAATGAAAGTAATGAATCATAGGACCTATGAGAACACTCCCCAATACCATTGGAATTATCATCATCCATGTCCAAAAGTCTAATTCTTTTTTAATGTTTTTGATTTGCACGTTTTTCAAATCATCCTCCACCAGTTCGTCTAGAGATACCTTGAAGAGTTGACACATAATAAGTAAATTATGAATATCCGGATAACTTTTATCATTTTCCCAATTTGAAATGGTTTGTCTTGAAACAAACATTTTCTCAGCCAAAAATTCTTGTGAATACCCATCTCTTTCTCTAAATTTTTTGATTTGATTGCTAACATTCATTACGTTAAACTCCTTAATTATGATTTGAAATCATTTAATATTATTATTAAATCAAATCAAGTTTTCTCTACAAAAGCTATCAAATAGTTTTTACGATGTCACTCTTATCATTGTCAAAATGCTTTGACATATTATGGTTAAGGGTTTTAATAGACTGACCTTAGGCTAACCTGTTACATGAAATACAAAAAACGCTCCTCGAAAGAAGCGTTTTTCATATCAATGATATATACGTAGAACTTGATTCAACATCTTTTTAATGTAATTTTCATCGAGAGTTTCAGGTTTAATTAATATATTAAAATAGATGGGTGAGAAGATTAAATCGATAAACAAATCTTGTTCTTCCTCTTTTATGTGCTTACGAACAATCTCTTTTAAAACTTTGCGATTATGATTAAAGTAATTAGTCATAAAAGTTTCTCTAGCTTCCATTTGTTGATGACTAATTAATATTTCAATCACAGCACTACCTAGTTTTGTTTTATAGATATCTTTTATTTTTACTAAAAACTGGAATAAATCATCATATAAATTATCTTGATTATGAATCACAATATATTGAGATTGTTCAATAAACGCAGACATGATAATTGAAGATTTATCCTTCCAACGTCTATAAATAGTTGCTTTAGAAATACCAGTATTCTCAGAAATTTGATCTATAGTAATATCTCTAAAATGAGTCGTTTCCAATAAACGTTGAATCTCAGTATAAATTTTTTTATTGATTGTTGGATCTTTTGGTCTTCCAGCCATGTTTATCCCTTCTTTTATGTGCGATGAATTCCACAATTTCAAAAATAATCAATGCACTTACAAACCAAGCTACAAAACCACCAATAATACTCAATAGCCACATATGTGTAGCTTGTAGTAATCCCCAGGTTGCTAGTATACTACATAAAACTCCTATCATGCCGAAGACTGCACCTCTGCTCACATGCATAGCTACTTCATTGCCAAATTGCATCCCAGTAATACACATTGAAACTAAAAACACTGCGGGAAAGGTTGCAAATATACCTCCAAATTCCTTCCATGGAAGCACGACAGAAACAATATAACTAATTAAAACAGCTAAACCACCAACTGAAAATTTAATAATTGCTAACTTCATTTTTAATCCTCCAATTTAAATATGTCTGACTAAGAAAATCGCAACAGAAATCACAAACCAGCAAAGAATTGCAAATACTGTTCCACTCCTATAATTTTTCTTACCAATAAAAATTGAAGTAAAGAACACTGTTACAATACATGAGACAATCCCAACAATTGCTCCTGTACTTAAATGAATTGACATTTGAATGAGTTGCTGTCCTTTATGGTCTATAGCTAACGCTATAATAGCTGCAAGGTAGACTGCCGGCATAGTGGCAATAATACCACCTAATTTTCCTCCTACTTTATCAGCCATAATTGATGCAAGTGCAACAGCAAATCCTCCGATAACGAAATGTAGTATAGCACTAGAAATTGATATACCAAACACAATAACCCTTCTCATCCATATTTATTAAACGAAACGTATCGTTTACTTTTAGTTTATAGCGTAAATCAATTGTTGTAAATATATTGTTTAAATCACCTAATTTTCTAAATAATGACAATTTTTGTTTCACGTAAAACATTTTAAAATCACTTTTTATCAATTAAAATATTATAAGTTTATCTACTATAATCACGCTTTCATTGAGTGACACAATACAAGTTATCTTTGCTATGGTTAAGATGTTATTAGGTACATTTAATATGATCATTAATGTTGATATTTGCTATTTAGATATTTTATTACACAGAATTTTTTACCGTTATAATATCAAAGATAATGCACTGTAATACGATAAAAAAGAGCCTGATACATCATCACAATATGTACCAAACTCTTATAATTATTTCTTATATATCTTTATTTTAATTTCATAATAATCTTCATGTTCTTTATCTTTTTGTTCAACGCGTATACCTGATTTTTCTATCGTTTCAATACTCTTACCTAGTTCTTCTTTTGCTTGTGTTACATCTTGAGAAAATTGGAAAGTCTGCGCTTTTACTTTCTCTGGTCCAGTTTTCTGACGTACTCTATCCTCAGTTTGTTTCACATTCAACTTCTGACTAATAACTTGTTCGATTAATTCTTCTTGTGTTTCATCAGGTAATACTAATACCGCTCGTGCATGTCTTTCTGTAATCTTACCTTCACGTAATCTCTTAATCACATTGGGTGCTAACTTCAATAATCTAAGTTTATTAGCAATGAAGCTTTGGCTTTTGCCTAAACTTTTTGCTAATTCATTTTGAGTCGTTTCCCCGATTTCAAGTAACTTTTTATAAGCTTCCGCTTCTTCGACGACAGATAAGTTTTCACGTTGAATATTTTCAATCAATGCAACTACCGCTGTTTCTTCATCATCCATATCTCGAACGATGACATCTACTTGAGGTTTATGCAACGACTGTAATGCTCTAAAACGTCGTTCGCCGGCTATAATTTCGAACATATCTTCTTCAATTGGACGTACAACTATTGGCTGTAATAACCCATGCTCTTCAATAGACTCTGCTAATTCTTTAATCTTATTTGGCTCAAATACTTGTCTAGGTTGATAACGATTGGGTACGATACGTTCAATATGAATGGATTCTACATTATTATTACGTTCTTCTTCAGTATAACCAATGATGTCATCTTTATTTTTTAAACCAAATAATTTTGAAAAAGGTTTCTTCATTATCCATTCTCTCCCTCTCAATTATTTATCATACTATGATGTCTTAACTTTCAACTAGTGGAGATTTGTTTGGCGTACCTGGTTTTCTAGGGTATTTTTTTGATGTCTGTCTACGTTTATCAATAATAATCATTTGTCGCTCACCGGCATTTTCAGGTAATTCAAAAGTATAAGTATCTTTCACATTACCGCCTAAAATATTAATAGCAAACGTCGCTTCTTGCAATTCTTCTTTACCCTTTGAAGATTTAAGTGCAAGGAACTGTCCACCTTTTTTTACTAAAGGTAAGCACAGCTCACTTAAGACAGTCAATCTCGCTACTGCACGAGCTGTAACAATATCATAAGACTCCCTGTAGACACCCTTGCCGTATGTTTCTGCTCGATCATGCACAAAACTAACATCTTCAAGACCTAGTTCTGCAGCTAAATGATTTAGAAATTGTATTCTTTTATTTAGAGAATCTACAATCGTCACTTTCAACTCAGGATATACTATCTTTAAAGGTATACTTGGAAAACCTGCACCAGCACCGATATCACAAAGACTTAATTGACCGTTAAAATCATAATAAAAACTGGGCGCTATTGAATCATAAAAATGTTTTAAATAAACATCATGTTCATCAGTAATACTTGTCAAATTCATTTTTTTGTTCCATTCAACAAGTAATTGATAGTATTTTTGAAATTGCTCTTTTTGCGTATTAGATAGTTCTATGCCTTGCTCGCTTAATTTCTCTGATAACCATTCAATACTCATTATTGTTTCACCCTTTGAAGCTTACCTTGTTCTAAATAAACAAGTAGAATTGAGATATCTGCTGGATTCACACCTGAAATTCGTGAAGCCTGTGCAATATTTAATGGTTTAACTTCAGCTAACTTTTCGCGTGCTTCAGATGCTAAACTATCTACCTTGCTATAATCTAAATCCTCAGGAATTTTTTTCGCTTCCATTCTTTTAACTTTTTCTACTTGTTGTAAAGATTTATTGATATAACCTTCATATTTTGTTTGAATTTCAACTTGCTCCTCAACCGCTTCAGGAAGTTGATGTGATTCTTCTAAGATTTCTAAAATTGTTTCGTAGTTCATTTCCGGACGACGTAATAAATCAATCGCTAATATACCATCTTTTAATCTTGAACCACCCTTAGCTTCAATAATTGCTTGCGTATGTTCATTTGGTTTAATACGTACATCGGTAAGTCGTTGTATTTCATCTTTGATTTGTTGACGCTTTTCATTAAATCTTGCATAGCGTTCTTCTGATATTAAGCCTAACTCATACCCCATATCAGTGAGACGTAAATCAGCATTATCATGACGTAATAATAATCGATATTCCGCACGTGAAGTTAATAATCGATACGGTTCATTTGTACCCTTAGTGACTAAATCATCTATAAGTACACCAATATATGCGTCTGAACGACTGAGTATTTTTTCACCTGTACCTAAAACATTACCAGCAGCGTTAATACCTGCCATAATACCTTGTCCCGCTGCTTCTTCATATCCTGATGTTCCATTAATCTGACCAGCGGTATACAAGTTTTTGATCGCTTTTGTTTCTAACGTTGGCCATAATTGAGTAGGTACGATTGCATCATATTCAATAGCATAACCTGCACGCATCATATCTGCTTTTTCAAGACCTGGAATGGTTTCTAACATTTGACGTTGAACATGTTCAGGTAAACTAGTAGATAATCCTTGCACGTATACCTCATTCGTATTACGTCCTTCAGGTTCTAGGAAAAGTTGATGTCTTGGTTTATCGTTAAAGCGAACAAATTTATCCTCAATTGATGGACAATATCTAGGACCTGTACCTTTAATCATACCGGAATACATAGCAGATAAATGTAAGTTATCATCAATGACTTGATGTGTATCTCCATTTGTATAAGTTAACCAACAAGGTAATTGATCTAAAATAAATTCGGTTGTTTCAAAACTAAACGCACGACCTATATCATCACCTGGTTGGATTTCAGTTTTAGAATAATCGATGGTTCTCGCATTTACACGAGGTGGCGTACCCGTTTTAAATCTAACGATATCAAATCCTAATTTTCTTAAATTATCCGCTAGCGTTACAGATGGTAATTGATGGTTAGGACCACTAGAATATTTTAAGTTTCCTAGTATAATTTCTCCACGTAAGAATGTACCTGTTGTAATAATGACAGCTTTAGAACGATATTCTGTACCAATGTTAGTACGAACACCTTTAACTTCATTATCTTCTATAATGAGTTCATCAACCATACCTTGCATGATGTCTAAATTATCCTCATTCTCAAGTACACGCTTCATTTCTTGTTGATATAATACTTTATCTGCTTGAGCACGTAAAGCTCTAACAGCTGGACCTTTCCCTGTATTAAGCATACGCATTTGAATGTGCGTTTTATCAATAGTTTTTGCCATTTGTCCACCTAAAGCGTCTATTTCACGTACAACGATTCCTTTCGCAGGACCACCTACAGATGGATTACATGGCATGAAAGCAATATTATCTAAATTAATTGTTAACATCAGCGTTTTAGCACCCCGACGAGCTGAAGCTAGACCTGCTTCAATACCGGCGTGACCAGCACCAATGACTACTACATCATATTCTTGAACCACTATTTTACCTCCCAAAAGTCTTAAAATCTTGAATTGTAGACGACTTACCGTCTAGTTTATATTTTTATATCATTATTTTCCTAAACAAAATTGACTAAATAGTTGATCTATTAATTCATCGCTCGCTGATTCTCCAATTATTTCTCCTAGAATTTCCCAAGTACGTGTTAAATCAATCTGCACCATATCCATTGGGATACCAGACTCAGCAGCATCAATCGCATCTTGAATTGATTGTCTCGCTTGTTTCAACAATGAAATGTGACGTGAATTCGATACATAAGTCATATCTTGATTTTGTACTTCGCCACCAAAGAATAAATCTTTAATTTGTATTTCTAATTCATCAATACCTTCTTGTTTAAGCATCGATGTTTGTATAAGTGGCATATCACCAATCATCTCTCTTAGTTCGCTAACATCTAATCGTTGCTCTAAATCTGTTTTATTAATGATTACAATAACATCCTCATTTTTAATGACTTCGAATAAAGTTTGATCATCTTCCGTCAGAGGTTCATTGTTATTAAGCACAAATAAAATTAAATCTGCTTCACTTAAAGCTTTCCTAGAACGTTCTACACCAATCTTCTCTACGATATCTTCAGTATCTCTAATACCCGCAGTATCTACAAGTCGTAATGGGACACCTCTAACATTGACATATTCTTCTAACACGTCTCTTGTTGTACCAGCGACCTCAGTCACAATTGCTTTATTATCTTGAATAAGGTTATTTAGCATCGAAGACTTCCCAACATTAGGACGTCCTACAATAACAGTAGATAACCCTTCTCTCATTATTTTACCTTGTGCACCTGTTTCAAGTAATCGATTGATTTCTTCTTTAATACGCTTAGACTGTTCTAGTAAGAAGTCTGTCGTTGCGTCTTCTACATCATCATACTCTGGATAATCAATGTTAACTTCAACTTGGGCGAGTATCTCTAATATGGATTGACGTTGTTTCTTAATTAAATCACTTAAACGTCCTTCTATTTGATTCATCGCAACCTTAGAAGCTCGATCAGTTTTGGAACGTATAAAATCCATAACCGCTTCTGCTTGAGATAAATCTATACGACCATTTAAAAATGCACGTTTTGTATATTCACCTGGTTCTGCCATACGTGCACCATAAGTCATAGTTAACTCTAATATACGATTAATTGTTAAAATACCACCATGGCAATTTATCTCAATAATATCTTCTCGTGTGAAAGTTTTAGGGGCACGTAAAACAGACACCATGACTTCTTCAACTGTTTCATCTGTTTCTGGATCAATAATATGACCGTAATTTATTGTATGCGTCTCAACTTCAGATAACTTTTTCTTTCCTTTATATAAGATATCTCCGATTTCAATAGCTTGTGGCCCAGATAATCTCACAATTCCAATAGCACCTTCACCCATAGGTGTTGAAATACTTGTAATCGTATCAAAATCCATAAGAGTCTCGCCTCCTTATTAATGTAAAAATTCATTATAACATTGTAATTTGTTTCTTTTAAAAAAGCTAATAAATTGTTCAACATTAAGATGTAAGCCTTCGGTTTGTGTTACGTTAGACTTCGGTTAGTCTAAGCCCCCTGCCCTACTTGATCTTTTTATTAAACACTTTTGCAATTTTAAGCACATGCTCTAAACTACTTTGAATCTCTAGTGTATTCATATCTTTTGCTGGTTGCCTCGCTATAACTATAATATCTTTAGCGATAATATTTTGCTTATGCACTTTAAAATTCTCTCTTATTGCTCTTTTAATTCTATTTCTTGTAACAGCGTTCCCCAGTTTTTTTGAGACACTTATTCCTAAGCGAAAATGTTTTAAATCTCTATTTTTATAGGTATAGACAACAAATTGTCTATTTGCAACAGACTTCCCATTCTTGTATATCGCTTGAAAGTCTGAATTTCTCTTAATACGATATGCTTTTTCCATTAAACATCACTCGCTTATTCTAATCTATTCATTTTAATAGTAACAATTATCTATTAACAAAACATACGTATATATTATTTTGAAAATGATATCAGAACAATACTTAAATATCATTTTATTATTTAAACAAAAAAAAGACCACTGATGATTCAGTGATCTTATGCAGATAAAACTTTACGGCCTTTACGACGACGACGCGCTAAAACTTTGCGGCCATTTTTAGTGCTCATGCGTTTTCTGAAACCATGAACTTTACTATGTTTACGTTTATTTGGTTGATAAGTACGTTTTACCATGCAAAACACCTCCATCTGAATTCAATTACCAATATTTCCAACTTCCTACCTAGAAATTGGTTCATATAAATAGATAAATTAACGAAGTATATATTAGCTTCAATTACTAACATACTTCATCTGAGCAATTGCTCTCTTATTGTGTCTGCTATTAAGAAATTTGTTCTATAGCTTATTATTATCTAGTCATAATTCAAGCAACTACTACAATATAACAAAATACCTTTTATAAAGCAAGATGAATTTACGAATATAACGATTGAAAATCACTTGTTGTGATTTAATAGTAAGAAATCTTTTTTCTTCATCAAATTATTACCAATTTTAATAATAATTTGTCATATACATAGTTCATACAATCCATATAAATTATTTCCCAAAGTAAAAAAAGAAATTGTGACGCTTATTTGAAGTTATCCACTTATACACAGAAATTCTCTCAAAAACTGTGGATAACATATGCGCTATACACACAGTTATTCAAAATTTAACAACATATTCACAGCCATTTGACATCACTTGGAGTTAAAAAGTATAATTATGTGGATAAGTCGTTCAAATTATGATTTTATAAGGATTTATTTATTAAATTTATATACATAAATGGTGTGCATAAATCATAGTTATGTTTAAGTTATCCACTGATTGTGATTAACTTGTGGATAATTATTAACATACTGTGATTATTTTTATCCACCTATGTTATTTCTGTGTATAAGTCTAAAATTTTAAGAAAGATGGAGTTATTTATGTCAGAGAAAGAAATTTGGGATAAAGTTTTAGAAATTGCCCAGGAAAGAATTTCAAACACTAGTTATCAAACGTTCATAAAAGATACGCAACTCTACTCACTTAAAAATGACGAAGCCATTATATTAGTAAGTCTGCCTTTCAATGCGAGTTGGCTTAATCAGCGATATTCAGAAATTATGCAGGCTATTATTTATGATGTCATCGGTTATGAAGTGAAACCACATTTTATTTCTGAAGATGAACTTGCATCCTACAACAATGTAAATACACAAGAAGTTCAAGAACCCCAAGTACAAAATTCTTCTATAGATGATAAGACTTGGGGAAAAGAACAATTTAATATGCACAATACATTCGATACATTTGTCATTGGACCTGGCAATCGTTTCCCACATGCTGCAAGTTTAGCTGTTGCAGAAGCACCGGCAGAAGCTTATAATCCATTATTTATATATGGAGGCGTAGGTCTAGGTAAAACACATTTAATGCATGCAATTGGACATCATGTTCTTAGTAACAAACCTAATGCTAAAGTCATTTACACTTCTAGTGAGAAATTCACAAACGAATTTATTAAATCAATACGTGATAATGAAACTGAAGCATTTCGTGAAAAGTATCGTAAAATTGATGTTTTATTAATTGATGATATTCAATTCATTCAAAATAAAGAACAAACGCAAGAGGAGTTCTTCCATACTTTTAATGAATTACATCAAAATAATAAGCAAATCGTTATTTCAAGTGATCGTCCACCAAAAGAAATTGCTAAGCTAGAAGACCGTCTACGTTCTCGTTTTGAGTGGGGGCTAATAGTTGATATCACGCCACCTGATTACGAAACAAGAATGGCAATATTACAAAAGAAAATTGAAGAAGAAAATCTTGATATTCCGCCAGAAGCATTGAATTACATCGCCAACCAAATTCAATCCAATATTCGTGAACTTGAAGGCGCATTAACTCGACTTTTAGCGTACTCAAAATTACAAGGGAAACCTATTACAACCGAACTTACCGCAGAAGCGTTAAAAGATATCATTCAATCACCTAAGTCTAAAAAGATTACAATTCAAGATATCCAAAAGGTAGTTGGTCAATATTATAGTGTAAGAATTGAAGATTTTAGTGCTAAAAAACGTACAAAGTCAATTGCTTACCCACGACAAATAGCTATGTATCTATCTAGAGAATTAACTGATTTTTCATTACCTAAGATAGGTGAAGAATTTGGAGGTCGCGATCATACAACAGTTATCCATGCCCATGAAAAGATTGCAAATGATATCAAGTCTGATCCTACATTTAAGCAAGAAGTAGAAAACTTAGAAAAAGAAATTAGAAATCAGTAATGGGAAATAAATCAATCAATATTGAATAAATTGAAAATTAGCAGATTGTAAACGGTCTTTTAGGGAATAATTACTAAGTAAATCAATTCCCAAAAACTTAAAAAGATGGGTAGTTGTCCCTCTGAATAACAATAGCAATTGTGGATAATGTGAAAAATTAATACACAACATACACAGTTTATCCACATGTGTATAACTGTGCTATCCGTAAGTTTTTTAGACTTATCCACCAATCCACAATGCCTACTACTATTACTATGATTTTAAAACCTATATAATTATATATAAACGACTGGAAGGAGTTTAAATTTAATGATGGAATTCACAATCAAAAGAGATTATTTTATTAATCAACTTAACGACACATTAAAAGCTATCTCACCTAGAACAACTTTACCGATTTTAACAGGTATCAAAATTGATGCTAAAGATAATGAAGTCATTTTAACTGGGTCAGATTCAGAAATATCAATAGAAATCACTATTCCAAAACAAGTTGATGGTGAAGAAATTGTTGAAATTACAGAAACAGGATCAGTTGTACTTCCTGGTCGTTTCTTCGTTGATATTATTAAAAAACTTCCTGGAAAAGAAGTTAAATTATCAACTAATGAACAATTCCAAACATTAATCACATCAGGTCATTCAGAATTTAACTTAAGTGGTTTAGATCCTGATCAATATCCATTATTACCTGAGGTATCACGAGATGACGCTATTCAATTGTCTGTTAAGGTACTAAAAAATATCATTGCACAAACTAATTTTGCAGTGTCCACCTCAGAAACACGACCAGTACTTACTGGTGTAAACTGGCTTATACAAGATAATGAATTAATATGCACAGCAACAGATTCACACCGCTTAGCTGTAAGAAAATTACAGTTAGAAGATGAATCAGAAAATAAAAATGTCATCATTCCTGGTAAAGCTTTATCTGAATTAAACAAAATTATGAGTGACAGCGATGAAGATATTGATATTTTCTTTGCTTCTAACCAAGTGTTATTCAGAGTGGGGAATATTAATTTCATCTCACGTTTACTTGAAGGTCATTATCCAGATACGACACGTTTATTCCCAGAAAATTATGAGATTAAATTAGGAATTAACAATGGAGACTTTTATCATGCAATTGATCGTGCATCTTTATTAGCACGAGAAGGTGGAAATAATGTTATTAAATTAAGTACAGGTAATGAATTAGTTGAACTTTCATCTACTTCTCCTGAAATTGGTACTGTTAAAGAAGAAGTTAACGCTAATGATGTAGAAGGCGGAAACTTGAAAATTTCTTTCAACTCAAAATACATGATGGATGCTTTAAAAGCCATTGATAATGATGAAGTAGAAGTAGAATTCTTTGGTACAATGAAACCATTTATCTTAAAACCAAAAGATGATGATTCTGTAACGCAATTAATTCTGCCTATTAGAACATATTAATAAAAATTAAAATTATAATCGTATTAGATTGCTAAATCTCTTATACAAAGAAGCCTGTGCATTTGTCGCATAGGCTCTTTTATATTGATACCAAACCTCATTTCAAACATTCAAAACTTAATATAGACGAATGAGATAATTATCGTGAATGTAAAATTAATTTTAAATGTACTGAGCGCTTTTCATAGCAATAATAAATATATTTGAGTATTAATTACCCTTGTGGAAAAAGTGTGCTAAAAACCCCTTTAAAATTAAAATTCAGTGTAAGTTTCTAAAATGATTGTAAGTAAATTATAAAATTTGTAGCAGCTTTTGATAAAATAAAATATATATCAAAGTAAACGATTTCATTCTTTATTTTAAATGAAATTCAAAGTAAAAAACGGTATAATATATTAATGACACATACAGAAATGGAGTGAGAAATTTTGGTTCAAGAAGTTGTTGTAGAAGGAAATATCACTTTAGGTCAATTTCTTAAAACTGAAGGAATCATAGAATCAGGTGGACAAGCCAAATGGTTTCTACAGGATTTTGAGGTTTTAATTAATGGACAACGTGAAACAAGACGTGGCAAAAAATTAGAACACAACGACCGCATTGATATTACAGATATCCCTGAAGATACGGGTTCCTTTTTAATCATCCATCAAGGTGAACAATGAAACTTAATACACTCCAATTAGAGAATTATCGTAACTATGAACAGGTGACATTAGATTGTCATCCTGAAGTGAATATCCTTATTGGTGAGAACGCACAAGGAAAGACAAATTTACTTGAATCAATTTATACCTTAGCGCTTGCTAAAAGTCATCGTACGTCAAATGATAAGGAACTCATACGTTTCAATTCTGATTATGCTAAAATAGAGGGTGAGCTAAGTTATAGACATGGCACGATGCCGCTTACGATGTTTATAACTAAAAAAGGTAAGCAAGTTAAAGTGAATCATCTTGAACAAAGCAGACTAACTCAATATATTGGACATTTAAATGTCGTCTTATTTGCGCCTGAAGATTTAAATATCGTTAAAGGTTCACCACAAATACGTCGACGGTTCATAGATATGGAGTTAGGACAAATATCTGCTGTCTATTTGAATGATTTAGCTCAATATCAGCGTATTCTAAAGCAAAAGAACAATTACCTTAAACAGTTACAAATTGGACAGAAGACAGATACAACAATGCTAGAAGTCTTAAACCAACAATTTGCTGAATATGCACTGAAGGTTACGTTACGTCGAGAGCACTTTATAAAGGAATTAGAAACACTTGCACAACCCATTCATGCAGGTATTACAAATCATCGAGAGACACTGACACTCGATTATGTTCCAAGTTTAAAGTTAAGTAATTATGAAGCCAATCAATCTGAGTTAATCGAAGAAGTATTAGCATTGTTAAATGACAATTTACAAAGAGAGAAAGAACGAGGTGTATGTCTCTATGGCCCACATCGTGATGACTTAAGTTTCAATGTAAATGGCATGGATGCTCAAACGTATGGCTCACAAGGTCAGCAACGTACAACTGCGCTATCAATTAAGTTGGCAGAAATCGAATTAATGAATATTGAAGTAGGAGAATATCCAATCTTACTTTTAGATGATGTCTTGAGTGAGCTTGATGATTCACGTCAAACTCATTTGTTAAGTACGATTCAACATAAAGTACAAACATTTGTGACAACAACGTCAGTTGAAGGAATAGATCATGAAATAATGAATAACGCTAAGTTATACCGTATTAGTCAAGGTGAAATACTAAAGTAACGAGAAAGTGATGGTGAATACATTGTCAGATGTAAACAACACAGATAATTATGGTGCTGGACAGATACAAGTTTTAGAAGGTCTCGAAGCGGTTCGTAAAAGACCGGGTATGTATATTGGTTCAACTTCAGAAAGAGGGTTGCACCATTTAGTATGGGAAATTGTTGATAATAGTATTGACGAGGCATTAGCAGGTTATGCTAGTCATATTGAAGTTATAATTGAGAAAGACAATTGGATTAAAGTTACTGACAATGGCCGTGGTATTCCTGTTGATATTCAAGAAAAGATGGGACGCCCTGCTGTCGAAGTTATCTTAACTGTACTTCACGCTGGAGGTAAATTCGGAGGTGGCGGATACAAAGTATCTGGCGGTCTTCACGGTGTTGGATCTTCAGTTGTTAATGCACTCTCACAAGATCTTGAAGTTTATGTACATCGTAATGGCACGATTTATCATCAAGCCTATAAACAAGGTGTGCCACAATTTGATCTTAAAGAAATTGGCGATACAGATAAAACAGGTACAGCTATTCGATTCAAAGCCGATAAAGAAATCTTTACAGAGACAACAGTTTATAACTATGAAACACTTCAAAAGCGTATACGTGAGCTTGCTTTCTTAAATAAAGGTATTCAAATTACTTTAAAAGATGAAAGGGAAGAAGAAGTTAGAGAAGACTCATATCATTATGAAGGCGGGATTAAATCCTATGTAGATTTATTGAATGAGAATAAAGAACCTCTTCACGATGAACCTATATATATCCATCAGTCTAAAGATGATATTGAAGTAGAAATTGCACTTCAATATAACAGTGGATATGCAACCAACTTATTAACGTATGCGAATAATATTCATACATACGAGGGTGGTACGCATGAAGATGGCTTTAAACGTGCTTTAACACGCGTTTTAAATAGCTATGGAACACAAAGTAAGATTATTAAAGAGGATAAAGATAGACTTTCAGGGGAAGATACACGGGAAGGTTTAACAGCGGTCGTATCAATTAAACACGGCGATCCTCAGTTTGAAGGACAAACTAAAACAAAACTAGGAAACTCTGAAGTACGTCAAGTTGTTGATAGATTATTTTCTGAACACTTTGAACGTTTCTTATATGAGAATCCGTCTGTAGGACGTATTATTGTTGAGAAGGGTATCATGGCTTCACGCGCACGTGTAGCTGCCAAAAAAGCACGTGAAGTTACGCGTCGTAAATCAGCATTAGACGTTTCAAGCTTACCAGGTAAATTGGCAGATTGTTCTAGTAAGAACCCTGAAGAAAGTGAAATTTTCTTGGTAGAAGGTGACTCTGCCGGGGGGTCTACTAAATCTGGTCGTGATTCAAGAACACAAGCCATTTTACCTTTAAGAGGTAAAATTTTGAATGTGGAAAAAGCACGTTTAGATCGTATCTTAAACAATAACGAAATTCGTCAAATGATTACTGCATTTGGTACGGGTATTGGAGGAGAATTCGATATATCAAAAGCACGTTATCATAAAATCGTAATCATGACTGATGCTGATGTTGATGGTGCACATATACGTACGTTATTACTTACATTCTTCTATCGTTTCATGAGACCTTTAATTGAAGCGGGCTATGTTTATATTGCTCAGCCGCCTTTATATAAACTAACACAAGGAAAACAAAAATATTATGTATTTAACGATAGAGAACTAGACAAGTTGAAACAAGAATTAAACCCGTCACCAAAATGGTCAATTGCACGTTACAAAGGTCTTGGTGAAATGAACGCAGACCAATTATGGGAAACGACTATGAATCCTGAACATCGCTCTATGTTGCAAGTGAGACTTGAAGATGCAATTGATGCAGACCAAACATTTGAAATGTTAATGGGCGATGTAGTAGAAAATCGCAGACAATTTATCGAAGACAATGCAGTTTATGCCAACCTAGATTTCTAGACACTATGAACTGAACTTTTGAAGGAGGATCTCTTGATGGCTGAATTACCTCAATCAAGAATTAATGAACGAAATATAACCAGTGAAATGCGTGAATCATTCTTAGACTATGCTATGAGTGTTATCGTTTCTCGTGCATTACCTGATGTTAGAGACGGATTAAAGCCAGTACATCGTCGTATTCTTTATGGTTTAAATGAACAAGGTATGACGCCCGATAAACCGTATAAGAAATCTGCACGTATAGTCGGGGATGTGATGGGTAAATATCACCCTCATGGTGATTCTTCAATTTATGAAGCAATGGTAAGAATGGCCCAAGACTTTAGTTATCGTTATCCACTTGTAGATGGTCAAGGTAACTTTGGCTCTATGGATGGTGACGGTGCAGCCGCAATGCGTTATACTGAAGCACGTATGACTAAAATAACATTAGAACTTTTACGAGATATCAACAAAGACACAATTGATTTTATTGACAACTATGATGGTAATGAAAGAGAGCCGTCAGTCTTACCTGCACGTTTCCCTAACTTATTAGTGAATGGTGCGGCAGGAATTGCCGTAGGTATGGCTACAAATATTCCTCCCCACAATTTAACTGAAGTTATTGATGGTGTGCTCAGTTTAAGTAAGAATCCAGACATCACAATTAATGAGCTGATGGAAGACATCCAAGGTCCTGATTTTCCTACAGCTGGTTTAGTACTAGGTAAAAGTGGTATTCGTCGAGCTTATGAAACAGGTCGTGGGTCAATTCAAATGCGTTCTCGTGCTGAAATAGAAGAACGTGGTGGTGGCCGTCAACGTATTGTTGTAACGGAAATACCTTTCCAAGTCAATAAAGCACGTATGATTGAAAAAATCGCAGAGTTAGTTAGAGATAAGAAAATCGACGGTATTACAGATTTACGTGATGAAACAAGTTTGCGTACAGGTGTAAGAGTAGTTATTGATGTACGTAAAGATGCAAATGCGAGTGTTATTTTAAATAATTTATATAAACAAACGCCATTACAAACATCATTTGGTGTGAATATGATTGCTTTAGTGAATGGTAGACCTAAACTAATCAATTTAAAAGAAGCACTTATTCATTACTTAGAGCACCAAAAAACAGTGGTTAGACGACGTACTGAATATAATCTTAAAAAAGCAAGAGACCGTGCACATATTCTAGAAGGTTTACGAATAGCACTAGATCATATCGATGAAATTATCACAACAATTCGTGAATCGGACACTGATAAAATTGCGATGGCAAGTTTGCAAGAGCGTTTTAAACTTACTGAACGTCAAGCTCAAGCAATTTTAGATATGCGTTTAAGACGTTTAACTGGATTAGAAAGAGATAAAATAGAATCTGAGTATAATGAACTTCTAGAATATATTAAAGAGTTAGAAGAGATTTTAGCTGATGAAGAAGTGTTATTACAATTAGTTCGTGATGAATTGACTGAAATTAAAGAACGTTTCGGTGATGAACGTCGCACTGAAATTCAATTAGGTGGTCTAGAAGATCTTGAAGATGAAGACTTAATCCCTGAAGAACAAATCGTTATTACATTAAGTCATAATAACTATATTAAACGTTTACCAGTATCTACATATCGTTCTCAAAATCGTGGTGGTCGTGGCATACAAGGTATGAACACGTTGGATGAGGACTTCGTTAGTCAATTGGTAACAATGAGTACACATGATCATGTTCTGTTCTTTACGAATAAAGGTCGTGTATATAAACTCAAAGGTTATGAAGTTCCTGAGTTGTCACGTCAATCCAAAGGTATACCTATTATCAATGCGATTGAACTCGAAAATGACGAAACAATAAGTACAATGATTGCGGTTAAAGACCTTGAAAGTGAAGAAGATTATCTCGTATTTGCGACAAAACAAGGTATCGTTAAACGTTCATCATTAAGTAACTTCTCCCGTATTAACAAAAACGGTAAAATTGCAATTAACTTTAAAGAAGATGATGAATTAATTGCAGTACGTCTAACAACAGGTAATGAAGATATTCTTATTGGAACTGCACATGCATCATTAATTAGATTCTCTGAATCTACATTACGCCCATTAGGCCGTACAGCAGCAGGTGTGAAAGGTATTTCTCTACGTGAAGGGGATACTGTCGTGGGTCTTGATGTTGCAGATTCAGAAAGTGAAGATGAAGTATTAGTAGTTACTGAAAATGGTTACGGTAAACGTACACCTGTTAGCGAATATCGTTTATCAAATCGTGGTGGTAAAGGAATCAAAACTGCGACAATTACTGAGCGTAATGGTAACATCGTTTGTATCACAACTGTGACCGGTGAAGAGGATTTAATGGTTGTAACTAACGCTGGTGTTATTATCCGTCTTGACGTTCATGATATTTCTCAAAATGGACGTGCAGCACAAGGTGTACGTCTTATGAAACTCGGAGATGGCCAATTTGTTTCTACTGTTGCTAAAGTAAAAGAAGAAGACGATAATGAGGAAAATGTAGATGAAGCGCAACAAACCACTAGTGCTGAAAAAGCAGATGTAGAAGAGGTAGTGGATGATCAGACACCAGGCAATGCAATTCATACAGAAGGTGATGCAGAAACGGAATCTGTAGAGTCTCCTGAAAATGATGATCGTATTGATATTAGACAAGATTTTATGGATAGAGTGAATGAAGACATCGAGAGTGCTTCTGATAATGAAGAAGATAGTGATGAATAGTTAAAAAGGGAGTAAGACAGAAACACAGAGTTCGTTGTTCTGCCCGGCCCCCTTAATTAAACTACCTGTAGATTTAATGAATAAAAGTTTATATATAGGGAAGTCGGACTAGAGTTATAATGAGGTTATTTTCTAACTCAGTCATCGACGCCCAATATGCTAAAATGCATGAGACATAGCAATATGCCTCATGCATTTTTTAATTTCTTGTTTATATTAAATTGATTTGTCCTTTATGACTTCTGTAGCACCATGCATCGAGGATAAATGAATAATCATTTTCATACATTTAGACCCCCTTCAATAGAGAGTGTCTAAAATGTAACTGTCCCTCTCAACAATGTACCTTCTCAATTTACCAGTACTGATAAGCACAGTAATTAATTCTGATATCTGTTAACCTTCAAGTTGTTTCATCACATACGGAATTTCACTAATTAGACGTGAAGGTGGAACAACATACATTGTGTCAGATAATTTTTCACCGATAAAACTATGCATGTAAGTTGCACTTGTAACAGCTTCTTTAAAGTTATCAAATTGGCCTACGAAACTTGTAATCATGCCCGCAAGTGTATCGCCCATACCACCTGTAGCCATAGCAGGTGTGCCAATAGGTAATTTATAGACATCATCATTGCAGAAATAGATTTCCGTACCATGTTGTTTTAATACTACTGTCGCGCCAATACGTTCTACCGCTTCAAGATTGCGTTCATATGTTTGTTCTTCAATAGGTATACCGCTCAAACGCTCCCATTCCTTTTGATGTGGTGTGAATATAACACGACATGTAGGAATTTGAGGTTTCAACTTACTGAATATTGTTATAGCATCTCCGTCAACAATTAAATTTTGATGAGGTTGTATATTTTGAAGTAAAAACGTGATGGCATTGTTACCTTTGAAATCTACTCCAAGACCTGGACCGATAAGGATACTATCAGTTGCTTCAATCATTTTTGTAAGCATTTTAGTATCATTAATATCTATAACCATCGCCTCAGGACAACGAGAATGTAGCGCAGCATGATTATTTGGATGTGTTGCTACAGTAATGAGTCCACTTCCACTATAAACGCAAGCGCGTGCAGCAAGCATGATTGCGCCCCCCATATTAGCAGATCCACCGATTAATAAAATTTTACCATAGTCACCTTTATGTGTTTCGTCTTTTCTTATAGGAATATTAACAGAATCTAACGTTTTCATAACGACATAACCTCCCATAACATGTTATTTCTTAAAATGTTGCAAGTCTTATGTTTGCTTTTATTTCACGAATCTTTTTATTTATTTCAAACAATTGTTTACATGTGATTTTAAATCATCTCTTCTAAATACAATTAAGAATACTATACCTGTATCTGACATTCGTCAATAGTTAAATGAAACTCTTTTTACATCGTCATGTATCATTCATTATTTTAGTAGACCGATAGCATAATGTAGCAGTTTTATTTATTTAATTAAAAATATTAAATGGAAATAGAACGTAAGGTGACATTCCAAGCAGTTGATTATAATAATGTTGAAATTCTCTCGCCGCTCATCCGAGAAAAATTGTATGTATATCGTCACAATATATCTACTATTACACAGGACAAGATATTCAGTTTCAACAAGTTGTAGAAGCGGGGCAAAAATGATTTAAAAGGTGTTGCATATAAGCACATCTAAATATGACGTAATTGTTGCAAATTTAAAATAACTTGAAATATGATAATGACTTTGCTATATTAAAATTAAGTTAATAAAGTATTGTTCGTAGGACAAGTAGCATAGATAGTTCGATTTCAGAGAGCTTGTGGTAAGTGAGAACAAGTAATCGACATTCATGTGAATCTACCTACTATATGTGAACAATCGGTAATAACCGTTATTTTAGTTAAGCGCAATTTGAGGTAAATGGTTTTAATTTACTTGAAATTGTTAAATAGGGTGGCAACGCGTAGACCACGTCCCTTGTCTGGGATGTGGTCTTTTTTTATTGTTTTATCACACGAAGTCATCCATAAAATTGAATATATTTTATTTGGGAAAGGATGAAGGTTACATGTTAGACATTCGTTTATTTAGAAATGAACCTGAGAAAGTGAAGAGCAAAATTGAATTAAGAGGCGACGATCCTAAAGTTGTCGACCAAGTTTTAGAATTAGATGAACAACGCCGTGAATTAATCAGTAAAACTGAAGAGATGAAGGCGAAAAGAAATAAAGTGAGCGAAGAAATAGCTCAAAAGAAACGTAATAAAGAAGACGCTGATGACGTCATTGCTGAGATGCGTCATTTAGGTGATGAAATTAAAGATATCGATAATCAACTTAATGAAGTAGATACTAAAATTAGAGATATCTTAATTCGTATTCCTAACTTAATTAATGAAGACGTACCTCAAGGTGCTTCTGATGAAGAAAACGTTGAAGTTAAAAAATGGGGTACGCCACGTGATTTTGAATTTGAACCTAAAGCGCATTGGGATTTAGTTGAAGAATTAAAAATGGCTGACTTTGAACGTGCTGCTAAAGTATCTGGTGCTCGTTTCGTATACTTAACTAAAGATGGCGCATTACTTGAACGTGCTTTAATGAACTACATGTTGACAAAACATACAACGCAACATGGTTATACTGAAATGATGACACCGCAATTAGTGAATGCTGATACGATGTTTGGCACAGGTCAATTACCTAAATTTGAAGAAGATTTATTTAAAGTTGAAAAAGAAGGCTTATATACGATTCCAACTGCAGAAGTACCTTTAACAAACTTCTATAGAGATGAAATTATTCAACCAGGTGTACTACCTGAATTATTTACAGCTCAAACTGCATGTTTCCGTAGTGAAGCAGGATCAGCTGGTAGAGATACAAGAGGGTTAATTCGTTTACATCAATTTGATAAAGTTGAAATGGTTCGTATTGTACAACCTGAAGATTCTTGGAATGCTTTAGAAGAAATGACACAAAATGCTGAAGCTATTCTTGAAGAATTAGGTTTACCATACCGTCGTGTTATCTTATGTACTGGCGATATTGGTTTCAGTGCTAGTAAAACATATGATTTAGAAGTTTGGTTACCAAGTTACAATGATTATAAAGAAATCAGTTCTTGCTCTAACTGTACTGATTTCCAAGCACGTCGCGCAAATATCCGATTCAAACGTGATGCTGCTTCTAAACCAGAATTAGTCCACACATTAAATGGTAGTGGTTTAGCTGTAGGTCGTACATTTGCAGCCATCGTTGAAAACTATCAAAACGAAGATGGTACATTAACAATTCCTGAAGCATTAGTACCATTTATGGGTGGCAAAACTAAGATTGAAAAACCAATCAAATAATCATATAAACTTAACTAGATGATTACAATATTATAAAGTTATTTAACTGTCGATAAGGTTCTATAAACTTATCGGCAGTTTTTTATGTATAAAGACAAAATTGTTATTTTTATATTCAATTAGAGATGGATGTCTAAAATAACTTAAAATAATTTTGGTGATTTAAAATGCTGATACAACAGAGTTTTTATAGATATGGATGTCTGACGTCACACAAACGTATGTCTAAAAATAGTAAATATTTATTGTCATAGATTGAGTTATAAAATCATGAAAATAATACATGAAGTAGCAAGAATTTATCTTTTAGAGAACGCCTGTAAAAATATAAAATAGTGGAAATTGATTTTTAAACGTTGTCATTCATATTCAAAATATTTAACTTAGTTTGTCAAACAATGTTTATTTCTATATGACCATAAAATAATATCATAAAGAAGCTATATGAAATTCGAAGTTTAATTCCAATGTTTCATATAGCTCCTATTCTAAATATTAATATTTAATAATTAAATGTATCAATCGTCCTATTCATTTGATGCGTAGCCAGAAAGTGGATAATGATCTGAGTAGTCATTGTATTTGTATGTTTTTCCCCAAGATTTCACGGACCATTCTGGTGACTTCACTCTATGTGTATCATTATGCCATGAGCTTGGTTGTGCATGGTCACGATCTAATAAAATATAATCTAAGTGTTGAGGTTCTAATTTAGGATAATTATATTTCGCAATACTATTACTGCTAGTATCCCAACTATATGCATTACCATCGAATTGAGTAGGTAACGAAACATTTAAGTTATTTGCCATTTGTTGATATTCATCTGAATCTTTAATGACATTTAAGTCACCACCGATATAGACGGGTTCATTTTTAGGGATATTCTTGTCTTTGATAAATTGTTTAATTTCACTCATTTGACTCTGTCTAATGTCTTTATCTTTTCCTTTAAAGCATGTTGGATCTTCAGCTTGTAGATGTGTTCCGATAATATGGTGGTATTTGCCATTCTTATTAATTTTAATGTAGGCAAAGCCTTTATTACCGGCCATATCAGCCCCACAACCTTTTTTATAAATATGTTGTTCTTGTTGTACGATAGGCCATTTACTCACAATACCAACGCCACCGCTCACTTTTTTAATTTTTCTATAAGTACCAGAAGTATTTTGCCAACCTTCTGTACCTTTACCAACGATAGGTGTTTGATAAGGATACTGTGAATGTAAACGTGCTAACAATCTTTTTGATGCTTTTTTATCAAATAATTCATTTAGAATCACGAGATCTTGATTTTGAATGTAATCTGCTTTTGAAATTAAATCAGCGCGCTGAGATTGTCCCCAATTAGGGTAGATAGCAGTAGGTAAGAAATACACGTTATGTGTAGTGATTTTAAGACTGTCTTTATAATCACGTTCACTCGCATATGTGATGGTCGAAAATACTAAAAATAAACTACTTAAAACCAACAAAGTAGTTAGTATACATTTACGTTGCCAATTCAATATTGTTACACCTCGTTTCATTTGATGGTGTGATTATATCAAACTAAATTAAGTATCTTTTGAAAATTACTATTTCTAAATAAAATTTTAATAAAAAATTAAAAATCAATGATGTTTTAAAGAGTTGCAAAAGTTCAGTCGCTATTATTTTTTGATAATCTTTAAAAGTAATGTTGTAAATATTTTGAGTTGAAAGGATAGCAGTTGGAAAGAGAGTCTAAAAAATAAGAAAGAAAATTCTGAAAAATAAAACCCTTATATATTAATTTCTTTAGACAACGGTATGTATGACGGCACACATACCGGCCTTTAAATATATTGAATAAAGTAATTAAGTATATTAGACTGATTTTATTATTTTATTGGAGAGACTGGGGCTGATAATATGACTCATCTTACGTTTAAGCAAGGTGTGAAAGAGTGTATTCCTACGTTACTTGGATATGCAGGTGTAGGACTATCATTTGGAATTGTGGCAGCCTCCCAAAATTTCAGTATTTTAGAAATTATATTATTGTGTCTGATTATTTATGCTGGTGCAGCCCAATTTATTATTTGTACATTAGTGATTGCAGGCACTCCTATTTCTGCAATTGTGCTTACAACACTTATCGTTAACTCTCGAATGTTCTTATTAAGTATGACTTTAGCACCTAATTATAAGCAATATGGATTTTGGAATAGGGTAGGGCTTGGAACGTTATTAACAGATGAAACTTTTGGAGTTGCTATAACACCATATGTTAAAGGTGAAAAAATTAACGATCGATGGCTACACGGACTAAATATTACTGCTTACCTATTTTGGACTGTTTCCTGTGTGCTCGGCGCCATTTTTGGAGAGTATATTTCAAATCCTGATGCACTTGGTCTAGACTTTGCCATTACCGCAATGTTTATTTTTTTATGTATATCTCAATTTGAAGGGATTAAGAAATCACGATTGAGAATATATATTGTACTCATCGTATGTGTGATTGTGATGATGCTTCTTTTAAGTTCAATTCTACCTTCATACGTAGCAATATTGATAGCCGCAATAGTTGCTGCATTGTTAGGGGTGGTGATGGAAAAATGACGACAGATTTACATACATTAGTACTTATTGTTTTATGTGGTGTGGTCACATTACTCGTTCGTGTTATTCCATTTGTTATGATATCGCGTGTCAACTTACCAGCAATTGTAATTAAATGGCTTTCTTTTATTCCTATTACTTTATTTACAGCTCTTATTATAGATGGTGTAATTCAACAACATGATCATACATTTGGTTATATGCTTAATTTACCTTATATTATTGCAATCGTACCAACTGTGATGCTCGCTATTTTCACACGTAGCCTAACAGTGACAATTCTCGGAGGTATATTTGTCATTGCTTGCTTACGTTTAATCTTTTAATCTTTGAAAATCATATCAAATCATTGAACTTACAGAAAAAGTTAGTTAAGATTAAAATAATTAGAAAATTTAGACTATTCGAGACGAAATGCATATCTACATCACAATACAATTAAATTACCTAACCTTATTTTGAGAAGCTGAGGGATTTGGCCCATAGAAGCTTCAGCAACCGACTTTAAATAGCACGGTGCTAATACCAACGAGCAACTCGAATGATAAGTACGATAAGTGCCTTTACATCATTTGAGTAAGGCACTTTTTTAGTTGAAGGAGGTATGGAACTATTATGACGAATTACACAGTTAATACATTAGAACTAGGTGAGTTTAAAACTGAATCTGGTGAAACGATTGATCATTTACGTCTACGTTATGAACATGTAGGACTTCCTGGTCAACCCCTTGTCGTTGTTTGCCATGCACTTACTGGCAATCATTTAACATACGGCACGGATGCGCAACCTGGCTGGTGGCGAGAAATCATTGATGGTGGTTACATTCCAGTTCATGATTATCAATTTCTTACATTCAATGTCATTGGAAGTCCATTTGGTTCAAGTTCTAAATTAAATGATGACAACTTCCCAGAACATTTAACATTAAGGGATATTGTTAGAGCTATTGAGTTAGGTATACAAGCATTAGAATTTAAAAAGATTAATATTCTCATTGGAGGCAGTTTAGGTGGTATGCAAGCGATGGAATTGCTTTATAATCGTCAATTCGAGGTGGAAAAAGCAATCATATTAGCCGCTACTGATAAAACGTCCTCTTATAGTCGTGCTTTTAACGAGATTGCAAGACAAGCTATACATATAGGCGGTAAAGAAGGTTTAAGTATCGCACGTCAACTCGGCTTCCTCACGTATCGATCGTCTAAAAGTTATGATCAACGTTTTACACCAGATGAAGTAGTGAGCTATCAACAACATCAAGGTGATAAGTTCAAAGAATATTTCGATTTAAATTGTTATTTAACACTGCTAGACGTCTTAGATAGTCACCATTTAGATAGAGGGAGAGATGATGTTGATGAAGTCTTTCAGTCGTTGGAAACGAAAGTACTAACAATGGGTTTTATTGACGATTTGCTTTATCCTGATGATCAAGTGAGAGCCTTAGGAGAACGTTTTAAATATCATCGTCATTTCTTCGTACCAGATAATGTAGGACATGATGGTTTTCTTCTAAATTTTAATGATTGGGCGCCTAATTTATATCATTTCTTAAATTTGAAACAATTCCGACGTAAATAGGAAAGTTTTATAATAGAACACAATCTCCATGAGCACACATAAGAAATACTAAACAGTGCAGAATAGGTAAATTTTTCTTTGGCATAAAAATAGTCATACAGAGGATTATATAAGCAAAGTCTATTTCATATGTCGTACATAGGCATAAACCTATCACTAGTAGTATGACTTTACTTTATTGTTAAATTTTAGCAAAGAGGTTAAAATAGGAGTTATAGTCAAAAAGTATGGGAGTGGCGTATGTGTTTTCAAAAATACAACCTAAAGCAACTATTTTAGCAATTATTTCATTATTAGTAGTCGCTTTAGTAACACATGTATTACCTGTTCTCGGCTTGATTTTATGTTTATTTGCAACGATTCCCGGTATTGTTTTGTGGAATCGTTCCATACAATCATTCGGAATTAGCGCATTAGTAACAGTTGTACTTACAACATTATTAGGTAATACATTTGTCTTAAGTATGATGGTCTTAATCTTATTATTAAGTGCGATTATCGGACAATTACTTAAGGAAAGAACATCTAAAGAGCGAATTCTTTATATTTCAACAGCTTCATTAAGTTTAGTTACACTTATTGGATGGATGTTATTACAAACATTCGATAAAATTCCGACGGCAGCTGTATTAATTAAGCCTTTTAAAAATGCAATGCATGAGGCTTTCTTAACAAGTGGAATCGATTCAAACTATAGACAGATTCTTGAGGAAAGTTTCCGACAAATGACGGTCCAACTCCCTAGTTTTCTAATTATAGTTATTTTCATTTTTGTCTTAATTAATCTGATTATTACATTTCCAATTTTACGTAAATTTAAAGTAGCAACACCTATTTTTAAACCTTTATTTGCATGGCAAATGAGCCGTAATTTACTATGGTTTTATCTTATAGTACTTATTTGTGTCATGGTTGCAAGTGAACCAAGTACGTTCCAAAGCATCGTGTTAAACTTTGATGTTGTGTTATCATTAGTGATGTACATCCAAGGATTAAGTGTCATTCACTTCTTTGGTAAAGCTAAAAGATGGCCGAACTTCGCAACAATTCTTGTTATGGTAGTAGGGACACTTCTTACACCGGCAACGCATATTGTTGGATTACTTGGGGTAATTGATTTATGTATTAATTTAAAGAAAATAATAAAAAAATGATGATTAAAAAGTGATTAGAGGTGGAAGAATGAACCGTCAATCCACTAAAAAAGCTTTGCTCATACCGTTTATTATAATGGTATTCACTGCTATAGCACTTGTCGCCGTGTGGTTTATTTTTAACCAACTAGTGGCAGGTATTGCTACAGCTATACTTATTGTGATGATTATTATTAGTGGCGTGTTATTGAGAAAAGCATTTCTAAAAATGGATAATTATGTGGATGATTTAAGTGGTCACATCTCGGCAAGTAGTAACAAGGCGATTAAGCACTTGCCTATAGGGATGATTGTGTTAGATGAAGATAATCACATTGAGTGGATGAACCAATTTATGACAAATCACATTGAAACGAATGTGATTTCTGAAAATGTCAATGAAGTCTTCCCTAACATATTAAAACAACTGGAAAAAGTTCAAGAAGTAGAAATAGAAAACAACAATTATTACTATCATGTACGATATTCAGAAAACGAGCATTGTTTATACTTCTTTGATATGACTGAAACTGAACGTACAAACGAACTATATGAAGATTCAAAGCCGATTATTGCAACAATATTTTTAGATAATTACGATGAAATCACTCAAAATATGAACGATACACAACGTTCTGAAATTAACTCTATGGTGACACGTGTGATTAGTCGTTGGGCACAGGATTACAATATTTATTTCAAACGTTACAACTCAGATCAATTTGTAGCTTACTTTAACCAAAAAATATTGGCTGAACTAGAAGATTCTAATTTTGAAATCTTAAGCCAATTAAGAGAAAAGAGTGCGGGTTACCGCGCACAACTAACTTTAAGTATTGGTGTAGGTGAAGGTACTGAGAACCTTATTGATTTAGGTGAATTATCACAATCTGGTTTAGACCTCGCGTTAGGTCGTGGTGGTGACCAAGTTGCAATTAAGAATATGAACGGCAATGTAAGATTCTATGGTGGTAAGACTGACCCTATGGAAAAACGTACGCGTGTACGTGCGCGTGTGATTTCACATGCTCTCAAAGATATTCTTACTGAAGGCGATAAAGTTATCGTTATGGGACATAAGCGACCAGATTTAGATGCTATAGGTGCAGCTATCGGCGTTTCGCGCTTTGCATCAATGAATAATTTAGAGGCATTTATCGTTCTTAATGATTCTGATATTGATCCGACATTACGTCGTGTTATGGATGAGATTGATAAGAAACCGGAACTAAAAGAACGCTTTGTAACATCGGATGAGGCTTGGGATATGATGACTTCTAAGACGACTGTCGTTGTTGTAGATACACATAAACCTGAAATGGTCTTAGATGAAAATGTCTTAAATAAAGCAAACCGCAAAGTAGTCATTGATCATCATAGACGTGGCGAAAGCTTTATTTCAAATCCATTACTTGTGTATATGGAACCTTACGCTAGCTCAACTGCTGAGCTCGTAACGGAATTACTAGAATATCAACCAACTGAACAGAGATTGACTCGTTTAGAATCAACTGTTATGTATGCAGGTATTATAGTAGATACAAGAAACTTTACGTTAAGAACAGGTTCCAGAACTTTTGATGCCGCAAGTTATTTACGTGCACATGGCGCTGATACAATCTTAACGCAGCATTTCTTAAAAGATGATGTCGATACGTATATCAATCGTTCAGAATTAATAAGAACAGTTAAGATACAAGATCAAGGTGTAGCCATTGCACATGGTTCAGATGATAAAATTTATCATCCTGTAACGGTTGCACAAGCTGCCGACGAGTTGTTAAGTTTAGAAGGCATTGAAGCATCTTATGTAGTAGCTAAACGTGAAGACAACCTAATCGGTATCTCAGCACGTTCATTAGGTTCCGTAAATGTTCAATTAACAATGGAAGCGTTAGGTGGCGGTGGCCATCTGACAAATGCTGCGACACAAATAAAAGGTGCGACAATAGATGAAGCAATAGAACAATTACAACAAGCAATTACAGAACAAATGAGTAGGAGTGAAGACGCATGAAAGTAATTTTCACACAAGATGTTAAAGGTAAAGGTAAAAAAGGCGAAGTTAAAGATGTACCAGTAGGTTACGCAAATAACTTCTTACTTAAAAATAAATATGCTGTAGAAGCAACTCCTGGTAACTTAAAACAATTAGAACAGCAAAATAAACGTGCAGCAGCAGATAGACAACAAGAAATCGATGATGCAAAAGCACTTAAAGAACAGTTAAAAGATATCGAAGTTGAAGTATCAGCTAAAACAGGTGAAGGCGGCAAACTATTTGGTTCAATCAGTACGAAACAAATTGCCGAAGCACTAAAAAAACAACATGATATTAAAATCGACAAACGTAAAATGGACTTACCACATGGTATTCACGCACTAGGATATACTAACGTTCCAGTGAAATTAGACAAAGAAGTCGAAGGTACAATCCGTGTGCACACTGTAGAACAATAATTTAAAGATATGACGCGAGGATAGTACATGATTACTATTATAGGTGCAATTATATAAGATGTATGACTTATACAATTTGTTAACCTCTGAAATATCTGTAGTGTATCTCGTGACAATATCAGATGACGATAAAATAAAAGATGGATTGAAATAAGAGGTGTAAGTAGATAATGGATGGAATGTATGAGCAAAATCAAATGCCACATAGCAATGAAGCTGAACAATCTGTCTTAGGTGCCATTATTATAGATCCAGAACTCATTAATACTACTCAGGAAGTCTTGCTTCCTGAGTCGTTTTATAGAGGCGCCCATCAACATATTTTTCGAGCAATGATGCACCTAAATGAGGATAATAAAGAAATTGATGTTGTCACATTGATGGATCAATTATCAAGTGAAGGTAGCTTAAACGAAGCAGGTGGCCCTCAATATCTCGCCGAACTATCGACGAGTGTACCGACAACGCGAAACGTTCAGTACTATACGGATATCGTTTTTAAACATGCGTTGAAACGGAAACTTATTCAAACTGCTGATAGTATAGCGAATGATGGCTATAATGATGAATTAGAATTAGATACGATTTTAAGTGACGCCGAACGACGTATTTTAGAACTATCTTCTACAAGAGAAAGTGATGGTTTTAAAGATATTAGAGATGTCTTAGGACAGGTATACGAAACCGCAGAAGAACTCGACCAAAATAGTGGTCAAACACCAGGTATTCCAACTGGTTATCGTGACTTAGACCAAATGACTGCTGGTTTTAACCGTAATGATTTAATCATTCTAGCGGCACGCCCTTCAGTAGGTAAGACTGCCTTTGCCTTAAATATTGCGCAAAAGGTTGCCACACATGAAGATATGTATACTGTCGGTATCTTCTCACTTGAGATGGGCGCCGACCAATTGGCAACACGTATGATTTGTAGTTCTGGTAACGTTGATTCCAATCGTTTAAGAACTGGGACGATGACTGAAGAAGATTGGAGTCGCTTTACGATTGCGGTAGGTAAGCTATCACGAACTAAAATCTTCATAGACGATACGCCAGGTATCCGTATCAATGATTTACGTTCTAAATGTCGTCGACTCAAACAAGAGCACGGTCTTGATATGATTGTGATTGATTATCTACAATTGATTCAAGGAAGCGGATCACGTTTCTCAGATAACCGTCAACAAGAAGTTTCAGAGATTTCACGTACACTTAAGGCGATTGCACGTGAATTAGAATGTCCAGTTATTGCACTGAGTCAGTTATCACGTGGCGTTGAACAGCGACAAGACAAACGTCCTATGATGAGTGATATTCGTGAATCTGGGTCTATAGAACAAGATGCCGACATCGTCGCTTTCTTATATCGTGATGATTATTATAATCGTGGTGAAGGTGATGAAGATGATGACGATGCTGGTTTTGAACCACAGACAAATGATGATAACGGTGAAATTGAAATCATCATCGCCAAGCAGCGTAACGGTCCAACAGGTACTGTGAAACTTCACTTTATGAAACAATACAATAAATTTACAGATATTGATTATGCTCATGCAGATATGTCATAAAAAATATTTTTTCCGTACAATAATTGTTATAAATCATTTATTGTACGGTTTTTATTTTGTTTTTCTCTTTTGAAAATGTGGGAAGTATGTGTATGTGTTTTACTTAGACATCCTTTGAACAACTGTCATAGAAACGTTTAGAAGTGATTTTACACAGAAAACTTACTGAAAGATGATGCGTTATCGAACGCTGATTAATGTTCGATTTTTATTTGCAAATTCAAAATCATATTGGTAAAATACCTAGTGGTTAAACGAGAAAAACTTGGAGGTGCTCATATGTCATCAATCGTAGTAGTTGGGACACAATGGGGAGACGAAGGTAAAGGTAAAATAACAGACTTTTTAGCAGAGCAAGCAGACGTAATTGCTAGATTTTCTGGTGGTAACAATGCGGGACATACGATTCAATTTGGTGGAGAAACTTACAAATTACACTTAGTACCATCAGGTATCTTTTATAAAGATAAATTAGCTGTAATCGGTAACGGTGTAGTTGTAGATCCAGTCGCATTATTAAAAGAATTAGATGGGTTAAATGAACGTGGCATTTCAACTGACAACCTACGTATCTCAAATCGCGCACAAGTCATTTTACCTTATCACCTAGCTCAAGACGAATATGAAGAACGTCGTCGTGGCGATAATAAAATCGGTACAACGAAAAAAGGTATCGGCCCAGCATACGTAGATAAAGCACAACGTATCGGTATTCGCATGGCAGACTTATTAGAAAAGGAAACATTCGAACGCCGACTCAAAGAAAATATTGAATATAAAAATGCATACTTTAAAGGCATGTTTAACGAAACTTGTCCAACATTCGATGAAATCTTTGACGAATACTATGCTGCAGGTCAACGTTTAAAAGACTATGTGACAGACACAGCTAAAATTTTAGACGATGCAAATGTGGCTGATGAAAAGGTATTATTCGAAGGTGCACAAGGTGTCATGTTAGATATCGACCATGGTACATACCCATTCGTTACATCTAGTAATCCAGTTGCAGGTAACGTTACAGTAGGTACAGGTGTTGGCCCAACATCAGTGTCTAAAGTGATTGGTGTATGTAAATCATATACATCTCGTGTGGGTGACGGTCCATTCCCAACTGAACTCTTTGATGAAGATGGCCACCATATTAGAGAAGTGGGTCGTGAATATGGTACAACTACTGGACGTCCACGTCGTGTAGGTTGGTTCGACTCAGTTGTATTACGTCATTCACGTCGTGTAAGTGGTATCACAGATCTTTCAATTAACTCCATCGACGTCTTAACAGGATTAGACACAGTTAAAATTTGTACTGCTTACGAATTAGATGGTGAAAAAATTACTGAATACCCAGCCAACTTAGATCAATTAAGACGTTGTAAACCTATCTTTGAAGAGCTTCCAGGTTGGACTGAAGATATTACAGGTTGCCGTAGTTTAGATGAACTCCCTAAGAATGCACGTAATTACTTAGAGCGTATTTCAGAATTATGCGGTGTCCATATTTCAATCTTCTCAGTAGGTCCAGACCGCGAACAAACGAATTTATTAGAGCAACTTTGGTAGAACAAAACGTCAAGAAAGCATGTGAGTTTTGTTTAATTAGAGCATTGAGCGAAATGATTAACATTATTCTTAGTGCTTGCTATATGAATGAAAGTAAAAAAGCTTTCTAACTCATATCTATCAATATTTGCTGTGAATCATCTTTAAACAAGCGGCCACAACATAATGGTCGCTTGTTATTTATTTTGGCGTAGGTCAATGACTTTCAATCTCCTTTTGTCCTATTCCAGTTTTATTTTAAAACAGCAATTTGAAATGAGTTTTGAATGAAATCAATGGTTTTATTCTTCTCCACAGTAAGCATCATAGCATGATTGTGTTGGTTGATTAACGAAACAAAAATATTATTAAATTTATGTAAAAAATATCTTGTCATCAAAAGTAGAGCTATGCTATAATCTATCTTGTGCTTAAGAACGGCTCCTTGGTCAAGCGGTTAAGACACCGCCCTTTCACGGCGGTAACACGGGTTCGAGTCCCGTAGGAGTCACCATTCTAGGTCCCGTAGTGTAGCGGTTAACACGCCTGCCTGTCACGCAGGAGATCGCGGGTTCGATTCCCGTCGGGACCGTATTGCCTACCCAATAGGGTAGGCATTTTTTTATGCTTTTTTACGTACAACAATGTACCCTCACTTTATTAATCTTTCTGATACACACTACCTACTTTATTTAACATGCAATGAAAACTTAATATTCCTATACATGCTTATATTTCTATCATTACAAACACTGTCATTACTGCACTTTTGACATATACGAAAACGATAAAATATGATGATAAACCTAAACAAAAGCGTCAAGCATATTGCAAAAGTCTAACTTATTTTGCGGAACTGTATTTCAATGGTAAAATTATAAATAATATTATTCTATAATTTTAAATACTAAAATAGAATTAACCGTTCATAAATGGTAAATTATATAATAGGTAGCTATATGTTATATAGAGAACAGAATAATAATGAAGCACTTCGAAAATTTGATATAACATTAGCAATGTAAACGAACGGAAGAACTACACTTTGAGAAAAGAGGTTTATAATATATGGCTAGAAAAGTTGTTGTAGTTGACGATGAAAAACCAATTGCTGATATTTTAGAATTTAATTTAAAAAAAGAAGGTTACGACGTATATTGCGCTTATGACGGTAATGACGCAGTAGATTTAATCTATGAAGAAGAACCAGATATCGTCTTACTTGATATCATGTTACCTGGTAGAGATGGTATGGAAGTGTGTCGTGAAGTGCGTAAAAAGTATGAAATGCCAATTATCATGCTGACAGCGAAAGATTCTGAAATTGATAAAGTTTTAGGCCTTGAATTAGGTGCAGATGACTACGTAACTAAACCATTTAGTACTCGTGAACTCATCGCACGTGTGAAAGCGAACTTACGCCGTCATTATTCACAACCAGCTCAAGAAGTAAGTGGTGCGACAAATGAAATTACAATTAAAGATATTGTGATTTATCCAGATGCATATTCAATTAAAAAACGTGGAGAAGACATTGAATTAACGCATCGTGAATTCGAGCTGTTCCATTATCTTTCTAAACATATGGGTCAAGTCATGACACGTGAACACTTACTACAAACAGTGTGGGGTTACGATTATTTCGGTGATGTTCGTACTGTGGACGTAACAATTCGCCGTTTAAGAGAAAAAATTGAAGATGATCCATCTCATCCAGAATACATTGTGACACGTAGAGGCGTTGGATACTTCCTCCAACAACATGATTAGAGGGAGCGTCTTATGAAGTGGCTTAAACAACTACAATCCCTTCACACGAAACTCGTTATTGTTTATGTACTACTCATTATTATTGGTATGCAAATCATCGGTTTGTATTTTACGAATAGTTTAGAAAAGGAATTACTTGATAACTTCAAGAAGAACATAACACAATATGCGAAGCAATTAGACGTCAATATTGAAAAGGTTTATAAAGATAAAGATAAAGGTTCAGTCAACGCTCAAAAGGATATCCAAGACCTTTTGAATGAATATGCGAATCGCCAAGAAATAGGAGAAATACGCTTTATTGATAAAGACCAAATTATCATGGCAACAACCAAGCAGTCTAACCGTGGTCTTATCAATCAAAAGGTTAACGACGGTTCAGTTCAAAAGGCGCTCTCCTTAGGGCAAACGAATGATCATATGGTTCTTAAGGATTACGGAAGTGGTAAAGAGCGTGTTTGGGTATATAATATACCGGTTAAAGTTGATAAACAGACAATCGGTGATATATACATAGAATCGAAAATTAATGATGTATACAATCAGCTGAACAACATTAATCAGATATTCATCGTAGGGACAGCGATATCACTATTCATTACAGTAATACTAGGATTCTTCATTGCACGAACGATTACTAAGCCGATAACCGATATGCGTAACCAAACCGTTGAGATGTCTAAAGGTAACTACACGCAACGAGTGAAGATATACGGTAACGATGAAATCGGTGAGCTCGCACTTGCCTTCAATAACTTATCGAAACGTGTCCAAGAAGCACAAGCGAATACAGAAAGTGAGAAACGTCGCCTAGATTCTGTTATCACACATATGAGCGATGGTATTCTTGCGACAGATCGCCGTGGACGTGTACGTATTGCAAACGACATGGCGCTGAAAATGCTCGGTCTCGCTAAAGAAGATGTCATCGGCTACTACATGCTTGGTGTCCTTAACTTAGAAAATGAATTCTCATTAGAAGAAATTCAAGAAAATAGTGATTCCTTCTTGTTAGATATTAACGAAGAAGAAGGCATTATTGCACGTGTAAACTTTAGTACGATTGTACAAGAAACAGGTTTCGTGACAGGTTACATTGCCGTACTACATGATGTCACAGAACAACAACAAGTCGAACGTGAACGTCGCGAATTCGTTGCGAATGTTTCACATGAATTACGTACACCACTGACATCGATGAATAGCTATATCGAAGCACTTGAAGAAGGTGCTTGGCAAGATAAAGAACTGGCACCATCATTCCTATCTGTCACACGCGAAGAGACTGAACGTATGATTCGTTTAGTGAATGATTTACTTCAATTATCTAAAATGGATAATGAATCAGATCAAATTACGAAAGAAATTATCGACTTCAATATGTTTATCAACAAAATTATTAACCGTCATGAAATGGCAGCGAAAGATACGACATTCGTACGCGAAATTCCGCAGCAAACCATCTTTGCTGAAATCGATCCAGACAAGATGACACAAGTATTTGATAATGTCATTACCAATGCAATGAAATATTCACGTGGCGAGAAACGTGTTGAGTTTCATGTGAAACAAAATGCACTTTACAATCGAATGACGATTCGTATTAAAGATAATGGTATTGGAATACCGATTAACAAGGTAGATAAAATATTTGATAGATTCTATCGTGTAGATAAAGCACGTACACGTAAGATGGGTGGTACAGGACTAGGTCTAGCTATTTCCAAAGAGATTGTCGAAGCACATAACGGTCGAATTTGGGCTAACAGTGTAGAAGGACAAGGTACGTCAATCTTTATTACACTTCCTTGCGAAATCATTGAAGACGGTGATTGGGATGAATAACAAAGAACATACTAAATCAATTATTTTAGTCCTACTCGTCTTGATGAGTATCGTTTTGACATACATGGTCTGGAACTTTTCTCCAGACCTTTCAAATATTGATAACACGGATAATAGTAAAAGTGATAAGCCTAAACCACTTACTAAACCAATGACTGCAGAAATGGAAGGAACGATTACACCATTTCAAATCGTGCATTCTAGAGATGAAAAATCTCAAGGAACAGTGGCATCAGGTGCAGTCTTAGACAAGATGATTCAACCTTTAAAGAATCAAGAAGTTAAATCTGTATCACATCTGAAAAGGGAACATAACCTTGTTATACCTGAACTAAGCAACGACTTTATCGTCCTAGATTTCACTTATGATTTGCCACTTTCAACATATTTAAGTCAAGTACTCGATATCGATGCGAAAGTGCCGAATAACTTTAATTTTGATCGCCTCCTTATCGATCAAGATCATAATAACCACGTCGTACTATATGCGATTAGCAAAGACCGTCATGAAGTAGTTAAACTTAAGACAACGATGAAAGGGAATAATGTTGACAAAGCTTTTAAAAGTATCGAACCTGATATGCAGCCCTATACGGAAATCATCACGAATAAAGATACAATCGACAAAGCAACACACGTGTTTGCACCAAGCAAACCGAAAGACTTAAAGACATATCGCATGGTCTTCAATACGATTAGTGTTGAACGCATGAACTCAATACTATTTGATGATTCAACGATTGTTCGTAGCTCTCAAAGTGGTACGACAACATACAACAACAATACTGGTGTCGCCAACTACAATGATAAAGATGAAATGTATCATTATAAGAATTTATCTGAAGACGCAAAAAGTTCAAGCAACATGCAAGAAACCATCCCAGGCACATACGAGTTTATAAATAGTCATGGTGGCTTCTTAAATGAAGATTATCGCCTATTTAAGACAGATAATAGAACGGGGAAACTCACATATCAACGATTCCTCAACGGTCACCCAACGTTTAATAAACATAACTTCAATGAAATCCAAGTCACATGGGGGGATAAAGGCGTTTACGATTATCAACGTTCGCTACTTAAGACGGACGTCACACTGAACAGTGAAGAATCTAAATCCGTCCCTACCGTTGAGTCCGTGCGTTCTGCATTAGCCAACCATCCTGATATTGATTTTGAAAAGGTAACGAACATTGCTATTGGTTATGATATGGACGACAAGGCAAATAACGAAGATATTGAAGTTCAACGTAACTGTGAATTAATACCACGTTGGTTTGTAGAATACGATGGCAATTGGTATGCCTATAAAGATGGGAGGCTTGAATAAATGAACTGGAAACTCACGAAAACACTTTTCATTTTCGTTTTTATTCTTGTGAACATCTTTTTAGTCATCGTTTATATTGATAAAGTGAATAAATCACAAGTTAATGACTCGGAAAAGGTAAACGAGGTCAATTTTCAACAAGAAGAAATTGACGTGCCCAAGGATGTCTTGAATCAAAATGTTAAAGATACTGAACTTGAACAAATTACTGCCCGTTCAAAGAATTTCTCAAGTTATGCGAAAGATCATTCAAGCATGCAAACGTCTGATTCCGATAAAACACTTGAAGGAGATATTGATAAAGGCGTTCAAGTGAGTGATAAGAACTTACAAGATATCAAAGAGTACATTGCAAAGAAAATCTTTAACGGTAAAGAGTATCAATTAAGTGATTTAACTAAAGATAAAGTCACTTACGAACAAACGTATAAAGATTATCCAATTATGAATAATAGTAAAGCGCGCCTAACGTTTAATTTGAGTGATGGCAAGGCGACAAGCTATAAACAGACAGCGATGGATGATATACAAGTAGCTAAAGGTTCAAATAGCACGAAGAAACAAGTCATCACGCCACGTAAAGCTATTGAAGCCCTTTATTACAATAGATATCTAAAACAAAATGATCAAGTGCTAGACGCACGTCTAGGCTATTATTCAGTTGTAAAGGAAACAAATGTTCAATTACTCCAACCTAACTGGGAAATTAAAGTAAAACATAAAGGCAAGGATGAAGTTCAAACCTATTATGTAGAAGCTACAAATCATAATCCGAAAGTGATTGATTATTAGAGGTTATTGATGCGTGGCGTGACGTTTGAATGAAACCGCCAAGCGATAGCATAGAAGGTACGTTAATTTATACTGTCTAGAGCAAACTTTGGCGTACTTGTGTTGGAAGTCATTTATCGAACCAACGACATATGATAAGTTACGGATTGATTATGAAGCTATATATGATGATATAAACTAAGCCTGAGTCACGATAAGTGATTTCAGGCTTTTTTACGTATTAAAAGTGCTTGAGTAATTAAATAGGATGGATATCAAAAATGATGTTGGTTGATATGTTAGGTCATTTAAGAGGATGCAATGCCAGGCTCAATATCGAGGTTGTTATGAAGCGATGTACCGTTTTAAGAGGTGAATGACTGTCTTCGATAAACGGACTATTGGAACTCAACTTTTAAAATTGATATAGTATAATATAAAGGAAATTTAGAGGACGTGACGTTTCGATATTTGAATAATTGTATTAAAGAATATCGAAACTTTAAAATATCTACGCAATTTAGGATAAAAAATCAACATTGAGTGAAACCCAACTTAGTCGAAGTAACTCAATAAAGCGTAAGACACTCGAGTTCCCCCGCAGCCCTATAAACAAATAACTATGGTACATATGAGAAAGGATGAGTCGCTTGATACGTATGAGTGTATTAGCAAGTGGTAGTACAGGTAACGCCACTTACGTAGAAAGTGAGAAAGGTAGTCTACTCGTCGATGTAGGTTTAACTGGCAAGAAGATGGAAGAACTTTTCAGCCAAATCGACAGAAACATTAAGGATTTAAACGGAATATTAGTGACACATGAACACATCGACCATATTAAAGGTCTTGGTGTCTTAGCACGTAAATATAAACTTCCAATTTACGCGAATGAGAATACATGGAAAGCAATAGAGAAGAAAGATAGTCGCATTCCAATGGATCAGAAATTTATCTTTAATCCATATGAAACGAAATCTCTTGCAGGATTCGATATAGAATCATTTAACGTGTCACATGACGCGATTGATCCACAATTCTACATCTTTCACAATAACTATAAGAAATTCACGATGATTACTGACACTGGTTACGTTTCAGATCGTATGAAAGGTATGATTCAAGGTAGTGATGTCTTTATGTTTGAAAGTAATCACGATGTCGATATGTTACGCATGTGTCGCTATCCATGGAAGACGAAGCAACGTATTTTAAGTGATATGGGTCACGTATCCAATGAAGACGCAGGCCTTGCGATGAGTGATGTCATTACAGGTAATACGAAACGTATATACCTCTCTCATTTATCACAAGACAATAATATGAAAGACCTCGCACGCATGAGTGTTGGACAAGTGCTCAACGAACACGATATTGATACAGAGAAAGAAGTATTGCTTTGCGATACCGATAAAGCACAAGCAACACCGATTTATACACTATAATTGAACAGAGGTAAGACAAACGACCTACTTAAGTATTGCGCTTAAGTAGGTTATTTTTTTGGAAAAGTGGTCAGTAGTGTAGGGAATGATTACGTATTTGTTTAAACGGGCTTGCTCATAGACGATTGATTAAGGAATTTTTTTAATGAAATGAAAATGTATCACAGTCGAGGGCAATCGATGTCTTTCACGCTTTGTGATTTATATTACACTTCCTAATATTTCCTAGTTGATAAAAAAGTAATGATGTAAAAATATGAATAAATAAAATATTAAGACTCTCATAAAAACTTAAATATAAAGTTAAAATTTAAAAACATTTAGAAATTGTAACAAAATAAAAATTGACATTTAAATAATTTTTAAATATATTGTATTTATAGTTAGTAGACATACTATTTAATATAAAAGTGAGTTTCTATGTTCAACACATGTATGATTCAACGCAATAAATAATCTACCGATGCTTTCACCGTTATTTTGTAACACAAAGCAATGACATATGAGACTTTATCAAGTCAATATCATCATAGTTAATATGAATTCATTTAATTGATTATATGCTTAATTGAGGTGAAAGTGGAGCACTCACATATTTGATTGAATGTCGTAGTGATGATTGATGAGGCTCAGGTAGGGGTGATACATATACTGTTAAATGATAGCTCACTTACATAAAGATAATGATGATATTAATTTAGGGTTAAAAAGATGCGTGTGGAAACTAGAATATCAATGATGATATATGTAGTAAGTGAGTCTAAAAGGTCTGAAATATAGGGAATAATTGTAAAAATAACGTTAAGACGACCGTAAAGTTATCCACTGATTAGGCAATAGTTATCCAGAAATGTGTACAATACACACATAAATACCCACATTATTCACAGACTTATCCACAAATTCACAATAGATTTCTTTAAATATGTGTATAATTCTTAAAAAACACTAAGAAAATGTTAATTCAATTGTTATACTAAGAGGGAATTGTGTGCATAAGTGCATAACTTGTGGATAAATCGAATAAATCATGTACTTTTGGAGGATAAAATGAAGATTACTATCTTATCAGTTGGAAAACTAAAAGAAAAATATTGGAAGCAAGCCATTGCAGAATATGAAAAAAGATTAGGACCTTACACGAAAATCGAATTAATAGAAGTACTAGATGAAAAAGCACCTGAAAATATGAGCGACAAAGAAATAGAACAAGTCAAAGAAAAAGAAGGCCAACGTCTACTCAATAAAATTAAACCCCAATCCACAGTAATTACGTTGGAAATCAAAGGAAAAATGTTGTCTTCAGAAGGACTCGCTAAAGAACTACAAACACGCATGACACAAGGTCAAAGCGACTTTACATTTGTCATAGGTGGCTCCAATGGTTTACACCAAGACGTCTTACAACGTAGCAATTACGCTCTATCATTCAGCAATATGACCTTCCCACACCAAATGATGCGCGTCATATTGATCGAACAAATTTATCGCGCATTTAAGATCATGAGAGGCGAAGCTTATCATAAGTGATGAGGTTTTTTTACACTATTCAACTGAGTTTGTTAATTATAGATATACTTGGTGACACAACGATAATTAGAAAATATAGAACAATTTCTGATTTAACGTAACAAGATTTATCTGAGTTATATGGAGTGAATTTTGAAATATTAGTTAATGGTCAAGGTGATTTAGAATATATTTGTGATAAAGATTATACACTCAAACCTATGAATTTACTTCTAAAAAATGTTGGTTAATTATTGCATTCTTATTAATTATTGCAGGAACGCCTTCACAATTTTTTAGGTAAAATATAAGTCCTCTTAACTACTTATGAGGTGTTAGAAAATAGTTAAAACAGCATTTTTTTATTAATTATTAGAAGTATTACATTGTTATAGTTAAATTAAGGGCAACTTTGTAAATAATAAATTTTTATATTGAATTTAAACCAAGAAAAATAAAGTTTTGTTTGACTAAAGTTGAAAGATATATTATTGTATAAGTACAATACTAATATGTATTGTACTTATACCTAAAATTACAGAATCTACTAAAACAAGGCAAAATGCCGTGTTTATCTCGTCAACTTGTTGGCGAGATTTTTTTTATATCAACAATAAAAATTTCATGTATCTGGGAGTGGTCTTATGAAAAAGAATTATATCTTAGGATTAGATATCGGAATTACATCAGTGGGTTATGGAGTTATTGATTATAAAACTAGAGATGTTATAGATGCTGGTGTACGTTTATTTAAAGAGGCTAATGTTGAAAATAATGAAGGACGACGATCAAAAAGAAGTACTAGAAGGCTTAAGAGACGTCGTAGACATAGATTACAAAGGGTAAAGAAACTTTTATTTGATTATAATTTGCTGACGGATCATAGCGAGCTAACTGGGATCAATCCTTATGAGGCACGTGTAAAGGGGTTAAGTCAAAAATTAAGTGAAGAAGAATTTTCTGCGGCATTGCTCCATTTAGCAAAACGTAGAGGTGTACATAATGTTAATGAAGTGGAAGAAGATACAGGTAATGAATTATCCACTAAAGAACAAATTTCAAGAAATAGTAAAGCATTAGAAAAGAAGTATGTTGCAGAATTACAGTTGGAACGTTTGAAAACAGACGGTGAAGTGTGAGGATCGATTAACCGTTTCAAAACATCTGACTATGTAAAAGAAGCAAAGCAGTTATTAAAAGTACAAAAAGCATATCATCAACTTGATCAATCATTTATAGACACTTATATTGATTTATTGGAAACAAGAAGAACATATTATGAGGGACCAGGTGAAGATAGCCCATTTGGCTGGAAAGATATTAAAGAATGGTATGAAATGTTAATGGGACATTGTACGTATTTTCCAGAAGAATTACGCAGTGTGAAATATGCTTATAATGCTGATTTATATAATGCACTGAATGATTTAAACAACTTGGTTATTGCACGAGATGAGAATGAGAAGCTAGAGTATTATGAAAAATTCCAAATTATTGAGAATCTCTTTAAACAAAAGAAAAAGCCGACGCTTAAACAAATCGCGAAGGAAATTTTGGTGAATGAAGAAGATATTAAAGGCTATCGTGTCACAAGTACAGGTAAACCGGAATTTACAAACTTCAAAGTTTATCACGATATAAAAGATATTACAGCAAGAAAAGAAATTATCGAGAATGCAGAGCTACTCAATCAAATCGCTGAAATATTAACCTTTTATCAGTCATCGGAAGATATACAAGAAGAATTAGCTAAATTAAATTTAGAATTGACACAAGAAGAGATTGAACAAATTTCAAAATTGAAAGGTTATACAGGAACTCATAACCTTTCTCTAAAGGCAATAAATTTAATATTAGACGAATTGTGGCATACGAACGATAATCAAATGGCTATTTTCAATCGTTTGAAACTTGTACCTAAAAAGGTAGATTTAAGCCAACAAAAAGAAATTCCTACTACTTTAGTTGATGATTTTATATTGTCTCCAGTTGTGAAACGTTCATTTATACAGTCTATTAAAGTAATTAACGCTATTATTAAAAAATACGGATTGCCAAATGATATTATTATTGAACTTGCGAGAGAAAAGAATTCTAAAGATGCACAAAAAATCATTAATGAAATGCAGAAGAGAAATCGTCAAACGAATGAACGTATTGAAGAAATTATAAGAACAACAGGTAAAGAAAATGCTAAATATTTAATTGAAAAAATTAAGCTGCACGATATGCAAGAAGGGAAATGTTTATATTCTTTAGAAGCAATCCCTCTAGAAGATTTACTTAATAATCCATTCAATTATGAAGTAGACCATATTATTCCACGTTCTGTTTCTTTCGATAACTCTTTCAATAATAAAGTATTGGTAAAACAAGAGGAAAATAGTAAAAAAGGTAATAGAACACCATTTCAATATTTAAGTTCTTCAGATTCTAAAATAAGTTATGAAACATTCAAAAAGCATATTTTAAATCTTGCTAAAGGCAAAGGTAGAATTTCTAAGAAGAAAAAAGAATATTTGTTAGAAGAACGAGATATCAATCGATTTAGTGTCCAAAAAGATTTTATTAACCGTAACTTAGTAGATACACGTTATGCGACAAGAGAGTTAATGAACCTATTGAGATCGTATTTTAGAGTGAATGACTTAGATGTCAAAGTGAAATCAATTAATGGGGGATTTACAAGTTTCTTAAGAAGGAAATGGGAATTCAAAAAAGAAAGAAATAAGGGTTATAAACATCATGCTGAAGATGCACTGATTATTGCGAATGCTGATTTTATTTTTAAAGAATGGAAAAAACTAGATAAAGCTAAAAAAGTGATGGAAAATCAAACGGTTGAAGACAACCAAGCTGAAAGTATGCCTAAAATTGAGACTGAACAAGAGTATAAAGAAATTTTTATAACGCCTCACCAAATCCAACATATTAAGGATTTTAAAGATTATAAGTATTCACATAGAGTTGATAAAAAGCCGAATAGAGAGTTAATAAATGATACATTATATTCTACGAGAAAAGATGACAAGGGCAATACATTAATCGTTAATAACTTAAATGGTTTATACGATAAAGATAATGATAAATTGAAAAAGTTAATTAATAAATCACCTGAAAAATTATTGATGTATCATCATGATCCACAAACGTATCAAAAGTTAAAATTGATCATGGAACAATATGGCGATGAGAAAAATCCGCTTTATAAATATTATGAAGAAACAGGCAATTACTTAACGAAATATAGTAAAAAAGATAACGGACCAGTCATCAAAAAAATTAAATATTATGGTAACAAGCTAAATGCGCATTTAGATATTACGGATGATTATCCAAATAGCAGAAATAAAGTAGTAAAACTTTCATTAAAACCGTATCGCTTTGATGTTTATTTAGATAATGGCGTATATAAATTTGTGACAGTTAAAAATTTAGATGTTATCAAAAAAGAAAACTACTATGAGGTTAATTCAAAGTGTTATGAAAAAGCAAAAAAACTGAAGAAAATTAGTAATCAAGCAGAATTTATCGCAAGTTTTTACAATAATGACTTGATTAAGATTAACGGAGAATTATATAGAATCATAGGTGTAAATAATGATCTACTTAACAGAATTGAAGTAAATATGATAGACATCACATATAGAGAATATTTAGAGAACATGAATGATAAAAGACCACCTAGAATAATTAAAACAATAGCAAGAAAAACACAATCTATTAAAAAGTATTCTACAGATATTTTAGGCAATCTTTATGAAGTGAAAAGTAAACAAAATCCTCAAATGATAATGAAAGGATGATTAAATTTTGGCATGGAGAATTGTGTATCTTTCAGAAGTCGATAAGCTTGCATTAAATTTAAATAATTTAAAAGTCGCAAAAGGGGATTTGGAGGTTAAAATTCCGCTTAGCGATATTTTCGCAATAGTGATTGAAGATTTAACAACTACTATAACTTCTAGGCTTATGATAGAGCTATCTAAATATAATATTTTAGTTATTTTTTGTAATCAACACCATTTGCCAGAATGTATGATTCAACCAATTAATGGTCACTTTAATCAATATGGCCAAATGAAGGAACAACTACAATGGTCGGAAGAAAGAAAAGCTGAATTATGGAAACATATTTTGGTTCAAAAATTACAAAATCAAATTCAGTGTATGAAACATTATGGAGTTGATGAAGAAAGAATAATTAAGATGAAAAAATTACAATCAATGGTTACACCTAAAGATGAAATGAATATAGAGGGCCAAGCGGCTAAGTATTATTTTAATACATTTTTTAAGGATTTTAGACGTGATGATGATTTTTTAGTTGAAAATATGGTTCTGAATTTTGGTTACACTATTTTAAATTCAGCAATCGCTAGAACCATTGTGGCTAAAGGGTTGATTCCAGCCTTAGGAATACATCATATCGGCGCAAGAAATCACTTTAATTTAGCATCAGATATTATTGAAGTATTTAGACCATTAGTAGACTTATACCTTTTGAAACAACCTCCGAAAGTGGAATATATGACTAGAGAGTATAGATTAGAGCTGATTAACTTGATGCATGCTAGAGTACAAATTGACGGAAAGCAACATACAGTTATTAGAGCGATTGAAATTATGGTTCAATCAATTATTGAGTATTTCAGAACAGGGAGATATGAAACACTCAAATTTCCAAATATTAAGCAATATTCATTTTATAAATCATGAGTTATAAATTTATGAGAGTTATGATTATGTTTGATCTCCCAACTGACTCAAAAGAAGAACGACGATTATATAGTAAGTTTAGAAAGGGACTCATTTCGGAAGGTTTTTTGATGATGCAGTATTCTATTTATATTAAAAGTTGTATCAATAAAGATGCGGCGAATAGTAGTGTAAATTATGTGAAACGTATTTTACCACCAAATGGTCACGTTAGAGCTTTAATTATTACCGAAAAGCAATATGAAAAAATGAAAATATTGTTAGGAAATGAAGATAAAAATATCGAAATATTAGGAGATAATCGTACAATTTTATTTTAGGAGAGAACCTATGTATGAAGCAATTTTAGAAATCAATATTGATGCAATACCCATAGTTATTCTAAATACTAGTGTATATACATCTATTTATAATGAAGATTTAACTCATGAAGAATACATTTTAGATACGCTTAAGAATTATTTTCAACCTAGAAATTCAAATAAGGATACTGTTACAATTACAAACCTTACAGATTTTGAAAGAGTATCACATAATCAGTTTAGAGGATTTCTCTTAGACCATTCTACAATTGAAAATGAACACCAATTATCAGCAACGAGTATGATGACTAAGAAAATTATGAGAGAAATGCAAAATGATTTAGAAATAGATGGTTATATTAATTCAATCAATGTACTGTTAGATGACTTACGAGATAATTTAAAGGGCACACTGCCACTTTCTATTAAGTCTTTCGATTTAAAACAATTCATAAAGCTACTCTCATTTGAATATGATTATTCGGAAGATTATGCCAGACTAATTACTCGTTTAGAACAAGTCGTCCCATTAGTAGTGGACGAAATGGATTATCAAGCAAAAGAAAAATCATTTGTAATCTATTTATATCCAGAAGCTGGTCTTAGCATTAAAGAACAAATAAGATTTAGGAAAATACTAAATAACTTACCTGTTCCGGTCATTGTTTTAACCGAATCACCCCGTTTTTTATCTGAAAGTATTAAGGGACTAAATTATTTTATTAATAATATTCAAATGATTACAGAATCTTTTTTTGAAGATAGCTATTGGAATGCGCCAATTAATGTGGAAAAAGAACGGATTAAAGAGAGGTTTGAGTATTTATTTGTAAAATATTGTTCAGTTTTAGAAATAAAACCGATTATCTCTAACTACTTGCTTGCGGATATTATTGTTTTTAATGATATTGATCTTTATATCATTGTTTCATTTTTAAAACATTGTAATTTAGAATATCAATTAGATATCGATAAAACAAAAATTTCATTAGCGTTATCAACTTATCTATTTTCTTAATTATAATTCAAGGTTATAATTGTGCTAGAGGTTTTAGTACTCTGTAATTTTAGGTATAAGGTATATAAGACAACGACAATTATTCACAACTCAATAGTTTTAGTACTCTGTAATTTTAGGTATAAG
>NZ_KV811763.1:161144-161501 GCF_001813195.1 Staphylococcus sp. HMSC065D05
AGTACTCTGTAATTTTAGGTATAAGGTATATTTATCTTCATCATTTGGACAAGCCCACATGGTTTTAGTACTCTGTAATTTTAGGTATAAGGTATATTTAAAGGACTTACAGATACATTTAGTATGAGTTTTAGTACTCTGTAATTTTAGGTATAAGGTATATGATAAGACGTTTACTCATAACAGAAACAGCGTTTTAGTACTCTGTAATTTTAGGTATAAGGTATATATATGAACACATTAAGCGGTTTAGATAAAAGTTTTAGTACTCTGTAATTTTAGGTATAAGGTATATAAAAAAAGAAGATGAAAATGCATTTGATAAGTTTTAGTACTCTGTAATTTTAGGTATAAGGT
>NZ_KV811763.1:161601-164127 GCF_001813195.1 Staphylococcus sp. HMSC065D05
TTAGTACTCTGTAATTTTAGGTATAAGGTATATCCTACGACTATTACAAGTTTAGTAACGGGCGTTTTAGTACTCTGTAATTTTAGGTATAAGGTATATGCGTTTCAGGATAACCCATGCCACCACCTTGTTTTAGTACTCTGTAATTTTAGGTATAAGGTATATTGTTTATTCAGTTTTGTGATTTATATAATAGTTTTAGTACTCTGTAATTTTAGGTATAAGGTATATCAACCGAAATAGAACAAGCTATAAAAAATAGTTTTAGTACTCTGTAATTTTAGGTATAAGGTATATCAGTTGGTCGTAAAGATACAGTTGTACTTAGTTTTAGTACTCTGTAATTTTAGGTATAAGGTATATCATCTTACCTTGCTATTATGACGGTAAACAGTTTTAGTACTCTGTAATTTTAGGTATAAGGTATATCTCGATTGAAGTTATAAAATAATTTAACTGGTTTTAGTACTCTGTATTTTAGGTATAAGGTATACCCTTTCTTGAATGTCATTTCTAAGTTGTTTGCAACAGTTTATGGTTATTTAGAGAGCATAGTAATGAAAAATGGGATTTAGTACCAAAAGCAGGACGCTCACCATATGATAAATATAATGACGAGGAAACTTTTTATGCGTGGAAACGACAGGCTATGATATTTCTGAAAGAATCATACAATGATTGGGATATGTTAACGATTGCACAATATCATGGGTTAGCGACGAGGCTATTAGATTGGAGTTTCAATCCATTAGTAGCAGCTTATTTCGCTGTGAAAGACTTTGAGGATTGTGATGCTGTTATTTATGCTTATTTGAAAAAATCAGATATTAATGTCAAGGAAGTACATCCAATTGAGAGTAAGGGAATAAAGAAAGTGAAACCAAATGGACTAGCAACAAGAGTAGTAAGACAAAGTGGTATTTTCACAATTCATGAACAACCAACTGCGTCTATTGAAGATAACTTATCGAAAAAAGAAAAATTAAATAAAATTATAATTGATAAGAGGTATAGAACAAGATTAAGAGAAGAATTATCATATTATGGTATAAATGAATTATCGTTATTTCCTGATTTAGATGGGTTAGCAAATCATGTGAATTGGATTGTGGAAGCACAACCATATGGATCAAATAATATAACAGATGAGTTGGATTCAATTAATGAATAAATTGAATGGGGAGAATAGTATGAAAGAATTAGAAAAAGTGCTCAAAAATCCGTATATATCAGAGGATGTAAAAAGAACAGTGCAGTCAATGAATAAGGATGTAATGCAGTTATTAAATGATTACTATGATGAAAATTTTAATCTTTATCAACGAGCTCAACCGGAGACCATTGCAAATGAATTCTATGCTGACCCTAATATAATTAAAAAATTATATTAGTATTCTATTGCGTTTAATTAATGAAATCTATAGTGTGATAAGAAAAGTTTTGTATTAATATATACAGTGTTAATGTTACTTTAATAAGCGACGTATTATTTATAAAAAATATTATATAATAAACGGAAAATTGATTTTAAGAATGATACGGAGGTATGTGATATGAATAAAGTAAGAATGGTAACATATGAGCCTATGATTTTTAAAAAAAGAAAAGGGAATAAAATTGTAAAAAACAATGTGGATATACTACCGTATTTGGATGCCTCTTTTCGAACAGAGCCATCATTAAACGTAGAGTATCCAGGAATATCATCATTATGTAGAGGAGAAAAGTTAGCTCCGAAATTAAAAAAGGGTGATAAAGTAGTATATATCGCTAAAAAAAATAAGTATGATCAGGATTTTAAGCATTGGCGACTTGTTGCAATTTTGGAGGTGATTGAAATTAAGAATTGTCATTACGCTGCAAGCAAATGGTATGAAGAAAATAATTATATATTACCTAAAAATTGTATTGTAGATGGTAATCCTCCGCTGTCTCTTGATAAAACTACTGTTAAGGATCAAAGTACTATTGACGAAAGAGAAAGAGGTTATAATTATAGAGCAAAAAAGTATCCTCAATTTAATATTTGTAAAAAATTATATTTAAATTTAGAAACTCCTCCAATAATTACTGAAGAAAAAATGAAAGAAATATTTGATAATAAAATTCCCGTGATACAAAATTATAAAATATTAAATGAAAATCAATATAGAGAATTAGAAACATTATCGCAAAATAATTAATAATAAATAAGGAAACCACTGCTGCATTTAGAATAAAATTGTAACACAATTTTTTGTCAAAATTATTGTATTATTTTCATTCGTTATTTAAATTTTAATAGTATATAAATTAAGTGAGTATAAACCGCATCACTACCTGATAAGCAGAAGCGTATCACAAGTGATGCGGTTTTTTAATGTTAATTATAAAGCGAAAAACTAAAATAAATTTATATCTTAAATGGATTGAATATTTATTGTTTGGTAATATTAAAGAGTGATAAGTAAAGTATTTAATATTTTGATTTATATAATGTTTACAAATTTTATGATAAATAGAGAGATGTGAAAATATGAAACATTC
>NZ_KV811763.1:164227-170318 GCF_001813195.1 Staphylococcus sp. HMSC065D05
TAAATAGAGAGATGTGAAAATATGAAACATTCAAAAAAATTAGTTTTGTTTGCAAGTTTCTTAATTTTAACGATTTTTAATGGGGGATGTGGAAGTATGACAAAAGAAGATAATAAAGAAGAAAAAATTAAAAAGAGTTTTGAAAAAACATTAGGTATGTATCCTATCAAAAACCTTGAGGACCTATACGATAAAGAAGGTTATCGAGATGAAGAATTTGATAAAGATGATAAAGGGACATGGACATTATATTCTGAAATGGCTATACAACGTAAAGGTGATGATCTTGAAACGAGAGGTATGGTTTTGAAAGTAAATCGAAATACAAGGACATCAAAAGGAAATTATATAATTAATAAAATATCTACGGATAGTAAAGGGGTTAGTCAAAATACTCAAAAAAAATACCCTATAAAAATGGAAAATAATAAAATCATTCCAACTGAAAGAATTGAAAATTTTAATGTAAAGAAGGAAATAGAAGAATTCAAGTTTTTTTCTCAATATGCAAATTTCAACTCTTTAAAAGATTATAAAAATGGAAAAATAGCAACTAATCCAAAAGTTCCTAGCTATTCAGCAGAGTATGATTTAGAAAATAGTGATTATAATGTAAAACAATTAAGAAAGAGATACGATATTCCTACCCAACAACCACCTAAATTATTGTTAAAAGGTACAGGTGACTTAAAAGGTTCTTCTATTGGGTCTAAAGATATTGAATTTACTTTTATCGAAAAACCTAAAGAAAACATATATTTTTCTGATAGTTTAGACTATAAACCAAGTGAGGGTCATTAAATATGAGCTCAACTGAATATCAAATAAAAACAGAAAATATCACTAGTAATTCTGAAGAAACTAGCACTGTGTCTAAAGTTAGTTATGAAATAGAAAATGCAAATGATCATAATTTAGGTGATGATAAAATTCGTGGTCAGTTAGAAAAATTGAAAGCAAAAGGAACATTTCCAAACAATCTTAATTACCTTAAAAGCTATACGGACCCTAATACAGGCACGACGTCAACTGCCTTTTTAAATAAAGATACAGGAAAAGTGACTGTGGGAATGGCTGGGACAAATGTACATGAGAAACAATTAAAAAATACGCTTAACCCCTTTAATTTTATTAAGGATAAACAAGAGGCCATAGATGCAAGAGGATCAATGCTAGATTTTGCCGCAGATACAAACATTGGATTAAACACTGTTACAGATAAAGATGCGCGTTTTAAAAACACGCAACAATTTATCAAAGATATTAAAAAAGACTATGAGATAGATACGATCACAGGTCACTCTTTGGGTGGCCGTGATGCGATTATCATAGGTGTTAGTAATGATATTGACAATGTGGTTGCTTATAATCCTGCACCACTAACGGTTAAAGATTTTAGAAGAATTATAAAGGGACCAATATCTAGCCTTCATGATAAAGAAAAAGATGCATATATAGAGTCGTTTATTAAAAGTTATGATGGTAACATATTAAGAATTGTTTCTGACAAGGATGAATTAAATGGCATTATAAAAAAGACTGAATATGTATCTGCAGGAAATGAAATGGTAATTAAAAATGGTAAAGGGCATTCCATGCTCGGGTTTTTAGGGAAACGCGAGCAACGTGAAATCAAAGCAGAATTAGAGAAGCTAAAGGGATATCAAGATGCCAACAATAAATCCTTTGTGACTGCGAAAAAGCAGGCGTCAAAAAAATTACAACAAATTGATGCGGTGAAAGCGAATATGGTACAAGCAAGCGGCGGAGCATTATCGTCATCTCAACAAAAGATTTTAGAATTTTTAACAGCGCTTTCGATAGCTGTAAGTTTAAGTCAAATGGTAGAAGAAGAGATTCAACAGTTGCGAAAGTTGTACGCTGATATGAAAAAGTTGTTTAAAAAAAATTGGGAAGACGCCCGGGAGTCTGGAAGTGCGTTGGGAAAACATCTTTCCGATGGAGAAGTCCTAGACGCCCTAGATGTGGGCAATGTTAATGAAAACAAATTAGTAACGATGCCGCATAGTAAGATTTCTTATAAATTAACACAACTCACGAATGTATCATCACAGTATGATACTTATATTTCAAAAATTAAGACGAGTATCAATGAAATTATTGAAAAAGATCAATCGCTCGCAAGTCAAATTGGAGATTTAGCATGATGTTTTCTGAATATAAGCAACTTAATGAATTAGAAGACGTATACGACACAGAAAAAAAACAAGTAGATCAAGCGTTACAAAAACTAAATGAATTAAGGCATCAAATACGAAGAGAAAATGAGGAAAGCTATGATTTGTTTTTACATTTAAAAGAAAAAATGAATTATAGTAATGAAGCTAATGGTAGAATGCTAAACAATATAGAAGAATACGAGTATGAAGTCAATCAACGACTTAGACAAAGTGAGATAAAATTAGAAAATTACAAAGATGAACTAAGAAAAGAATATTTAAAGCAATTTGAGAAAATAAAGGAGGGTGATTAAGTTATGTTAATGGCAAACCCAGTTGCATTTGATGGTTCAGCTGTAAGTGAACTGAAAAAAATGATGGAAAAAAACCGTATTACAAATGTCATTGCACCAGAACATAACAAGCGACATCATGACCATGAAAACAAAATGAAAAACGAAGAAAAAAAGCTTATTGAGCAAACAATTAGTCATTGTAATTCTTTTAGAAGTGAGTTTGAAAAATCAGCTAAAGGAGATTGGGTTGACAATGCAATGTCTGAATTAGATAAGATAGGTGAAAGTTTAAAGCAAATTATAGATTGAAAAGTCTTAGTTTAAGGTGAAAAAGAGGTTTAAAAAATCAGTAGAAATACTGGTTAAATATAGTGAAGACACTTAACGAATTAATCGATAAGTGTTTTTTAGGAATATCACTAGCTCAGGAAAGCGTACCATAAGGTATAAGGTTTTTAGTGTATTAAGAAAGAACATGTAGATATTATGTTAAGTAATTTTGTGTTTAAAATTGTTTAGGGAGTTATTAGTTCTTCTTTAATATTATATGACACTTCACAAAATAGATATATTAGATCAGATGTTCATTTGATTTTTAGGTTATTATTAAATATAATTTTATTTTTATTTTATAAATATAATTATATTTATAAAATAAATAAGAATGTGACTAATCAAGGTGAATAATCGTTAGAGAATCAATTATGCAACAGTTGGACGGTTTGGTTTAAGGTATTCACGTAACTTGAGTATCATATACACAGTATACTATCTCGATGATTACAATTTTTTCTCAATAAAAAAAAGTATATTAATTTAGCATAAAATTGATAAAATAGAGACGTATATATGAGAAATTGATAGGTGATATAATGGGAAACTTATTAAAAATAGAAAATATTAACTATTCACTAGAGAATTTAGATAACTCAGTACGTAAGTGGAATACTTCAGCAAATGGGAAATTTTTATTGAGATATCCGACTGTGTATATCATTAATGACAAAAAGAGTGAAAATAATTTTGAAGTTTATGTGGGAGAAACAGCTGATATAAGAAATAGAACAAGACAGCATCTAAATGCTGATACGAAGGTGAAATCATTTTGGGAAGATTTTTCTGAATCAAAAAAATCATCAATGTATGTGATTGGTCATGAATTATTTAATAAATCTTTGACTCTCGATATTGAAAATAGATTAATGCAGTATTTGTTGAGTGTAGAGAATATATCTAGAGTTCATAATAGTAGAACAAATCAACAAAATGAATATTATACATCGGAAATGCTTGATGAAATATTCTCTGAAATATGGCAATCTTTAAATAAAAAAAATAAATCGTTATTTCCTATAGAAAGTATTATTAAAGATTCAGCTATATTCAAAGCATCTCCATTTCATAAATTGACACAAGAACAAATTAATGCTAAAGAAGAAATACTAACTAAAATTAAAGAAAGTATACTTTCAAATGAAGATGGACAATTAATTATTGTTGAAGGAGAAGCGGGCTCGGGTAAAACAGTTCTAATGAGTACATTACTTTATGAACTAGGAAAATACAATTTGGATTTAGATGAAAATTTAGATATTCATCTTTTAGTTAACCATAATGAGCATGTTTCTATATATAGTCAAATAGCTTCTAAATTAGGTATAGCTAATAAAAAAAATAAAATTGTTCAAAAACCTACTAGTTTTATTAATAACAACTCATCAGATGAAAAAGTAGATGTAGTTATTGTTGATGAAGCACACTTACTTTTAACTCAAGGGAAGCAAAGTTATCAAGGTAAAAATCATTTAGATGATTTATTGGCGAGAGCCAAGGTTGTGGTAATTGTATTTGATATAAAACAAGTTCTTACTACTGAACAAATTTGGGAAATAGATAAGTTGAATGAATATTTTGATAAAGCCAAAAGTAATAGTAATCATGTAACATTGAGAAATCAAATGCGTATAAATAGTGATATTTCAACTGTTAATTGGATCAGAAACTTAGTTGATTATCAAGTAATAAATTCTATACCTAAAGATAAATTAGGATATGATATTAAAATCTTTGATACACCAGATGAGTTAGAAAAAGCTATTAAGATAAAAGCTACACATACAGATAGTGGTATATCACGAATGCTTGCTACATTTGATTGGAAGTATGGAACCAAGCCGCCTAATCATGAAGACTTTTGGAGAGTTAAAATCGGAAATTGGTCCATGCCTTGGAATTATCAATTAAAAGCTAATAGAAATCAAGTTAGCTTACCGTGGGTTGAGCAAGATCAAACAATTGATGAAATAGGCTCAACATTTACTATACAAGGTTTAGATTTAAACTTTGCAGGCGTCATTATAGGACCTTCAGTTAAATATAGAAATGGTAAAATTATTTTTGACAAAAGTGAGAGTGCTAATAAAAAAGCTACGCAAAGAAGAACGTTAAAAGACGGATCAAAACAGTATTTTTCAGAAATGCTTTTGAAGAATGAATTAAATGTCTTATTAACACGTGGTGTAAATGGCTTATATATTTATGCTGTAGATGATCAGTTAAGAGAAGCGCTAAAAATAGCAGCAAAGGGTGAGAGCAATGGATGAAATTAATGATATCGTGAAAGAAATTAATAAATTTAGAGATGCTCGTAACTGGAGACAATTTCATAATGAGAAAGATTTATCATTGTCCATTACTTTAGAAGCAGCTGAGTTATTGGAATTATTCCAATGGAAAACATCTGATGAAGTAGTAGAAACTAATCGTGAAAGGTTAGCTGAAGAAATAGCAGATGTTTTAATATATAGCTATATGTTAGCAGACAATTTAAATTTTGATATCAATGATATTATCCGTAAGAAGTTAGTGAAGAACGCGGAGAAGTATCCTATAGCAAAAAGTAAAGATAACAAAATTAAGTATAATGAATTGTCTTAGAAATTTGGTTTTTAAATACTTTAATATTTTCAAATAAAAATTATCAATCCCATAAACTCCCCATCTTACCTACACATTTTCATGTGAGTATGGTGGGGAGATTTTTAATTTAATTTTTATCAATATCCAATCATTTTTTCAACTTTTTAAAATCACACGCCTCATTTTCTTTCATTATTCGCTCAAATCTTTCTGTAATTCTTTTCAATTACGTCGAAATACGTATTAAGCAGGTCTCGTTGTTCATTTAAGACTCCTAGATATGTATACAACAAGGTTTAGACATCGATTTGATTTTGACAGAACATGTATGTGTTTTTTCAGATATCCATTTATGGCATATTTAAATTGCTTAGACACTCGATAAATTCAATCATTTTGACACCATTGTATGTGAGAATTAACACGTGGTATTACTGTTTCTGTCGAAGTGCTTAAATTTATTCTTTTTAGTAATCATGCTGTTTGTTTATATATATATTTGATTATCTGAGGATATTTAATTGGCTCGTATATTACCTGGAAATAATTACGCTACACGTAAGAAAATCTCTACTAAGATGAAGCGTATAGTTTTAAACTACATGTCACTCGTATACCATTATAATTTTTCATGGTCGCACTCGTGAAATGATCACTAAAATTCATAAAACAACTTAGAAGTAAAAATAATTAGGA
>NZ_KV811763.1:170418-170818 GCF_001813195.1 Staphylococcus sp. HMSC065D05
TTAAAATGAATGGCTGTTTATTGTTTGGTAATATGAAAGAGTAATATGAAGAAGTCTAAGAATTTGATTTATATCGTTTTTACAAATATACGATAAATAGAAAGATGTGAAAATGTGAAACATTCGAAAAAGTTACTTTTATGCATCAGTTTTTTATTAATAACGTTTTTTATTGGCGGATGTGGAAGTATGACAAAAGAAGGTAATAAAGAAACGCAAATCAAAAAAAGTTTCGAAAAAACATTAAGTATGTACCCTATCAAAAACCTTGAAGACCTGTACGATAAAGAAGGTTATCGAGATGAAGAATTTGATAAGGATGATAAAGGGACATGGTTGCTACACTCGGAAATGGCTATACAACGTAAAGGAGAAGATTTAGAAACTAGAGGTATGGTGT
>NZ_KV811763.1:170918-173982 GCF_001813195.1 Staphylococcus sp. HMSC065D05
CCAATAAAATTACATACGATAATAAAGGAAGACCTCAAAGTAATAAGAAAAAATATCCAGTGAAAATGAAAAACAATGAAATAATCCCTATTAAAAAAATTGAAGATAGTAAGATAAAGAGAGAAATAGGTGAATTTAAATTCTTCGCTCAATATGCAGATTTTAAAGAATTAAAAGATTATAAGAATGGAAATATATCATACAATCCCAATGTACCTAGTTACTCAGCAGAATATGATTTAGAAAATAGCGATTATAATGTAAAACAATTAAGGGAAAGATACGATATTCCAACGAAACAAGCACCAAAGTTATTATTGAAAGGTACAGGTGACTTAAAAGGTTCTTCAATTGGTACAAAAGATGTAGAATTTACCTTTATTGAAGGCAAGCAAGAGAATATTTATTTTTCTGATAGTATGAACTTTATGCCAAGCGAGGATGATTAAATATGTAGCAAAATGAATATCAAATAAAATCGAAAAATATGACTAATTATATTGATATTCATGATAACAATGACTGTTAAAGCGTCGCCACAACTCAGATCAGAATTTATTAATTTAGGAGGACATTATGAATAAAAACAAAATAATATTGTTCGCTACATCTATTATCATTATAATAGCAATAATATTAGGAGGCGGCTATATGCTACATGAAAGTAAGCGTCAACATTACATAGATATTCAAAAAAAACGTATTGAATTATTTTTCAAAGAAAATATAAACAATTATCAAAGCATCAAGGTTACTGATATAGGAAAAACACCTATGGGCGGCTATTCAATAAAAGGATATATAAATAATAATAAAAAATTAGATTTTATTGCTATTATGAATGAAGATAAAGGTTTTCAATTTGATGATGAAATTAATTACTCAAAAAAATTAAGTCATCTGTTTAAACAAAAAAACCCCTCCAATAAGTTCCCTAGCCAAATTATCAAAGAAAAAAACTTGAATGAAAATGACTATAAAGCTGATCCTCCCCTTATATTTGGCTTCTAAGGTCCATCACCAATTATTAACTGTTCATTTTCAAAGGAGATCTCATACGTAATAAAAATAAAATATTCGTCCTTATTTCTATCATAGTAATATTGTTCTTAGTTGATCTATATCTTTCACACAAAAATAAGAAAGATACATATATAGACACTCAAAAAGATAGAATTGACTTATATTTCAAATATAATCTTACGTATTAAGCACATCATTATCATCTGTAGGTTTATTATATTTTTCATTAATTGTGGTATGCTTTAATTTTTTATAATGGTTATCAATTTTCAAATTAGTTGTGTTATTATGAAAAGGAAGATTTACATTGGTTTTCCAGTCTTTCATACTGGTAAGTTCTGTACCTGCATAGCCCATCACAATGTTACTCGTGTCTGGCTTTCCATTAACAATTGGTGCATAGGCATAAGCACGTAGACCATTTTGAGTGTCATCACGTTTTTCAATAACTTCAAATTCACCTTTTGGAGTGCTAACCTGACATCCAATATTATAGTTCTGATAAGAACTTTCAGAAAGCTTCAACTTAGTGTTATCGTTAATTTTCATAGTATTGAACATCCTTTATTCAACTGTATTTGGGGAGGTTCTTATGTTCAAGAATAATAAAATTATATTGTTCGCCATATCATTTTTCATAATCTTAACACTTATAATTGGAGGTTTCTGTATCTTGCATGAAAATAAACGTGAACAGTACTTACATATTCAAAAGAAAAGAATCGACTTGTTTTTCAAAGAAAATATGAACAATTATCAAAATCTAGATTTAACTAAAACAGGGAAAACTCCTATGGGAAGTTATATAATCGAAGGCTATATTAATAACGATAAAAGTTTGTATTTTTCTGCAACTCTTAATAAAGCAGATAATTATCAATTTGAAGATACAATTGGTTATTCAAAAAAAGTTGGTGCTATGTACAAGCCTCCTAGATCTCACAAGAAGTTCCCTAGCCAAATCATCAAAGATAAAAACTTGAACGAAAATGAATATACAGCTAATCCACCTCTAATTTGGGGCTTTTAATATCCTTTATTCAACTTTATTTGAGGAGGTTTTTATGTTCAATAATAATAAAATTATATTGTTTGCCCTATCATTTTTCATAATCCTAACTCTTATAACTGGAGGCTTCTATATCCTTCACGAAAATAAACGTGATTATTACTTAGATATTCAAAAAAAGCGAATCGATTTATTTTTTGAAGAAAATTTAGATAACTATAAAACTTTAAAAATTACAGAAACTGGAAAAACACCTTTGGGCAACTATACAATAAAAGGATATATAAATAATAATAAAAAATTAGATTTTTTAGCTACTTTAAGCTCTGATAGCAATTATCAATTTGAAGATACAATAAGCTATCCTCAAGAAGTAGGAAATATGTACAAGCCTCCTAGATCTCACAAGAAGTTCCCTAGCCAAATCATCAAAGATAAAAACTTGAACGAAAATGAATATACAGCTAATCCACCTCTAATTTGGGGCTTTTAATATCCTTTATTCAACTTTATTTGAGGAGGTTTTTATGTTCAATAATAATAAAATTATATTGTTTGCCCTATCATTTTTCATAATCCTAACTCTTATAACTGGAGGCTTCTATATCCTTCACGAAAATAAACGTGATTATTACTTAGATATTCAAAAAAAGCGAATCGATTTATTTTTCAATGAAAACGTAAATCATTATAAACACTTTACGATTGTAAAAACCGAAAAAAACCCAATGGGAGATTATTTAATTAAAGGGTATGTAAATAATAATAAGGAATTATATTTTACAGCTACTATGAATGAAACAAGTGATTACCAATTTGATAATCAAATGAGTATGTCAGAAAATTTATCAAATATGTTCAAAACACAAAATGATCTTGATAAATTCCCTAGCCAAATCATCAAAGAAAAAAACTTAAATGAAAAAGACTACGAAGCAGATCCACCTCTAATTTGGGGCTTTTAACACAAGCAAAGCACTAACTACTTAATCTAATGACTCTATAATAAATTGGACTGATGACTAAAAATCA
>NZ_KV811764.1:0-220 GCF_001813195.1 Staphylococcus sp. HMSC065D05
ACTTTACTTAACCTTTCTCATTTCATTTTCCTATACACGGTTTCAGGAACCCAACATACTACAAACGAATTTCAAAAGGCGAGAGTAAAGCTGACTTGTTTTTTATACGGATTTAAAATCCAAGAGTCTGGACAGTCTACTCCTCTCTATAACTATAAAAAATAGCTATGAAAAAATCTATCGTCATAGATTTCTTCATAGCTAATCTTAGTATGTTTTT
>NZ_KV811765.1:0-472 GCF_001813195.1 Staphylococcus sp. HMSC065D05
ATTAGTGAATATAATTATATGAAGCAGCTTGGCTCGCAGAGATTGTACGTGAAGTGACAACACCTGCACCGTGACCGTAGTTCATTTCTGAAACTCTGATTGAACCATTGCTGTTTACACCTTCAACGTATGCTACGTGTCCGTATGCACCTTGTGACGTTTGTAAGATTGCACCTTTAGCTGGTGAATTGTTTACTGTGTAACCAGAACGTGCTGCAGCGTTTGCCCAGTTGTTTGCGTTACCCCATGTTGAACCGATTTTGCCACCTACTCTGTCAAATACATAATATGTACATTGACCTGAAGTGTATAAGTTACCAGATGCTGAGCGAGCGTTTGATAAAGATACACCGTTTGATGATGGTGCAGAAGTTGTTGTAACGCGAACATTACTACTTGATGTTGAATAGCTTGCGCCTAAACCACCAGTCGGTTGAGTTGTTCTTTGTGATTGCGTGTTATTTGATTGATA
>NZ_KV811766.1:0-3580 GCF_001813195.1 Staphylococcus sp. HMSC065D05
TTATATAATTCCCACTAATTGGGGTCAGTCCAACTTTTAGTCAGTTGCTTAATACTTTTTTTACATCAAAATGCTACTCTTCTGATGTTGAAAATATAGTAAAAAGTATTTCAAGTAGATATGATTATCTTCAAAAAAGTATCATGTCATTGTGGAACGGGTGGGTCACAAAGACAAGCTTATGATTCTCGGATATAATTCTTTTCAGCCGTTATTGTAACTAGTAAGGGGAATAAATTAGATTTAATATGCGAAAATTTGTTGGCGTTGACATAGTAAATTCAACTAAAGGATTAGGTACGAGTTAAAAAGTTGATTGGACTGGTCAATAAATTGACAAAAGAATTGTTTTTAAAACTTAGCAATTTATTTTAGAAGCAAAAGGTACATTGTATTATGAAAAAATTATAGGATAATTTTCTAGTGGTTGTAAAAAATGTTGAAAATAATGCCAAGTATTTTAGTAATAAAGCAGAATAAGTCGAAAAAATGTTAGAGAAGCTGTCAACAATATCAAAAAAGTAGCAAATCTAATGAAATGGAGTTGGTGAAACAAGATGGATTATGTATACACAATTTATAAAAATCCTAGATATAAAATCATTCAAAAAGAAAATCGCTATTTAATGGTCGATTTAGAACAAAATTGGTATTCATATCTGTGTCCTATGTTGAACTGGTTTATACCTATTAAATGCACAGAATTGACTTATCAAGAGTTCAACAATTTAAATATATTTAATAATGGGGGACAAAACAGTCATGGTATGATGGCTACCGGTATTGGTGTTACTATCAGTGTGTTATTAAGAAGTATTGTGGGTTTCATGGATATTAATATTAGTCGAATATGGGTAGCGATAATGTTTTTAATCGGATTTGTTGCAGTGATTGCGTTACGTTTATCTATAAGAAAGAAGTTGAATCATTCAGCATTTAATCAAAATAGCACACAAAAAGTCATGTTGATTCCATCGTTTAAAAATTTAGTGCTAGTGGTGTTTTGTTATTTTATGTTCCTATTTTTTTCAATTGCTCCTATTCAAATGATTTTTGATGATCATCAAAATATTTTTGGTTATATAGGTTGGTTAGTTACATTGTTTCTGTTTACTATTATGAACATAGTTTCGATTTCTGATAAAAAAGTACATGCGAAATTAAAAATGTAGGAAGATATCTAAGGTAAAGTGAGAGCAGTAAGGATCGTTATATATTTATATGAGATTATCTAAATTTTTAGAGACTCTGAATACTCTCATGATTAAATGATCGATATCTTGAAGTATTTAATATAATCTTTGTGAGCCACTCGATAAACATTACATTGTCCAGGTTGAGTTGTTTATTCGATGTCTGCATTTTTCTAAAATATTTTATATGTATTTATTTAGCAATAAAATTAAAATATGCTATGTTTTGTAATCAAAAGAAAACTAAGCAACTTTTATATTTCTTAGTCATCCTTCGCTTTACTCTTCTTCTTGTTCTTTAATAAATTGTTCTACTTTTTTTACTTTATTTATCGCATATTCTTTTTCTGGTAAAACACCGAATTTTTTGTATTCATAATAACATTCTCTAGCTAACGGTCCAAATTCTGAATTTTTCCAATCAATATAAGCAAAAGCCACGTTTAATTTACCTTCATTATTAAAATCAAATTCACATGATGTCCATGGTTCTTGATTATTTTCTATAAATAGCTCTCTGAGCCTTTTAAATAATTTATAGAGAGTGAAAGATAAATCACTAAATATCTTTTGTGAAACATTATAATCATCTGGAATAGTAGTATAATAATGTAAGTCGTCACTAACAGGTGTAGTGTAATTAAAAAACACTTCTCCTCCTCCTTCATCTATATAAGCCATTGTATAAACCTGTTCCCATTCTGTTGGTATCATATCATTGATATGATTTGCTATTTCTTGATACATTTCATTTAATTGTTTTTCAAAGTTCATATTCAATCTCCTATCTATTTTCAAAAACTTCTTTCCAATATTCTGGTATATTCATTTGATTATCTACATTAATAAATTCTACTTTATTATTATTTAGTGTGTATTCACTTAGTGTTTTAGATAATTCGTGTTTATTCATATAAAAACGTTCCGAATTTTATAGTTTTCAAAAAAGGGAGTTAAGCTCGATTCATTGCTTAACTTCCGAATGTAAATTTCTACAACTTGATTTATGATAAAATCCATAAACTTTAGTCATTAATTGGCCCAGTTAATTCTGTAATTAATAGGATATGTTCCTTAATTTTTACTGTATCCATATGCGCTACTTCTTCTTTACCACCCAAGGGTAATATTGGTACATATCCAAAGCATTCATCATAGGCTGGTTCCTCTTTTGTTTTTAATGCTTCGAAATACATTTGAGGTTCAATATGTGAATCACAAAAATATTTATCATTTTCATCAATAATTAATTTTATAGTTAAATTAAACATTTGCATTAAAACTTTTGTTTCTTTATATCGAAACTTTAAAATTCCTATAAATCCATCTTTTTTTTCTACATAAATGATATCTCCTAATCCAGTTACAAATAATGGCACAGCATCCTTAAAAAATTGAGTTCCGTACTCCATCAAATCTGTATACTCTTCCGGATTTATACTTTTCATAAATCCTTCAAAAAATGTACCTAATCCGTAATCTTTCCAAAATTCTATGATTTCCTCTGATAATATATTTTCATACTTATTAATAATTTCTTGTGGTACATTTGCTACTTTTTTAAAATCTTTTATTTCTATCATTTGATCCTCCATTAATTTAAGCTTATATTTAAATATATTTTTTCTCGCTCTTTCTCATTAAATTTTTTACTTTGTTCTTTAATTTGATAATCCAAATCATCAATTTTGTATTTTCACTGACTTCCAAGAGATGAATTTATTTTTGTATCTCCTAACCCACCTATGTTATGTGCATACCCACCAGCTATCATATCTGGATTATGTAAAGTGGGTTGCTTTCGGAATAATGTGTTTACTCGAGCTTTCGCTTTAGTATTATTTCTAATTTTAATACAATTTTTACAAATATTTATATATTCTTTAATAGTTAATTTATTAATTTCTTCTTCTTGATCCTTTAGTTGTCTATAGAATCCTTTTCTTCATGTTTTATATTTCTTTTAAGACTAACCGATATGGGCTCAATTCTTTTAATATTTTCTCTAGATTTATTAGTATGATTTACATGTTTACTTTCACTCTTTACCATACTATCTTTTGGTGTGTGACTTGATGATTGGGTGTGAATGAATATATTAACATAAGGGAACGTTGAATATTTTTAACTACTTCTCTAAGCGTAACACCTTTGGCTGACTTGGACACTACCTACGCCTACAATCGCAACTCTATGTTGTATTAAGAGGATGTCCTTTTCTAATATATTGCTCTTTTTTAAAACTTGGTGGGCTTTATAATCTATCCATTCCTTACCTTGTTGTACTCTATTATACGCTTGGCCTCTCATATCACTCGACATTTGGCCGACTCGATTGTTCTGTGCAAAGTTTTTAGACTGGTTGAGAACACTATCTTTCATTGCTG
>NZ_KV811766.1:3680-10453 GCF_001813195.1 Staphylococcus sp. HMSC065D05
GTCATTTTAGGCGTCATACGACTTGCCGTATTTTACATACCTCCATGCATGCCTGTTTTCACTAAAAGGGGGGTGAAAATATAAAAATGGAGTAAATGAATACTTCTACATCCATCTACTCCATCTTTTTGTGTCATTTTTTAGTTACAATCAATTTCTTAATCCAAGTAAAGTTAATCAATTTAGAAAAAGATAATAGCTGCTACAATTATTGAAATTTGTAGTAATTTAGCGCCTTTAACTTCATCATATTTTTTATCCTTAACACTATAAATAATACTTCCAATCGCGAATAAAGGTGTTACTATAGTTAATACAATAATACAGATGATATTATGATCCATATAGTCACTACGATAGGAATTAATGATTTAAATAAAAAAATGCCATATTTTTTCTTTCTATACAAGTCCATTATTAGCCAGATAACTATAATTATCATTCCAACAAAAATAAATACAGGGTTCATAGATAAACTGTCTGCTTTAATATCACTAACAATATGTACTTTCGTAAGTATTAAAAGCACGATAGCAATTAAAAAATAGTAAACAGATTTAATTTTCGAGACTTGTAAATCTAACTCTTGATATTCTATATCGTCTTGATTTGTATTTTCCTTTTTACTAATTAGATAGTTCAAAACTTTTGGTTTTGTCCAAAAATTTTTGATTGCAAAATATATATACACAAAAGAACCAATTAAAGTAAATGCTATATAATTACTTAAATCATTTCCTGTAAGTTTATTTCCAATAAAATGAAAAACAATCAACATTACTATAATAACAAAATCTAAAAAAATAGATAAAATTGAAAGATTTTCAGATTTCAGAAGACTATCAAATAGCGCTAAATAAAATATAATAAATACTCCAATAAGTACAAAATAAACCAATATTTACACATCCTTAATCATTATCATATACCTTTGCTTTGATTTCACACTAAATTTCTAAAATATTATATGTTCAATTCATATATGTTGTAATCTTCCATTTTAAAAAAATACTGATACTCATTAATACAAACAAAGTCTTTTTGAGATATTATAAGTAGTGTGGGTATATATCTTTATCAATAAAAATTCATTTACCATATCTAAATTTTCTAATCAGTTTTTCTTTATTAATTTCAAATGTTATTTTGACATAATAGGGCATGATAAGCATACCTAATTCCATTATAATTTCAGCCCGTCTTCTCTAATATCATTCATTAAAACTGCTAAATAGAAATATACTCGTCCCATTATTATGTGTACGCCAAATAAAAAGAAGCAGCCTACCCAAATAACTATACTTTTACCTGAGTCACTAGGAGAAATAAATGAAATATATATCAAAGCAATAAATGATAATAATATTAAAAAAACTCCTGAAATTTTTAATACTATATATTGCTTATTTCCAAACATTTCAAATTCTGAATAGCAAAATATAAATAACCCTGTCATAGAAATTAGAATTATACTTGCAATTATAATCCAATATTTAAAAGCTTCTACGTCTACACCTGAGTAATAAAAAATATCAGCTGAACTTATCAAAAAAGGAATATTATATCCGGCTAAGATATTAATTAGCATATAGACACATACTCTTTTCTTATAGTTATTTCTATTAAAATCTGCCAATATTTTTCCTTTTTCTTGTAAATATAATATGAGCCATAAAAATAATGATATGGCTAAATATATTTTCATATAATTAGGGACTGTTCCCTCCATACCAATAAAGCAATATAAAAATATATAAAATGCAAATATTATAAAATTTACTAATGCAAAACCTATTAAATAAGAATTTTTAATATTGTTTATACTTAAAACTTGTAAATTTTCTTTATCCATTATACAAAACTCCTATGAAAATACAGTTTTTGTTTAATTAATATACTTGCTTTATAGCAGGCGATTGTTAAAGTATTTAGAATCTCCAAATATCTGGATAATTAAATGACCTCCATCATCATCTTGTAATTAGTATTCTCTTCCAATTGTTCATTGTTCATATGGATTACATGCGCCATTTTTAAGTAATCGATCTTCCACATATACCTCTTTAATTCAGTCTTTGTAATCCATCAAATACACATGTCCTTGCAGTGTTGTATATTTGATGTTTGTTTTGCCTTCACTCTAAAATACTTTATATGTAATTATTTTACATTGACTAATCATTCTCATATACATTTGTTTTAATTCTATACTACATTTCTAAAATATTATACGTTTAATTCATATATATATTGTAATCTTTCATTTAAAAAATAAAAATTATATATTTATACTCACTAATACAAAAAAGTCTTTTTGAAATATTATAAGTAGTGTAGGTATATATTTTTATCAATAAAAATTCATTTACCGTATCTAAATTTTCCAATCAGTTTACTTCTTTATCAATTTCAAATGTTATTTTGACATAATAGGGCATGATAAACATAACTAATTCTATTATAATTTCAGCCCATCTTCACTAATGTCATAATTTAACAGACCTAAGTAAAAGTATGTTCGTCCAATAAGTAAGTGGCTACAAAATAACATTATCATTCCCATCCAAATCGTTTGATTTTCTTCAGAATCAACAGGAAGAATTAATGATACATACAACAATAGTCCAAACGATAATAAAACAATTAAAATACCAATCATTCTAATAAAACTACCGTTTTGGATACCGAACATCTCAAATTCACCTAGACAAAATAAGAATAGACCTATAGCAGAGACTATTATGAGCCCACAAATTAACAACCAATATGTAAAAGTATCGTCTCTAGAATCTGCAAAATAAAAAGCATAAGCAGAACTAATTAAAAATGGAATGTTGTATCCTGAAAGTAAATTGATGCTCATATATATTGCAACTCTGAACTTATAATTTTTTCGATTATAGTTCTTAAAAATATACTCGCGTTCTTGTAAATAAAGAGTCAGCCATAATAATAATGATACTATTAAATATATTTTCATATATAATGGCATATTACCTCTTATACCTGGACCTGAATATATAAAATAGTAAAATCCAAAAATAATGAAATTCACTAATGATAATCCTATTAAATGTGAATGTTGAATTGATTCTATTGATTTTTTTTGTAAATTTACCTCCATAATATACACCTTCCTTTTATCAATATAATATTATCACAACTTTTATTAAATATCGTTGCTATTAGATTAATTGTTTTTTTATCTATATTATCTATTGATATTTTTGGTATTGTTATATTTTCTAAAACCTTTCATTACATTATCGTTACTTATTATCTTTAAAGCATAGTAGTCTCTATTACTTTAAACCATAGCACAATAAACATTTTTAATATAGAATTTCTTATAAATTGTATCATTTGTTTTTCAAGATAGTTTTTTTGTTATTTTATTATTTTTAGATAGTTTGGTGTATAACAATTACTTTTTTAGTTGTTAAACTTATTCTTGATCTATTAGAAGATAAATTTTTCTTATATTATTTTTAAATTTTATGTTCATGATTACCAATATATACATTTTTTGTAGTTTTCATTCTAATTCACCAAATCGATATTTCGCTTTAATTGATTCTTTTTCAAAATTTTATGTTCAATAATTAATTGTATGTTTCAATATTTTCATTACTAGATAAAATGTTCTAATGTTAATTATGATTTAATCAAAATGAATAAATCGTAGCTGAAGTTATTGAAAAAGCTAGTAAAAACATACAAAATGTTGATAAATTGACTGAACAAGCTTGTAATAACTTTGTGGGTAAACATCAATCAGAAGTCGATAGCAATAACTCAAAAGTATCTGAATTAATAGACGAAATTGGTAAATTAAAAAAGCATCTTATTCAGTTAGAAGCGATGAATACGTCACTTAAACACCAATTCGCTAAAAATTAGTATTTTATTATTTGGGAATAACCAAATGATTAGTAGCTTAGAACAATAGAAAATATCAAAAAGTATATGGATGAAAATACAAATGATATTTCAAAAGATTTAACAGTTGATGGAACAACTACACTCTTAGAGGAATATGGTAAATATCTAGAAAATAATCCTGGACTAACGATTAATGGTAAAATGCTTAAAGATTAAGGTGTCGGTATTACAAGAGCTGTTATGTATGGTAGTAATGTAATGGGAGGCATTGGTTTTGGTACAGGGGTTTATTCAGACATTACACAGGATCATAAAACAGCCGGAGAAGTTGTGACGCATAATGGATTAACACTAGGTACAGTTGCTACTGCAATAGTTGGTTTAACAATAGCAGCTCTAGGATTGAACCCAGGAGGATGGGCTATTTTAGCTGGTATTGCTATTGGTAGTTTAGCTTCATATGGTACTGATTATTTGTACAAAAATAATATATTTGGATTAAAAGATGGAACAGATTGGGTGGGCAAAAATGTATTAGACCCAGCATTTGATAGAGTGAAACATATTTACTCTATTGAAAAGGGAAAACTATAAATTGGGAATATTTTAATCAGTGAAGGATACAATAAAGTGAAAAATTATGGTAAAAAATAATGAAAGACGATATAGTCCCATCAGTGATGAACGGAATGAATGCTGGTATGTCTAAAGTTAATGAGATTAAAGGTAATACAGAATCAACCATAAAAGATGATCAGGTTAAAACAAACCAAACTATTAAAAAGACTAAAAAACGATAAATCAAGTTTCTGATACAGTGAAAGGTACATCTCATCATGTTAAGGAACACGTGGGACATTCTATTAATAATGTGAGTAAAATTTTGATTCCTATGAAAGGTTGGTAGATTGTTCGAAATAAGAAGCTAAAATTGAGAAATTCTAAATATTAAATGTAAAAAAGTAAAAGTGAGGGATGACATTGTATATGAATGATTTAAAGGATAACAACAAATTCAGCGTGAACATGTATCGAATACATAAAAATCCAAGATATAAATTGATTGAATTAAACCAAAAGAAATACCTTATAGATTTGGAAGTGAATTATTTCTTCTATTTGTTTCCTATGTTGAACTGGATATTAAAAAAAGATTTAATAGAAATTACAAATGATAAATTAAATGAAATTGAATATGACAACAAAACTAATAAAGAACGATCCCAAAACATAAGATGGATATCTGGTGGTGCAGGGGTTTTAATAGCTTTACTAATGAGACCATTTATGGATTTACTAGATGTACCTTCTAATATATATATCAATATAATTATTTTTATAATCCTTGTGTTTTCTGTAATCTCAATTTGAATTTATTTAAGAAAAAAATGGGATTTAAAACTAAAGGAAAATAATCCTAGAATGAATTGTAAAATGAGACCAACTTTCAAGTACATGATTGTTGCTATCGGAGCATACTTATTGTTTTTAGTGTTGTCTATATTTATGTTTCCATTGATATTTTTAGAAAAAATCAATATATTAATGTGTCTATGCAGTCTAACTTTTTTCTTCTTTTTTTCTATAATGAATATAATTGCATTTGACAACGAAGAGGTAATTATAAGTAAGCTAAGTCAATCAGAGTAAATAAATATATCGAACTTAAATCAATTCAAAATATTCTTACATAATGATAGAAGAGATAAAGTGACAATAATAAAAATATGTTAGAAAAAAGTAGGTCAATCAATTACTGCAGTTACTAATTCTTTGAATCCAATGAAAGCTTTTTAAAAATATTTTAAATTAGAAAGAATGTGATTCATCATCGATAAAATAACAATAGAAACTATCGAAAAAAATAGTAAATTTAAACTGATACATTATGAAAATAGATACTTTATTATTGATTTAAATCGAAATAAATTAACATATATATTCCCATTGTTGAATTATTTGATGAAACAAGTATTGATTGAGATTGATAAAAATGAAATTAGTAAAGTTAAGACTGACAGTTTGAAAAAAAATAAGACCAAAAATGCGATTACTAGTTTGAGTATTGGTGCATCTGTACTTATAGGTTATTTAGTAAAATCTTTAGGTAATTATTTGGATTTTTCAACAACATATACATTAAACATTATATTAATTTTAATTGCGATTGTGCCTATATTGCTCATTAAAGGCGTTGTTAATAAAAATAAGAAGTTCAAATTACAATTATATTTAAAAAATGATACATTTAGAGCACACGTGTTACCAAACAATAAGGAAGTTGTGAAAAACATACTTTTAAACTTTATTGTTACTTTTTTATTTGTTGCTATGATTTGTGGGTTTATATTTCAAAAAGAATCTAATTTTATTTATTTGATAGCAATATCATTATTATTAGCAACAATCTTATTTCAAAATGTGTTGTTATACGCTCAAACAGAAATTTCAGGTAAAATTGGTAAGGTTAAAAGTAAACCTTAAATCAATTTAAAATGTTCTCAGACAAAGAAGGTGAAATAAAATGGAAACAATAGGAAGCATTATATATTTAAAAGAAGGTTCTCAAAAGTTAATGATTATTAATCGTGGACCAATGTAGAAATTGAGGGTCAAAAGTATTTGTTCGATTATTCAGCATGTAAATACCCAGTTGGTGTTGTAGAAGATCAAATTTATTATTTCAATGAAGAGAATATTGATAACGTTATATTTGAAGGCTATTCTGATCAAGATGAAACAAGATTTCAAGAATTATTTAAAGAGATGATGGATAATTTGGATGAAGATGTTCAACGTGGTACTTTTCAACAAAAAAGATAGTTACGGATTGATTTAACATAAGTCATGATTATCAGAAGTTATCTATTATCGAATATTCAGAGATGATA